>CADEGS010000276.1 GCA_902826945.1 uncultured bacterium | reverse complement strand
GAAGTGGACCAGGCCCAGCTCGGCCGTGGACCAGCCGAGGAGCGGCACGTGGCCCCAGGCGCTGGCGGCGGCGCGCGCGCAGGGGCTCTCCGGGCCGCAGCCGGGGAGGGCGCTCCAGCCCAGGCCGGCCAGCGCCGCCGACGCGCCCAGGGCCACGAGCAGGCAGGCGAGCCCGCCGGCCAGTCGCGCGGCTGCGGAGCGGCCGGAGGTGAGGGAGGGTTGCATGCCCGCGAGGGTAGCGCGCGCGCCCCCCGCGGACGTCGGCTCAGAACATGCCGAGCTGCAGCCGCGCCGCGTCGGTCATCATCTCGGGCGCCCAGGGCGGGTCCCAGGTCACCTCGACCTTGACCGCGGTCACGCCCTCGACCTTGCGCACGGTGTTCTCGACGTCGCCCGGCAGCGAGCCGGCGACGGGACAGGCAGGCGAGGTCAGCGTCATGCGCAGGTGCGCCGCGCCCTCGGGCGTGACGACGAGCTCGTACACCAGGCCGAGCTCGTAGATGTTGACCGGGATCTCGGGGTCGTAGACGGTCTTCACCGCGTCCACGATGCGCTGCTCGAGCTCGGAGCGCGGCTCCTCGCGCGCGTGCTCCGGTCGGAAGCCTGCGGGGGCGGGCGGCGGGGCTTGGTGGTGGCCCTGGTGCTCGGCGCTCATGCTCGTCTCACTCGGTGCTGACGGGGTCGTGCGTTCCGCCCAGCGCGGCCTCGAGCGTGCGCCAGGCGAGCATCGCGCACTTCACCCGCACGGGGAAGTCGCGCACGCCGGCGAACACGCCCAGCTTGCCCAGCGCCTCGACGTCGGCCTCGCCCTGGCCGGTGACCATGGCGCGGAAGGCGCGGAAGAGCTCGCGCGCGCGCTCCTCGCTGACGCCCTTCAGGGCGTCGGTCATGACGGACGCCGAGGCGGTCGAGATCGCGCAGCCCTCGCCCCGGAAGCGCACGTCGCGCACGCGGCCGTCATGGACGTCGAGCGTCAGGTGCAGGCGATCGCCGCACAGCGGGTTGTGACCGTCGGCGGCGCGGTTGGCGTGCTCCAGCACGCCGAAGTTTCGCGGCGCCTTCGAATGGTGGAGGATGACCTCCTGGTACAGCTCGCGCAGGCCGCTCATGAGCCGAACAGGCGCTTGGCGACGTGGATGCCCTCGACGAGGCGGTCCACCTCGTCGAGGGTGTTGTACAGGCCGAACGAGGCGCGCGTCGTGGCGCTGAGGCCGTAGCGCGTCATCACCGGCTGGGCGCAGTGGTGGCCGGTGCGCACCGCCACGCCCTCCTGGTCGAGCACCGTGCCGAGGTCGTGCGGGTGGATGCCCTCGAGCGTGAAGGACAGCACGCTGGCCTTGTGCGGCGCCGTGCCGACGAGGCGCACGCCCTCGATCGCGCCGACGCGCTCGGTGGCGCGGCGCAGGAGCTCGTCCTCGTGCGCGGCGACGCTCTCCAGGCCCAGCCCGTCCAGGAACTCCGCGGCGGCGCCCAGGCCGATCCCGCCCGCGATGTGCGGCGTGCCGGCCTCGAAGCGGTAGGGCAGCTCGTTCCATGTCGTGCCCTCGAAGGACACCGACAGGATCATGTCCCCGCCGCCCTGCCATGGCTCCATCGACTCGAGCAGGCTCTCGCGCGCGACCAGCACGCCGATGCCCGTGGGCCCATACATCTTGTGCCCGGAGACGACGTAGAAGTCGGCGTCGAGCGCGCGCACGTCCACGCGCAGGTGCGGCGCGGCCTGCGCGCCGTCGACCAGCGCCACGGCGCCGACCTCGTGCGCGGCGGCCACCATCTCGGCCACGGGGTTGATCGTGCCGAGCGCGTTCGAGACGTGTGCCAGCGCCACCAGGCGCGTGCGCGGACCGAGCAGCGCGCGGAAGGCGTCCTGGTCCACGGCGCCGCGCTCGTCGATCGGGGCCGGGCGCAGGACGGCGCCGGTCTGCCCGCAGAGGATCTGCCAGGGCACGATGTTCGAGTGGTGCTCGAGCTCGGTGACGACGATCTCGTCGCCCGGGCGCAGGCGCGGGCGCGCCCAGCTCTGCGCGACCAGGTTCACGCCCTCGGTCGCGCCGCGCACGAACACGACCTCCTTGCGCGAGCGCGCACCGAGGAAGCGCTGCAGCCGGGCGCGCGCGTTCTCGTAGGCCTCGGTGGCGCGCACGCTCAGGCGGTGCACGCCGCGGTGGATGTTGGCGCAGTCGCGGCGGTAGAAGCCGTCGAGCGCCTCCAGCACGGCCAGCGGCTTCTGCGACGTGGCGGCGTTGTCGAGGTAGACCAGCGGCTTGCCGTCGATCTCCTGCGCCAGCGCCGGGAAGGCGGCCCGGATGCGCGCGACGTCCAGGGCCGGCACGGGGCGCGGGGTGGCGGTGCGGGGGGCGGGGCTCATGCGGGGCTCGCGTGCTGCTCGAGGTCGGGCGCCTCCAGGCGGCGCTCCAGCGCCTGCTCGAGCGCGGCCGCCAGCGCGGGCGTGCGCGCGGCCGCCGGGATCGCGGCGGCGAAGGCGCGCGTCAGGAGCGCGCGTGCCTGGCGCTCGCCGAGCGCGCGCGAGCGCAGGTAGAAGAGCGCCGTCTCGTCGAGCTGCCCGATCGTCGCGCCGTGCGAGCACTGCACGTCGTCGGCGAAGATCTCGAGCTCGGGCTTGGTGTCGGCGCGCGCCGTGTCGGCCAGCAGCAGGTTGCGGTTCGTCTGGCGCGCCTGCGTGCCCTGCGCGTGCGGGCGCACGAGCACGGCGCCGTTGAACACGGCGTGGGCCTCGGGGCCGACGACGGCGTGGTAGAGCTGGCGGCTGGCGCAGGCGGGCGGGGCGTGGTCCACGAACGTGCGGCAGTCGGCGTGCTGGCCGCGGCCGGCGACGGCCAGGCCGGAGAGCTCGGCCTCGCCGCCGGGCTCGCGGAAGCGCACCTCGAGCTCGTCGCGCTGCAGCGCGGCGCCGAGCAGCAGCACGCCGCTCGTCAGGCGCGCGTCGCGCCCGAGGGCGGCCCGCCGCAGGCCCAGGTGCGAGCCCGCGCCGCCGTCGGGCACGAGCTCGCAGTGCTCCAGCGCGGCGTCCTGGCCGAGCTCGGCGCGCAAGAGGCCGGCCGAGAGCGAGGCGCCCGTGCCGAGGTCCACGTGGCGCACGAAGAGGCGCAGGCGCGCGCCGCGCTCCAGGCGCAGGTGCACGCGCGGGAACACGGCGGCGTCGCGCGTGCGCCGGACGAGCACGAGCTCCACGGGCTGCTCGAGCGCGCGCCCGGCCTCGAGCGCGAGCTCCAGCCCGCCCTCGAAGAGCGCCGCGTTCAGCGCGGCGAAGGGGTGCGTCTCGTCGCGCGCGTCCAGCGCGGCCGCGTCGCCGGCGCCGAGCGCGCGCGGCGCGAGCGCCTCGGCGCCGCGCGAGAGCGCCGGCGCGAGGCGCCCGTCCACGAGCACCAGGCGCGGGCCGCCGAGCTCGGGGCCGAGCGCGCGGCGCTCGGCGGCATCCAGCTCCGGCTCGCCGCGCGGGCGCGCCAGGGCCGCCTTCGCCAGGTGCGCGACCGAGGTGTACTTCCAGGCCTCCAGACGGCGCGTCGGCCAGCCCAGGCGCTCGAAGCGCGCGAAGGCGGCGCGGCGCTCCGCCGCGAGCGGCGCCCCCGGCGCGGCCAGCGCCTCCAGGCGCTCGCGCAGCGCGGCCGTGCCGCGCCCTTCGAGCATCTCGATCACCGGGCGCTCCCGGCCGCGCTCCCGGCCTCGATCCAGCCGTAGCCGCGCTCGTCGAGCTCGAGCGCCAGCTCCTTCGTCCCCGAGCGCACGATGCGCCCGCCGGCGAGCACGTGCACGCGGTCGGGCACCAGGTACTCGAGCAGCCGCTGGTAGTGCGTCACGCACAGGACCGAGTGCCGCTCGCTCTTCAGGCGGTTGACGCCCTCGGCCACCGCCTTCAGCGCGTCGATGTCGAGCCCGGAGTCCGTCTCGTCGAGGATCGCGAGCTGCGGGTCGAGCACCGCCATCTGCAGGATCTCGTTGCGCTTCTTCTCGCCGCCGGAGAAGCCCTCGTTGACCGAGCGCTCGAGGAACGACTCGCTCATCCCGAGCTCGCGCACCTTGGCCTTGACCAGGTTCAGGAACTCGAGCGCGTCGAGCTCCTGCTCGCCCTTGTGCTTGCGCACGGCGTTCAGCGCGGCGCGCAGGAAGTAGGAGTTGTTCACCCCCGGGATCTCGACCGGGTACTGGAAGGCGAGGAACAGCCCCTCGCGCGCGCGCTCCTCGGGCGAGAGCGCCAGCAGATCCTGCCCGCGGAAGCGCACGCTGCCGGCGGTCACCTCGTAGCCGGAGCGCCCGGCCAGCACGTGCGCCAGCGTGCTCTTGCCCGAGCCGTTGGGGCCCATGATGGCGTGCACGGCGCCGGCCTCGACGGTCAGGTGGACCCCGCGCAGGATCTCCTTGCCGCCGACCCGGGCGTGCAGGTCCTCGATCTCGAGCAACGTCATCGCGTTTCCTCGTGCGCGCGGCCTAGCCGACCGCGCCTTCCAGGGACACGCCCAGGAGCTTGCGCGCCTCGACGGCGAACTCCATGGGCAGCTCGCGCAGCACGTCCTTGCAGAAGCCGCCGACGATCATCGACACGGCGTCCTCGTCGGAGATGCCGCGCTGGCGGCAGTAGAAGAGCTGGTCCTCGCCGATCTTCGAGGTCGTGGCCTCGTGCTCGATGCGGGCCGAGGGGTTGGCGGACTCGACGTAGGGCACGGTGTGCGCGCCGCAGCGCTCGCCCATCAGGAGCGAGTCGCACTGCGAGTAGTTGCGCGCGCCCTGGGCGCCCTTCTGGATCTTCACCAGGCCGCGGTAGGTGTTCTGGCTGCGCCCGGCCGAGATGCCCTTCGAGACGATCGTGCTGCGCGTGTCGCGCCCGACGTGGATCATCTTCGTGCCGGTGTCGGCCTGCTGGCGGTTGTTCGTGACCGCCACCGAGTAGAAGGCGCCCACCGAGCCGTCGCCCTGCAGGATGCAGCTCGGGTACTTCCAGGTGATGGCCGAGCCGGTCTCGACCTGCGTCCAGGAGATGCGCGAGGCGCGCCCCTGGCACTTGCCGCGCTTCGTGACGAAGTTGTAGATGCCGCCCTTGCCCTCGGCGTCGCCGGGATACCAGTTCTGCACGGTGGAGTACTTGATCTGCGCCTCGTCGAGCGCGACCAGCTCGACCACCGCGGCGTGCAGCTGGTTCTCGTCGCGCATCGGCGCGGTGCAGCCCTCGAGGTAGCTGACGTAGCTCTTGTCGTCGGCCACGATCAGCGTGCGCTCGAACTGCCCCGTTTGCGCGGCGTTGATGCGGAAGTAGGTCGAGAGCTCCATCGGGCAGCGCACGCCCGGCG
>CADEGS010000275.1:2040-5358 GCA_902826945.1 uncultured bacterium | reverse complement strand
CGAAGTAGGCGCCGCAGTCGTGCACGTCGAGCCCGAGCCAGTGGCTCGTGCGGTGGATCGTGAAGCGCACGTGCGCCTCGCTCTCGCACACCTCGTCGAGCGAGCCCTGCAGCAGGCCCAGCTCGAGCAGCCCGGCCGCCAGCCGGCGCGTCGCGACGCGGTGCGGATCGACGAAGCGCGCGCCCGGGCGCACGGCCAGGATCGCCTGGCGCTGCGCGTCGAGCACGACCTCGTACAGCGCGCGCTGCTCGGGCGTGAAGCGCCCGTCCACCGGGAAGGTGCGCGTGACGTCGGAGGCGTAGTAGTCGCGCTCGGCGCCCGCGTCCACGAGCAGGAGCTCGCCCGCGCAGAGCGGCTGGTCGTTGCGCGTGTAGTGCAGGATGCAGGCGTTGGCGCCGCCGGCGACGATGCTCTCGTAGGCCGCGCCGGTGCAGCCGTGGCGGCGGAAGGTGTAGCCGAGCAGCGCGTCGACCTCGCACTCGTTCCGGCCCGGCGCGGCGGCGCGCATCGCCAGGCGGTGCGCCTCGACCGAGACCGCGGCGGCGCGGCGCATGACCTCCAGCTCGGCGGCGCTCTTGACCAGGCGCAGCTCGTGCAGCCAGCGGCTCGGGTCCACCCAGGCGAGCGGCGCGCGCGCGCCCTCGCGCGAGCGGCGCCGCTGGCACGCGCGCTGCGCGGCCAGGAGCTGGGCGTCGCGCTCCTCGTCCTCGCCCAGCCGGTACACGACCGACTCGTGGCCGGCCAGGAGTCCCGGCAAGCGCTTCGCGAGCTCGTCGATCGGGAAGGCCTCGTCCACGCCCAGCCGCTCGACCGCCCCCTCGACGCCCAGCCGGCGGCCCGACCAGACCTCCTGCTCGCGGTCCTTGGGGCGCAGGAAGAGCGTCGCGCGCGCGTCGGCGCGCGGCGCGAGCACGAGCACGGCCTCCGGCTCGTCGAAGCCGGTCAGGTACCAGAAGTCGCTCGCGGGCCGGAAGCGGTGCTCGCTGTCGTGGTTGCGGACGCGCGGCGCGCCGGAGGCGACGACCGCCGCGGCGCCCTCGCGCGCGAGGACCTCGAGGAAGCTCTGGCGGTGCTGGCGGTGCATGGCGAACAAGCTAGTGTCCGGGCGGGGACCCGGCCTCCTTTTCCGCTCCCGCTCCCGGCTCCGCGGGGGCGGGCCGCTCGAGCAGGAAGCGCTCGGCGGCGCCGACGAGCGCCCCGAGCTCGGCCGCCGCCGCGGCCGAGAGCTCGAGCGGCGCCAGGCCGTCGGAGGGCGGCTCGCCCGCGGCGAGCGGCACGTCGAGCAGCCCGGCCAGGATCTCCGCGAAGCGCGCGGCGCGCGGCGGGGCGTCCTGCGCCGCGCGCACGCCGGCGCGCGCGAGCGCGCGCGCCAGCGCCTCGGGCAGCGTGCGCGGGAAGGCCGGCGCGCGGTAGTCGAGCGTGGCCCAGACCGAGATCGCGCGCCGCTCGTCCGAGAGCTCCAAGCGCACGCCGCCCGCCTCGGGCGTCACCTCGTCCCAGTCCACGTACACGCGCTCGAGCGCGGCCTCGAGCGGGACGGGGATCGCGAGCGCGAGCGCCGCCGGCCCGCCCGCGACGTGCTCCAGGTCGAGCTGCACGCCGCTGCCCGGCTCGAAGTAGACGCGCAGCGTCAGCGTCGCCGCGCCGAGCCGGAACGGCGCCGAGCGCATCTCGCGCGCCTCGCGCGGGTCGATCCCGAGCGCCGGGGGCAGCGCGGGCGCGAGCCGCGCGCCACCCGGGAGCGCGCCCGATCCGTCGACGGCTCCCGGCGCGGCCCCGGGCAGGAGGCGCGGCACGAGCGCCGCCAGCGCGTCGGGGTCGCCGGCGCGCGCGAGGTGCTCCCAGGCCTCCTCGAAGCGGCCCTGCGCCAGCGCGCACAGCGCGAGCGCCCCGCGCGCGCGCCGCGCGGCCGCGCTCTCCTCGCCCTCCGCCTCCGCGCGCGCCGCGCGCAGCGCGCGCACGGCGTCGCTCCAGCGCGTCCAGGGCGCGGTCGTGTCCCAGGCGGCGTCGTCCCACGCCGGCCAGGCCTCGAGCGTCAGCCAGGCCGTCGCCTCGGGCCGCGCGTGCGCGCGCGCGAGCAGCGGATCGAGCGCGGCGCCCAGCGTCGGCCCCTCGGCGTCCTGCGGCGGAGCGAGCGCGGCCGCCGCCGGCACGAGCGCGAGCGCCGCCGGCACGAGCGCGAGCGCGACGCCGAGCCGAGCCGGCGCGCGCGCTCCGGGCGCGCCGGCGGGCCGCTCGAGGGGGGCGGGGGACGTCTTCGCCATCGCCACCAAGGTAGTCCGGGAGGCGGGCCGCTTCCCATCCTTCCGCGGCCGTGCGGCCGGCGTTACCCTCCTCGCCTCGCCGCGACCGCCGCGGCCCTCCCCGCGTGATCGACAAGGACCTGCTCGCCATCCTCGCCTGCCCGGAGACGCACCAGCCGCTGGCCGAGGCCGACGCGGCGCTGCTCGCGCGCCTGAACGCGGCCATCGCCGCGGGCCGCGTGACGAACGTCGGCGGCGCGGCGGTGGGGGACGCGCTCGAGGCCGGCCTCGTGCGCGCCGACGGCAAGGTCTGCTACCCGGTGCGCTCCGGCATCCCGGTGCTCCTGATCGACGAGGGGCTGCCGGTTCCCGCCTGACGTGCGCTTCGAGCACGCCCTGCACCCCGGGCGCGGCGTGCGCCTCGCGTACGGCCTGAACGTGCATCCGGCGGAGGACCTCGAGGGCGTGCTCGAGGGGCTGCGCACGGTGACCTTGCCGCTGGGGCGACTGCTGCGCGAGGAGCTCGGCGCGGGAGCGACGGCGGCGCCCGGCGGCGGCGAGGCGTGGCGCTCGCTCGGTCCGCTGGGCATCGGCCCGTGGTGGAGCGCCGCGCTCGCGCGCGAGCTCGCCGCGTCGCTCTCCCCGGGCACGCTCGTCCCGAGGCCGGGCGGCGCGCTCGACCGCCTGGCGCGCTTCCTCGAGGAGCACGCGCTCGAGCCCTGCACCTGGAACGCCTTCCCCGCCGGCGGCTTCCACCGACCCGGGCTGAAGGCGCGCGTGTTCGAGCCGGCCTGGTCCGCGCCCGAGCGGCTGGCGTTCACGCGCGACGTCGCGCACGCGGCGGCCGCGCTCGCCCGCGGCCCGACGGCGGCCGCGCGCGCGCCCGCCGCGGCCTCGCACCTCTCGCTCAGCACGCACGCCGGCGGTTTCGGCGGCGCCGGCGCAGCGGAGCGCGCCGCGCGCGCGGCCGGCCTGGCCGATGCGGCGCGCATGCTGCGCCGGCTGCACGAGGAGAGCGGCGTGCGCGTCGTGCTCGGCGTCGAGCCCGAGCCGCGCAGCCACGCGAACGACACGC
>CADEGS010000275.1:0-1940 GCA_902826945.1 uncultured bacterium | reverse complement strand
CGCGTGGCCCCTTCGTCTAGTCAGGCCTAGGACACCAGGTTTTCATCCTGGCGACAGGGGTTCAAATCCCCTAGGGGTCACCATTCTCCTCCGCCCGGCGCCGGCAGCGGCGCCTGCGCGCCTTGCTGCGCGCGGCGGATCAGATCCTCGGCCGCGCCGCGCCACTCGGGATGGCGGAACGCGAAGCCGGCGTCGAGCAGCCGGCCCGGGACGACGCGGCGGCTCTTGAGGACGAGCTCGGTGTCGGTGCGCAGGAGCACGGCGCCCGCCTCCAGCATCCAGCGCGTCGCCGGCAGGCCGAAGGGGATCCCGGCGGCCCGGCGCAGGACGCGCGAGAGCTCGGCCTGCGGCAGGGGAGAGGGAGAGGCGAGGTTCACGGCGCCCTCGAAGCCGTCGCGCTCGAGCAGCCATAGCACGGCGCGCGCGAAGTCGAGGCCGTGGATCCACGAGACGTACTGCCGCCCGCCCGCGAGGCGGCCGCCCAGGCCCGCGCGGGTGATGCCCAAGAGCCTCGCGAACGGCCCGCCCCGGCCCGGCCACATCACGATCGCGGTGCGCAGCGCGACCCTGCGCGTGGCCGGGGTCGGCGCCTCGGCCAGCGCGCGCTCCCAACAGGTCGCGATCTCGACGCTGAAGCGCCAGTAGAGCGGCGCGTCGGGCTCGCTCCCGCCGAGCGTCCCCGAGCGCTCGTCGTGCGGCGCGCCGAACGTGTGCGCGTAGATCGTCGCCGTGCTCGCCTGGATCCAGACGCGCGGCGGGCGCCGCGCGCTCGCGATGGCCTCGCCCACCGCGCGCGCCGAGTCGATGCGGGAGAAGAGCATCTCGCTCAGGTTGTGCGCTCCGTAGCGGCAGTCGACGCTGCGCCCGGCGAGGTTGATCACGGCGTCGGCGCCGTCGAGCTCGCGCGTCCAGTCGCCTTGCGTCCGGCCGTCCCAGCGAGCGTCCGCGTCCGCGCGCCGGCCGACGACCACGACATGGTGGCCCGCCGCCTCGAGGAACCCGCGCAGAAGCCCGCCGAGGTGCCCGCTGCCGCCGGGGATCACGATCTTCATGCCGGGAGCCTCTGCCGGGGGCGCGTGGGGACGGCTCGACGTCGCGCCTTGCCCGCGGACCGATCTCTCGAGATATTAGTGAACATGTTCACGAATAACAAGCCGGACGCCCCCCGGCGTCCGGCGCGCGGGCGCGGGCGGCCCCGCGGCGCGACGCCGCAGGGCGAGGCCATGCGCCGCCACATCTACGGGGTGGCGATCGGGCTCTTCGGCCGACAGGGCTTCGAGGCCACGACACTGCGCCAGATCGCCGCGCAGGCGGGGGTCAGCGCGGGGCTGCTCTACCGCTACTTCCCGAGCAAGCGGGCGGTCGTGCTCGCTCTCTACGACGAGCTCTCGCGCGACCTCGTCGGCGCGTGCGAGGCGATGCCGGACGGCCGCTGGCGCGAGCGCTTCCTGTTCACGCTGCGCGCCAGCCTGCGCGTCCTCGGACCGCATCGCGACGTGCTCGCCGGGCTCGTCCCGCTGCTCGTCGGGCGCGCGGAGGAGGGCGTCTTCTCCTCGCGCACCGCGTTCTCGCGCGAGCGCGTGCGAGGCGCCTTCGAGGTCGCGGTCGCGGGCGCGAGCGACGCGCCGCGGGGTGCGCCCGCGCGGGCGCTGGGGCGCGTCCTTTACCTCGCGCACCTGGGCGTGATCCTCTGGTGGCTGCTCGACCGCAGCGAGGGCCAGCGCGCGACGGGCCTCCTGCTCGCCTTCGCCGAGCGGGCGCTCGCTCCGATCGCGCTGGCGCTGCCCCTCGCCGCCACGCGGCGGCTCGTGGTCGAGCTCGACGCGGCGGCCGAGGCCGCGCTGGGGTAGGCGCGCCGCGCCTCGGGCTCGTCGCTCCTCGTCGGGTAGACTCGCGCGCATGAGCGCGGACCCTCCGGGCGCCGGGCCGCTCGCCGCGGA
>CADEGS010000274.1:3013-5452 GCA_902826945.1 uncultured bacterium | reverse complement strand
TTCGTCGCCACGATCGTCGTCGGCCCGGCCTTCTTCGGCGCGCGCGACGCGCTTGCCGCGACCGCCGCGGCGTCTCCGGCGCGAGCGCCGCGAGCCGCCCTCGCGTGTCTCGTCGGAGGACGAGCCGCCGCGCTCGGCGTCCGCCTCGGGCGATGCGCCCTCGTCGGCGGGCTCGTCCGCGCCGTCGCGCGCGGAGCCCTCGGCGGAGCGCCCGCGGCGCTTGCGGCCGCCGGAGCGGGAGCGCCGCTTGCGACGCGGCGCCTCGGGTGCCAGGGAGGCGCCGCCGCCCGTCGGACGGCCGGACGCGTCGAGGCCCGCACCGAAGGAGCCGGTCATGGCGTGCGGCGCGGATTCGCTCGCACGCCCGGAGTGGGAGAAAGAAACGACGTCGGAGCCCGCGCTGCGCGGGTCCGGGCTCGAGGCGCTGGGCCCCGAGAAGGGATGTACGGTCATGGGAAAGATCGCTGGGTCGCGCGCGCCAGCGCAGGACGCGGGAGCATCCGCGAGGCAGCGCGCGAGCCGGTGCCACGAAGGCCAGGAAGCCACGGATGCCGCCCTGGAAGCCCGGACCGCAGAAGGGTCGCGGGAGGCGCGTTCGACTCCCGGCCGGCGGCCGGGCGGCGCATCGTCAGCGTGGCTTGTTCGTGATGGGAAAGAGTCGGGGACGCGGTCGGCCCCGCTCTTGCGGGCGGCGGCCGATCGGCGCGTCGCGGGCGACCGAACGGCCCCCCGCCGTGGTCCCATGGTGGTCAATCGCGCCCCGGCTGTCGAACCCGGAGGCGCGAAAACCGGCGGGGCCCGGGCTGCTGCCCGGGCCCCGCGGGGTGCGTCAGTTGCTGGAGCCGGGGGTGGGCGCGTCCGAGGGGTCCTCGAGGAACGTCCCCCACTGGTAGTCGCCCGAGCCCTGGGCGGCGGAGCGCTGCGCCGGCTCGGCCATGCTCGCCGGAGGCGTGCTCGGCATGCCCGCGCCGCCGTACAGGATCTTCTCGAGCCGCTTGCCGTACTCCTTGCGGCGCTCGTCGAGCTCGCGGCGCACGAGGCGCTGCGTCTCGGCGCTGGAGCGCACGACCGTCGGGGTCACGAAGACCATCAGGTTGCGCTTGTCCGTGGTCTCCTCGTTGTACTTGAAGAGCCAGCCCAGCACCGGGATCTTCGAGATGTAGGGCACCTCGGTGGTGCGCTCGATCTCCGTCTCCGTCGTCAGGCCGCCGATCACTGCGGTCTGGCCGCTCTCGAGCAGCATGCTGGTCACGATGGTCGAGGAGCGCTTGCGCGGCAGCGCGATCGAGCCCTCGAGGCCCGAGGCGCCGACGGTGAAGACGTCGAAGCCGGCCGGCGCGATCGGGCTGTCGCCCGTGCCCGACAGGCTCGTCTCCTTCGGGATGACGTCCATCGTCAGCTTGTTCGTGCCCGGCACGACGTGCGGCACGACCAGGAGCTGGAAGCCGACCTCGACGGGCGACCCGCCGGCCTCCGAGACCGACAGCTGCAGGCCACCGGCCTGGCCCTGCTCGCTCTTGGCCTCGGCGTAGCGGATCGTCTCGCCGACGAAGATCGTCGCCTCGCGACCGTCCAGCGCGATGATCTTGGGCGCCTGGACGACCTCGGTGTACGCGTCGCGCTGCAGCAGGCGCAGCGTGGCCGCCACCTGCGTGAAGGACAGGGCGCCGAAGATGGTGTCGGGAATGACCGTGGCGCCGCCGTTGCCGGAGCCGTCCGCGTTCGCGAACGGGCCGGTGCCCGTGGGCGACGCGATGATGCCGTCCTCGAAGCCGCCGCTGCCCAGGTTGAACGGGAGCGTGACGGGCACCTGGCCGCCGCTGATCGAGACGGCCGGGCCCAGGTCGCCGTAGTCCACGCCCAGGTTGAAGACCTCGTTGTTCGACGTGCTGACGAACTTGACGTCGACGAACACCTGCGCGGGCTCGACGTCGAGGCGGTCGAGCATCTCCTTGATCGACGCGTGCACCTGGGCGGTGTCGCGCACGATGATCACGTTCTGCTCGAGGATGTAGTCCAGGTCGCCGCCCGGCGAGAGCGCCTTCTTCAGCGCGCCGATCACCGGGAACAGGCGCGCGTAGTCCACCTGGCCGGCGCCGCCGCCGCCCTGCTGGCGCACGTTGGTCGTGCGCATCAGGAACTCGGACTCGATGATCGGGACGTAGTTGCCCGGCGGGCGCACGTAGCGCAGCTGGTAGCTGCGCGTCTCCATCTGGGCCTGCAGGCTTAGCGGGTCCACGATGCGCAGGATCCCGCGGTCCTCCGCCACGACGACGTAGCCCAGCGTCTTGACCGCCACGTCCAGCGCGTCGCGCCAGGGCACGTCGGTCAGGCGCAGGGTCAGCGTGCCGGCCACCTCGGGCGCCACGACGATGTTCGCGCCGGAGAGCTTGGCGATCGTGTCGATCACCTGGCGCACGTCGGCGTTGTCGAAGGCGA
>CADEGS010000274.1:0-2913 GCA_902826945.1 uncultured bacterium | reverse complement strand
GAGAGCTTGGCGATCGTGTCGATCACCTGGCGCACGTCGGCGTTGTCGAAGGCGAAGTCGACGCGCGGCGGCCGGTCCACCACCAGCACGCCGGCGGTGCGCTGGTCCACCACGCAGCCGGCCAGCTCCGCCGCCAGGTCCAGCGCCTGCAGCCAGTCCACGTCGGTCACGTCGATCGACACCGGGGTGTCCCCGCCCTCGACGACGACGATGTTGTAGCCCGACTGCTCGCGCAGGTACTGGACGACCTCGTCCAGCGTGCGGTTGTCGACGCGCAAGGACACCCGCGCGTCAGGGATGGGGGCCTGGGCCGCCGCGGGCGCAGCGGACAGGACCGCGGCCGCCGCCAGCAGGAGGCTGAGAATGCGACTGTTCATGGTTCTTGGTTGGAAGGCCGGGGACGGCCCTTACTGGGGAAGGGTGGACCCTGATTCGACGGGAATGGCGAGGACCATCCCCCGGAAGGCGAACTCGATCTGGTCCTTGCGGATGTTGCGGACGAAGAGCTCGTCGCCGAGGAGCTCGCCTTCGCTGACGGCTTGCCCGTTGATCAGGGCCACGGGCCGTCGATCCTCGTAGAGGGCGATGCCGCCCACGGTCAGCTCGATCTTCTCGAACTCCAGGACGGTCTTGCACAGGCGCTCGAGCTCGCGCAGCGTCTGGACCAGGGGCAGCTTCAGGTTGTCCTTCTCGGCCGCCGCCAGGCGCGTCTCCACCGTCTTGAAGGCGTCGAGGGCGAGCTCGAACTCGCTGGCCTCGATGTGGCGCTCCATGGCCTCGGCCGCCTCGCGCAGCGCCACGACGCTGGGCGTCGCGGGGTCGGTGACGCCGGTCGCCTCGCGCAGCGAGGCGACGACCAGCACCACCTCGCTCTCGAAGCGCCGGTTGGCGGGGAGGAACGTCAGGCCGTTCTCCTTCTGGACGCGGCGGATCTCCTCCTCGAGCAGCGTGAGCTTCTCCTCGAGCAGGGCGCGCGCCTTCATCTCGGCGATCAGGTTCTCCGCGCCCTTGGCGTCGCCGGAGATCTGCTGCGCCTCGCGCGCCTTCTCGACCAGCCCGTCGACCAGGGCGATCTGCTCCTCGATCGTGAGGCCGGGCCCGTCGGGCCCGTCGACCGGGATGCGCGGGTCCACCCAGGGGTCGCGCCGCCCGCGCGGGCCCTTGTAGTCGAAGGTGGGCACCTTCAGCTCGCTCGTGCGCTTGGAGATCTCGCTGATCAGCAGGTCGCGCTTGCGCTCGTAGTGGTCGATCTTGACCTCGTTGCCCTCGCCCTTCGGCGAGTACACGTAGGTCTCGATGTCCATCTGCACCTTGTGGCGCGGCGTGCCCTGGGCCTGCTTCCGGCCGCCGCTCGCGCGCGAGGCCGAGAGCTTGAAGGCCGGGACGCTCATGAGCCGCTTGTCGCTCTCGACCAGGTTCATGAAGGCCAGGAGCTGGAAGGCGTCCGCGTCGAAGCTCAGCGTGTAGCCGACGCGGTCGAAGTCCTCCTTCTTCTTCTTGCTCTGGCCGCGCTGCTGCTTGATCGAGGAGATCGACACGCCCGACTCCTCCTCGAAGCGCCGCAGGGTGCGCACGAAGTTGTTGATGTCGGTCTCGTCGGAGAGGATCTCCTTGATCGTGACGTCCGTCTCACGCTGGATGATGACCTCCTTCGTGAGGTCGGGCGTCTTCTTGATCAGCTCGCGATCCTGATCGATCTTCTTCTTGAGGGAAGCGATCTCGGTGCGGCGCTGGACGATCTTCTGGTGCTGCAGGTAGATCATCGTCCCGACGCCCGCAGCGCACAGGACGCTGACCGCGACCATCGTGATCCATCGCTTGCGCTCGGTCATTTGCGGGCCCTCTCTTCGGGGTTCTTGAGGGCGAGCTCGAGCTCGAAGCCCCAGACCGTGGACGGGGAGAGGTTCTCGTCGACCTTGGTCTCCGAGCCCTCGGGCGGCTTCGGCTTGCCGAAGTCGCGCGCGAAATCGGACTCCTCGACGTCCTCGAGGAAGTTCGCGACGTGCGCGAAGTTCTCGGAGCCGGAGTTGCCGCCGGCCTTGAGCATGCCCGCGGAACCCTTGTTGCGCTGCTGCTTCTGGTCGACGCTCAGGTCGTCGAGCCAGATCAGGTACTTCTCCTCGCCGCCGCGGTTGATCAGCTCGACCAGCTGGTCGATCTTCTCGGTCCAGCCGACGCGGCTCTTCGTGATCTGGTCCAGCGTCTGCTCGCGCGAGCGGAACATGTTCGACTCCGCCTCGAGCGACTTGTGGTAGGTCACCTGCGGCTTCAGGCCCGCCTCGGTGTCCTGCAGGACGGCGAGCTCCGACTTCACCTCGGCCGCCGCCCCGAAGGCCGTCCAGCCCCACCACGCGACCAGGCAGGCGTTGACGGCCACGGCGGCCGTCACACCCAGCATGTACTTCAGCGGCGTGCGCCGCTTCTGCCGGAACTCGCCGGGCAGGAGGTTGATGAGGATCATGCTGCGCGCACCCTCGAGGCGAGCCCGATCGCGACCGCCAGGGACGGCGCGCAGGACTCCAGTTCTTCGACGTCGATGCGATCGGAGGCCAGACGCAGGCCTTCCAGGGGATTCCAGGCGCGCGTCGTGCGCCCGGTGGCTTGCTCGATGAAGGTGACGGCGCCCGGCGCCATCGCGCCGCCGCCCGAGAGCAGCACCTCCTCGACCCGCAGGCCCTCGCGGTTCTCGACGTAGTCGAGCGACAGCGAGAGCTCGCTGACCAGGTCGTCCAGGACCGGGGAGATGGCGCGCCCGATCTCGGCCTCGCGGCCGTCGGGCTGGCGCTTGATCTGCTCCGCCTCGAAGTTCTCCAGGTTGAGCCGGCGCGCCGCGGCCTGCGTCATGTCCGCGCCGCCGATCGAGATCTCGCGGCTGAAGCACGTCTCGTGGCCGCACAGGACGTTGATCGAGGT
>CADEGS010000273.1 GCA_902826945.1 uncultured bacterium | reverse complement strand
GGTCGTGGATGCGCGGCCGTCGCTGGAGCTCGCCGCGCGAGAGGAGGGCGGCACGACGCGCGCCGCGGCCGGGATCGCGCGCGCCGCGCGGCTCGTCGGCGCGCGCGCGCGCGCGGCGGACCGCGTGCGCTGGCTGCTGCGCGGCGGCGGCGAGCTCGTGCTCGCGCCCGGCGCGACGCCGCCCGCGGGCTGGTGGCGCGCGGCGGACCCCGGCGCGGCGCCGGGCTGGGAGGCCTTCGACGCGCCGGGCGTCACGCTCGTGACCGACGTCGCGCCGGAGCCGCCGCCCGCGCGCGCGGGCCAGGTCGCGCCGGGCGCGCGCCCGGCGCCCGGCCCGATCGGCGCGACAAGCGGCGCGACCGGCGGCGCGCTGCTCGTGTGGGACGGCGAGCGCGTCGTGCCCGGCGGCGCGCCGGCACCGCGCGAGGCCTGCGTGCGCGCGGGCGGCGGGAACGCGCTTCCCGCGCCGCTCGAGCGCGTGCTCGAGGCCTGGTGCGAGGCGCGCGGCGTCGCGCGCGCGCCGGGCCCCTCGCCGCGCACCGCGCTCTCCCTCGAGCTCGTCGCCGCGGGCGAGCCGCGCGCCGTCCGCTGCGCGCGCGACGGCTGGAGCGCTGCCGGGGCCGCCGCGGCGCTCGAGGGCGCGCCGGACGACGCCCCCTGGCGTCCGTGGCTCGACGCGCAGACGGACGGCGGCGAGCGCCTGCGCGTCGTCGAGCGCGCGCCGGGCCGCGTGCGCACGTCGCTCGTGCGCCTCGACGAGCCCGCGGGCGACCCGGCGGCCTTCGCGGTGTCGTGGGCCGAGCTCCTCGACGAGGCCTGCGCGCCGCCCGCGGGCGTCGTGCCGCTGGACGAGCGCCGGCGCGCGGGCGAGCCGCGCGAGCGCGCGCCGCTCGACCCGCCGCCGGCGAGGGGCGCGGGCGCGGGCGGCGCGACGGACGCCTGGCTCGCGCTCGGCGCGGCGCTCGCCTGCCTGGCCGCGCTGGCCGCGGGGCGCGGGCGGGGCGCGGGTCAGGCCTCGCCGACCTCGACGCGGCCGTAGCGGCGCTGGAAGACGGCGGTCGCGACCAGGCCGACGAAGACGCCGAACCACAGGGTCGAGAGGCGCGCCAGCAGCACGGCGCCGACGGCCTTGGAGCGCGCCGCTTCGACCGTCAGCCGGCCGAAGTCCTGGTAGCGCGGGCGCAGGAGCTTGCCGAGCGAGAGCTCCGTCGCGCCCAGGCCGCCCGGCAGGATGATGGCGACGGCGCCCAGGACCGCGCTCGTCGCGTAGGCGAACACGCCGTAGGAGAGCGAGATCGCGCCCGGCAGGAAGGCGTCGGCGAGCAGCCAGAAGCCGACGCACTCGCAGCCCCAGGAGACGACCGAGATCGCGGTCGGGAGGAGCACCTCGCGCGGCGCGAGCAGGACGCGCGTGGTCTCGAAGCTGCGCTCGACGCGCGGCGCCAGCCCGTGCACGAGCGGCAGCCGCGCCAGCAGCGCCGTCGTCCAGCGCGCGAAGCGGCGCGAGCCGACCAGCGCGATGCCCGCCAGGCACAGGACGAGCGTGCCCCAGAACACCCACTGCAGCTCGGGCTGCGTCGCGATGCCGCCGATCGCGACCAGGATCAGGTAGCCGAGCAGGTCGGTGATGCGCTCGGCGACGACGATCGGCGCGCTCTCGTGGATGCGCACGCCGCACACGCGGCGCAGCATCCAGGACTTCAGGACCTCGCCCATCTTCCCCGGCGTGACGCCCATCGAGAAGCCGGAGAGGTAGATCAGGAGCGACGTGCGCCGCGGCACGTCGATGGAGAGCAGGGCGAGGTAGCGCTCCCACTTGAGGAAGCGCACGAGGTAGTTCGCGAGCGAGAGGCCCATCGCCGCCGGCACCGTCCACCAGGCGATGTCCTGCAGCGAGAGCGCCAGCTGCTCGTGGTCGGCCCACACGAGGATGCCGGCGTAGACCAGCACGCCGAACAGCACGCCGAGGATCAGGCGACGGGCCATGCGTGCCGGGTCAGCCGCCGCGGGCGGGCTCGCTCGTGCGGCCGAGCACGGCCAGGGCCGCGACCAGGAGGCCCGTGCCGAGCGCCAGCGAGGCGGCGGGATGCCAGCCGTAGTACGTGGCCGGCAGGTAGCCGGCGACCAGGGCGACGGCCATGACCAGCAGGGCGTACGGCGCCTGCGTGCGGACGTGGTCGATGTGGTCGGAGGCCGAGGCGATCGAGGACATCACGGTCGTGTCCGAGATGGGCGAGCAGTGGTCGCCGAAGATCGCGCCGGAGAGCGTGGCGGCGATGGCGAGCACCATCAGGCGCCGTCCGCTCTCGACCGCCGTCCCGGCCAGGCCCGCGTCGAGCCCGAGGTGGTACGCGAGGCCGACGACGAGCGGCAGGAGGATGCTCATCGTGCTCCACGACGAGCCCGTGGCGAAGGCCACCAGGCCCGCCAGCACGAAGAGCAGCGCCGGCAAGAGGCGCGGGTCGAGCGCCTCGCCGACCAGCGCCGTCATGTACGAGGCCGTGCCGACGTCCTCGCACACCCTGCCGATCATCCAGGCCAGGTACAGGATCGCGAAGGCGACCCACATCGAGCGCAGCGTGGTCCAGGCGGCGCGCGGCAGCTCGCGCCCGATGCCGGCGGCGACGGCGGCCAGGCCGGCGGCGAAGAGGCCGAGCGCCGCGCCGACCAAGAGCGGCTCGGAGCCGCTGCCGTCGTAGAGCACGCCGGTCGCGCCGGCGAGCGTGAACAGCTCCCCCGCGCGCAGGCGCTCCAGCGCGCCGCCGCGGTGGAGGATCCACAGCAGCGTGCCGCCGATGAAGACCGCCAGCGGCACGAGCGCGCGCCAGGCGCGCGGCGTCACGCCGGGCGCCGCGTCGAGCGAGGTCGTCTCGGACGAGACCATCGGCGTCGCGCCGGGCGCGACCAGCGCGCCGGTCGCGCGCGCGCGGCGCTCGGCGCGCAGCATCGGGCCGAAGTCGCGTCCGCTGAGGGCCATCAGGCCGACGAAGACGAGCGCGAACAGGCAGTAGTAGCTGTAGGGGACGGTCTGCAGGAAGACCGAGTAGCCGTCGCCCGGCGCGAGGCCCGCCGCGGGGAGCTGCGCGCTGAAGGTCGAGACCTCGAAGGCGATCCAGGTGCTGAAGATCGAGATGCCGGCGACGGGCGCGGCGGTGCTGTCCACGATGAACGAGAGCTTCTCGCGCGAGACGCGGAAGCGGTCGGTCAGCGGCCGCATGGTCGAGCCGACCAGGATCGTGTTCGCGTAGTCGTCGAAGAAGACCGCCAGGCCCATCGCGTAGGCGGCGAGCTGCGTGCGCCGCGCGTCGCGCGCGAGCAGCGCCAGGCGGTCCATGAGCCCGCGGATGCCGCCGGCGCGCGTCATCACGCCGACCATGGCCAGCATGCACACGACGAAGCCGACGATCTCGAGCCGGTCGATCTTGCACACCTCGTCCCACAGGTAGCGGCGCAGGACGTCGAGCGCTCCGCCGCCGGCGCTCGCGAGCAGGCCGTCGCCGCGCGCCCGGTGCACGAGGAAGGCGCCGCTCAGGACGCCGCACGAGAGCGCCAGCACCGGCCGGCGGAAGAGCACCGCCAGCACCACCGCCATGACGGCCGGCAGGAGCGCCGTGCGCCGAGCGGGCGTCCAGCCGCGGCGCACGACGGTGCGCGAGGCGTCGCTCCCGCGCACGTCGTAGACCAGCACCGGCTCGTCGCCGACGAGCTGCAGGTAGAAGCTCGCGCCGCCGGCCTCGGCCACGGGCGCCTCCTCGCCGACGATCGAGAGCGGGGCGTGCCGCGCGTCGGCGTTCTGGCGCAGGCCGCGCACGATGCTGCGGCGCAGCACGAGGTTGGCGGCGATGTCGGCGCGCGCCTCCGCCTCGGCGCCGATGCGCACGCCGTAGAGCGCGAGCTCCGTCCCGCCCTCGGGCTTCGGGCGCGCCGCCGGGCCGGAGAGGACCTGCTCGGTCAGGCCGGAGAAGGCCTCGCCCGAGGGCAGGAAGAGCGTCTCGTGCCCCGGCTCCTCGGGCGCGAAGAACTCGTGCGCGGACAGGCAGGCGAGGCGCGCGCGATCGACCTCGGGCAGGAGGAAGACCCCCAGGAGCGCCGCCAGGGCGATCGTGACGGCCAGCCAGCGCGCCATGGGCGCACACCTTACGGCGGCGCCCTGCGGCTGCAAGCGCGCGGCTGGGCGTGTATCCTCCGCGCGCCATGCTGCTCTTCCAGGAGGAAGGCGGGTCGCTTGCCGGCTCCGGCGCGGGCTGGATGCCCGAGGCGGCGTTCGCGCTCCTGATCGTGCTCGTCGTGCTCGCGACGGCCGCGGCGGTGCTCGCGTGGCTGCTGCTGGCGGAGCTGAAGAAGCTCGGCGCGCGCGCCGAGCCGCTGGCGCGCGTCGAGGACATCCACGCCGCGCTCGCGCGCCTCCTGAACGAGCGCTCCGACCTCGACCTGCGCCGCGTCGAGCACCTGCTGGTGGACCTGCGCGAGACGCAGGAGCGGCTGGAGGACGCGCTGCTGCGCGCGGTCGAGGGTCGCCAGGGGCGCGCCGACGGCGCCGGGCTCGTCCCCGCGGCGCCGGACGACTTGGGCGAGCGCGTGGTGAACCGCTTGCTGGCGCTGGGCTTCGAGCGCGTGCAGATCGTCACGCGCCCCGAGAAGCTGGTCGAGCTCGCGCGCGGCGGCGGCGAGGCGCTGGTCGAGGCGCGCCGCCAGGGCGTGCTGCACAAGGGGCGCGTCGTGATCCGCGGCGGACGGATCACCGACGTCGAGGTCCATCCCGCCTACTCCATCTTCCCCTGAGCGCGCGCGCTCGGCCGCTCCCTAGCATGTCCGACTCCTCCGTCCCCCGCGTCACGGTCGCGCACCTCGGCGAGCACGTCGGCCGTGCGGTCGAGCTGTGCGGCTGGATCTACAACAAGCGCTCGAAGGGCAAGCTGCACTTCGTGCAGGTGCGCGACGGCAGCGGCCTGGCGCAGTGCATCGTGGCGCAGGCGGACGTCGAGCCGGCGCTGTTCGACGCGCTCGCCGCCGCCGGCCAGGAGTCGAGCGTGGTGCTGCGCGGCGAGGTCGCCGCCGACCCGCGCGCGCCGGGCGGCCACGAGATCCGCGTGCAGGGCGGGCGTGTCCTGCAGGCGGCCGACGGCTACCCGATCACGCCCAAGGAGCACGGCCCCGACTTCCTGCTGAACCACCGCCACCTGTGGCTGCGCAGCCGCAAGCAGTGGGCGCTGCTGCGCGTGCGCGACGCGGTCGTCATGGGCCTGCGGCGCTTCTTCGAGGAGCGCGAGTTCGTGTGCGTCGATTCGCCGATGTTCACGCCGGCGGCCTGCGAGGGCACCTCGACGCTCTTCCAGGTCGAGTACTTCGACCGCCACGCCTTCCTGACGCAGTCCGGCCAGCTCTACGCCGAGGCCAGCGCGATGGCGCACGGCAAGGTCTACTGCTTCGGGCCGACCTTCCGCGCCGAGAAGTCGA
>CADEGS010000272.1:2762-5466 GCA_902826945.1 uncultured bacterium | reverse complement strand
GAGCTGGATGCGGCGCACGTTGCTGCCCCACTTCTGCGCCACCAGGTCGCCGCGCATCTGCCCCTGGAAGGTGTTCGCGCGGTACTCGTCGAGGCCGTCGGTCGAGGAGAGCAGGCTGACCAGCGACTGCGTGAACGTCTCCGGCTCGCTCGCGCCGACGGTGGAGCGGCGGTAGACGTCCTGGCGCGGGTCCGTGCGGCCGCGGCTGCGGTTGGGGTGCCCGTAGTAGTTCCCCTTCTCGACCAGCAGGAGCTCGTCGGGGTCGTAGGGGTCGGGGTCTTCCGTGTCCGGGCCGGTCGAGGCCGGGCCGAAGCTCGTGTTCGGGCCGTTGTCGGTCGCGTACAGGTGGCCGCTCGTCGCCAGCACCAGGTCGAACGGGTTGCGCGTGCCCGCGGCGCGCACGGTCACGTCGCCGCTCGTCTGGTCCACGAGCTCGCCGTCGCGCTGGTCGTCGTCGGGCGCCCCGCCCGCGGTGAGCGCGTAGTGCACCGCGCCGTCGAAGGCCGGGTCGGAGGTGCGCGCCTCGAGGATCGCCGCGGAGAGCGGCGACTCCGGCAGCGAGCCCTGTCCGGCGTGCGCGACGCCCGCGTTCGTCGCGCTCCCGACGCAGATCAGGAGGTCGCCGTCGTGGTCGAACTCGATCGCGTTCAGCGCGTGGTCGTGGTTCGAGACGGGCAGCCCCGTCACGACCGGCACCGGCGCGTCGAAGCCCGGCCCCTCGAGCATGCTGACCTGGCCCGTGTACGGCGAGGGCCCGGTCGGCGGCACGCCGCCGTTCACGAAGTGCTGGCCGTGCGCGACGTAGACCCGCACCGGCGAGGGCGGGTCGTAGGGGTCGAACGCGATGCCCAGCGTGTCGTTGTTCGAGAGCCCCGAGACGCCCGGGCGCGTGACCACGCTCGTCGGCACGTAGCTCTGGTCGAAGCTCACGATCGTGATGCGCCCGTCCAGCGCGGCGACGTAGAGCTTGCCGTCGGGCCCCCAGGCGGCGGCCGTGGGCTGCGGCACCGTCATGGTGCGCGTGTTCACGAACAGGATCGGCACCGGCCCGTCGATCTCGTACTGGAACGAGCGCGGCTTGCTCGTGCCCTGCGGCGTCTCGACCGTGACCGCGATCGGGCCCGGATCGCCCGGCGGCGTGACGAAGGAGATCGCGCCGGCGGAGAGCGCGGTGAAGTCGTCCAGGTCGAGGTCGGCCGCGCCCCAGTGCACGACGACGGAGCCCGCCGGGAAGAAGCCGAGCCCCTCCAGGGTGACGGGGTTGCCGCCCGCGGCGAGCCCGTTCGCGGGCATCCAGTTCACGATCGGCGCCAGGTCCGACTCGTCGTGGGTCAGGAGCGCGGGGTCTGGCGCCGCGGGCGCTCCGGCGCCCTGCGCGACGGTCACGAGGACCGGCAGGTCCGAGGTGGCGTCGAGCGCGAAGCGCGCCTCGACGCGGTGCGGCCCCGGCGCGAGCACGCGCGGCCCCGTGACGGGCGTGCCGTCGAGCAGGAGCCGGCGGCCGACGCCGCCCGAGGCCGCGAGGTCGTAGGTGTCCTCGGTCGCGATCGCGAGGTCCGCGACCAGGCGCACGAGCACGTCCTCGCTCATGGCCGAGCTCCCCACGCTGCCGCCGAGCGGCAGGTCGAGGCCGTCCAGGACCTCGCCGAAGTCCGGCTGCGCGGGAACGGCGTCGAGCAGCGCGCCGGCGCCGCCCGGCGTCGCCTGGTAGTAGCGCGCCAGGACGCCCGGCACGGCGCTCGCGGGGACCACGTCGAGCGCGTGCGTGCCCTCCAGGCTGCGCGGCGGGACGTTGTCGTCCTCGATCGTCAGCGTGTAGACGTGCGGGCCGAGCGCGGCGTCGGTCTGCAGCAGCGGCCCGCTCCCGAGCGCCTGCTGCCCTTCCGACCAGCTCCAGCCCACGATCGCGAAGCCGGGCTCGTGCGTGTGCGACGGGCTGCCGTCGAGCAGGATCGGCTCCTGGCCGTCGCCGTCGTAGTCGACCGCGACGTGCGCTCCCTCGACGACGACGTGCAGGTACGCGTCGCCCTGGTGGCCGCCGAGGCCGGTCAGCGTCACGCGCACGGCGGGGAAGTCGCCGCCGATCTTCAGCACGACCTCGTCGAGACGCGCCTCGAGCGGCGCGAAGGTGACCGTCACCTGCGTCGTCGCGCCCGCGGCGAGCGTCTCGTCGAGCGCGTACGAGACCGCCCCCGCCGCGCCGGCGTAGCTCGTGCCGAAGAGCTCGGCGACGTAGGTCTCGGAGGTCCCGCTCGCGCCGACCTCGAAGGCGAGCTCGTCGAGCGTCGCCGGCAGGCCGCCCTTGTTGCGCAGCGTGAAGACGAGCTCCGCCTCCTGCCCGCTCTCCAGCGCGCCGAAGGCGAGCGACGGCGGCTGGGCGACCAGGCGCGGCAGCGCGGTCGGCGAGCCGACCCTCGGCGCGTGGCCCTGGGCCGCGGTCTCTGCGCGGGCCTGCGCGTCGGGCAGGGCGACGAGAACGGCCAGGCAGAGTGCGGCTAGGGCGCGGCGCATGGAAGGGGGGGGCGGTGGCGGCCCTCGAGGGCAGTCCCGGCGTCCAAAGGATACCGCTCCTCGAGGAAGGCGTGGAAGCGATGGCCGGGCGCTTCGGGCGCAGCCGGCGACGCGCTCATCGGTCGAGCGGCGGAAGTTCCTTCGCGCGCTCGGGCTAGGGGCGGGCGGCAGGCGGTCGGCGCTCCGGAGTCGG
>CADEGS010000272.1:0-2662 GCA_902826945.1 uncultured bacterium | reverse complement strand
CCGGGACCGGGCCCGCGCGGGATGCGGCGGAGACCCGCTCGCTCCTCAGCCCGGGACCGCGCCCGAGAGCGGGCGCGCCGGGCACTCGCGCGCGAGCTCGAGCACGGTGCGCTCGAGGGGCACGGCGGGCCGGATGCCGGTCAGCGCGCGCAGCCGCGTCAGGTCGGGACGGCGGCGCCGCGGCTCGACGAAGCCGGGGCCGTAGGCCTCCTCGTAGGGGACGCGCACGATCGAGAGGCCCGGCGCGAGCGCGTCGCGCACGAGCTCGGCCAGCGCCAGGATGCTCGTCTCGCGCTCCGCCCCGAGGTTGCACGGGCCGGTCGGCCCGCCCGGACGACCGAGCGCGCACAGCGCGCGCGCCGCGTCGCGCGCGTCGAGGAAGCTGCGCGTCTGGCGCCCGTCGCCGAAGACGCACAGCGGCTCGCCGGCGCGCGCCTGGCGCACGAGCCGCGGCAGCACCATGCCGCCCTCGGGGCGCTGGCGCGGCCCGACGACGTTGAACAGCCGCACGCACACGGCCGAGAGCCCGTCCCGGCGCGCGTGGCGCTCCGCCAGCGCCTCGCCCAGCGCCTTCGAGCGCGCGTAGGCCCAGCGGCGCGGATCGTCGGCGCCCGCGAGCAGCGGCGCGTCCTCGGCCAGCGGCGCGGGACCGCCGCGACCGTAGACCTCGGAGCTCGAGGCGAAGAGCACGCGCGCCCCCGCGCGCGCCGCCGCGGCGAGCACGAGCGCGCTCGAGCGCGCGTTGGCCTCGTAGGCGTGCGCCGGCGCCTCCCACACGCGCCGCACGCCGACGACCGCGGCCAGGTGGAAGACGACGCTCGCCCCGCGCACGGCCTCCAGGACGGCGCGCGGGTCGGCGGCCGAGCCCACGACCACGCGCAGGCGCGCGTCGTGGCGCACGGCCTCGAGGTTCTCCGGACGGCCGGCGGAGAGGTCGTCGAGCACGCGCACGCGCGCGCCGCGCGCGAGCAGCGCCTCGACCAGGTGCGAGCCGACGAAGCCCGCGCCGCCCGTCACCAGGCAGGTCAGGCCGTCGTACTCCGGCTCCAGGTCCAGGCCAGGCGCGCGCGCGTCCAAGGGCTCCGCGGACGACGGCCGCGCGGCCGCCTTCCCGCCTAGCAACGGTCCTTCCGGCGCACGAAGACCAGGTCCTGCCCCTCGTTGCGCGCCCAGCGGAAGCCGAACAGGTGGAAGAGCTCGACCAGCCCGAAGCGCGCCACGCGCGGGTCGGCGCGCAGCGTCAGGCGGTCCTGGCGGTCGCGCCGCACGCCCGGCAGGAGCGGCAGGATCCACTGCAGGCGCAGCCGGCGCAGGGCGGCCGAGATCCGCAGCCACACGCGGCGCACCTCGTGGCCGAGGAAGAAGCCGTCCTCGCCCTGGCCCTGGTAGCGCGGCATCAGGAGCAGGCCGTCGGAGGGCGACTGCACCTCGACCTGACGCGCCGAGCCGATGTGCGCCAGCACCTCGCCCGCGCGCACGATGTCGAAGTTCGAGTAGCCCGGCACCATCGCGAAGCGCATGCCCGTCGGCACCGGGAAGCGGTAGCGGATCTCGACCACGCGCGGCAACCCCCAGGCGGTCTCCTCCAGGCGCCCGGCCTCCTCCACCACCCAGGGCGCGTCGGCGGGGTCGATCGCGCCCGCGCTCACCAGCGTGATCCATACCGCCGCCACGTGGTGCTCGACCGTCGCGGGGTTCTCGTTCTGGCCGCCCTCGACGCACACCGCGGTGTGGCCGAGCTCGCTGAACCACGAGAGCAGCGTGCCCGCCACGCGCTCCTCCAGGCCCAGGATGACCGGCATCGGCAGCGCGAACGCGATGCGCCGGTTCTGGAGCGTGTCGGCCATGATGCTGAAGGGCGCGCCCTCGGCCGAGGTCGAGTGCAGGTCGAGCAGCACGACCTCGCTCCACTCGCGCTCGCCCATGGCCTTCTCGATCTCGGCCAGGATCTCGCGCTGCTCGCGCGCCTCGGGCTCGAGCTCGTCCCAGGCGCGCTCGCGGTTGCGCGCCACCGCCGGGCCGCTCCACATGCGGTTCAGGTCCTCGTGCTGGTAGCGCACGCGGCGCGCCAGCGCGCCCATGTTGCCGGCCAGGGCCAGGAGCTTGCCGCGCAGGCGCGGGCGGTCGCGCTCGAGCGCGGCCAGCACGCGCCGCACGGCGAGGATGCCGGCCGGCTCGTTGCCGTGCACGCCGCCCGTGACGACCACCAGCGGACCGGGCTCGCGGCCGCCGAAGGCGCCCAGCACGCGCTCCTCGAGCACGAGCCCCGCGGGCTCGCGCGGCGCCGCCTGGGTCGTCACTCCTCCTCGCGCAGCCATTGCTCCAGGAGGCCCGCGGCCACGTCGATGAAGTCCGTCTCGGTCACGATCCCGACCAGGCGCCCGCCGCTCACGACCGGCAGGCAGCCGACCTTGTGCGAGCGCATCAGCGCGATCGCCTCGAGCGTGCTCGTCTCGGGCGCGACCGTGACCGGGTTGGCGCGCATGATCTCGCGCACGGCCACCGGCTTACGATCCGCGTTCCCCTTCGAGACCATGCGCAGCAGGTGCCGGTGCGTGATCAGCCCCACCAGGCGCCCCTCGGTGTCCTCGACGGGCACGTGGCGCAGGTGCTCCCAGTCCATCACGCTGGCCGCCAGGTCGACCAGGTCCTCGGGGTGCAC
>CADEGS010000271.1 GCA_902826945.1 uncultured bacterium | reverse complement strand
GCGAGATCTCGAGCGTGATCCCGGCCTCCTCGAACTCGCGGAAGTTCTCCTGCGTTTGCGTGCCCGCGGCGCCGCCGCCGGTGGCCGTGATCGTGGTCGTGGGCTGCTCGTCGAGCGTGACGACGCGCGCCGAGCCGTTGTTGTTGACGAGCACCGAGGGCACGTTGAGCACGTTGGCGCCCTCCTTGCGCTGCACGGCCGCGATCAGGAACGGCAGGTTGATGTCGTCGGCGGAGAGGATGCCGGCGGTGATGCCGTCGCCGAGCAGCGGCACGCGCGTGTCGGGGACGCCGTCGCCGACGCCGCCCGCCGCGACGGGGTTGCCGTCCGCGTCGAGCCTGTCCACCAGGGTCGAGAGCCCGAAGTTCGTGGCGCCGAAGCCGCCGTCGCCGCTCGTGTCGGCGAAGGCCAGCTCGACGCCAAGGTCGCGGAAGTCGGTGCCCGTGAGCTCGATCAGCGCGGTCTCGATCAGGACCTGGTCCTGGCGGCGGTCCAGCTGGCGGATGAGCTCCAGCACCTCCTCGTAGCGCGTCTTGTTGGCCGCGATCAGGAGCGCGTTCGCGCCCGGGTCCGGCACGACGATCACCTCGTCGCTCTGGGCCGACGACGTGCCGCCGACGGGCGCCTGACCGGGCGTCGCGCTGCCGGCCCGCCCGCCGGTGCCGCCCTGGCGCCGGGAGAGCCGCTCCGCGTCGGAGAGGAACTCGTCGAGCACGTCCGCCAGGTCCTCCGCGTTGACGTTCTGCAGGCTGTAGACGTGGAAGTTGCGCTCGGGCTCGATCAGGTCGGTGTCCAGGCGCGCGACGAGCTCCTTGATGCGCGGCATCTCGTCGGGCAGCGCCATCACGAGCAGCGAGTTCGTGCGCCCGTCGACCAGGATCTTCGTCTCGATCTCGCCGCCGCCGATCACGCCCGAGACGCCCTGCTGCTCGGGGGAGACGACGCGGCGCGCGTTGCCCGCGCGGTTGCGGGTCTCGATCAGCTGCTCGAGCAGCTCGGCCACGTCCTCGGCCGCGGCGAACTCGAGCGGCAGCACGTCGAAGACCGGCGTGACGGCGTCGGTCAGCGCCGACTCGGTGTCCACCAGGTACAGGAGCTGCGCGAGCGCCGCCACGTAGCTGCCGAAGCCCTGCAGGATCACCGAGTGCTCGCCCGCGGGGATCAGGCTCTGCGTGTTCGTGTCGGTGAGCAGCCCGCGCAGCGAGGTCGAGAGCGCGCGCACGTCGACGTTCGGCAGGTGCAGCACGGTCGTGACCAGCACGGCGGGCTGGTTCGAGTAGTCGTCGAGCCGGTTCGGCAGGACGTACTCGGTCTTCTGGCGCAGCGTCCCCGCGCGCTGGCCCGTGAGGTTCTGGATCGAGACGACCGAGATGTGCGGAGGGCCGATCTCCACGCACACGAAGTCGTTGATGAACATCACGATCTGGAAGAAGGCGTAGAAGTCGTCCTTCGGGACGCGCTTCGTGCCGGTCATGAACACCTTCTTCGACTTGAGCTGGCTCTGCGTCGCGTCGTCGTAGGTGAAGTTGATCCCGGTCGCCTCCTGGCAGAGCACGATGAACTCCTCGAGGTTGACCCCCTGGCTCGGGTCCTGCGCGAAGTTCAGGATGAAGAAGTCGCCCTCCTGCTGGATGGCCGGCACGCCCTGGTCCTGGGCCGCCGCGGGAGCGGGCGCGGCCAGCCACAGACCGAGGGCCAGGAGGGGGAGAGCCAGCGGCGGTCGTACCGGAGTTGCGGCCACGGTATCTATCTCTTTGCGAGGTATAGGCTTAGGGCGGTCGATCGGCCGGGGAGCGGAGGCACTCTAGGAGTCCCCGTGGCCGGTGTCAAACCGCTGGGCGCAGCGCTTGCAAAGACGGCGCCCGAGGCGGCGGACGTGGACGCCGGAGCCGGGTGGATCTTCCCGTGGGAGCAAGGCGTCGCGGCTGCTACCCTCCGCCGCCTCCACGACGCAGCGGGGCGCCGCGTCCTGGACCGGGGACCGGTCCGGCGCACTCGGCGCCCACCCGTCAAGGCCGCGGCCAGCCCGGTCGAAGGGCTGCGGCATGCAAGCGCCCGTCCTCTCCAAGCCGCCGACCCGCCCGCCCGCCCCTCAGAAGACCCCCGGAGCCGATCCCGTGAGCCAGCCGGCGAAGCGCGGCCTGACCTCGTTCCTGCAGGAGTTCTCGATCCCCCTGATCGCGGGGGTCTTCGTGGCGCTGCTGCACGCGAACCTGGCGCCGGAGGCCTACGAGCACGTGGTCGAGTGGTCGCTCCTCGGCGGCCGCACGATCTTCGGCCACGAGCTGACCTTCCACTTCCTGGTCAACGACATCTTCATGGTGCTCTTCTTCGGCCTGGCGGCGAAGGAGATCACCGAGGCGGCGCTGCCCGGAGGCTCGCTCAACCCGATCGGCAAGGCGATCAACCCGCTGCTCGCGACGGCGGGCGGCGTGCTGGGGCCGATCGGCGTCTTCCTGGTCGCGCTGCACTTCTTCTACGGGCAGGGAGCGTTTCCCGCGGAGTTCTCCTACGCCCAGCTCGCCCGCGGCTGGGGCGTGCCGACGGCCACCGACATCGCGCTGGCCTGGCTGGTGGCGCGCGCCGTCTTCGGCGCCGGCCACCCGGCGGTCAGCTTCCTCCTGCTCCTGGCGGTGGCGGACGACGCGATCGGGCTCGTGATCATCGCCGCCGCGTACGGCGACCCGCAGCACCCGACGGCGCCGGTCTGGCTGCTGCTCGTGGCGCTCGCGATGGGGGTGGCGTACGCCCTGCGCCGCGCGCAGGTGCGCTCCTGGTACCCCTACGTGCTCGTGGCCGGGCCGCTCTCGTGGTCGGGCCTCGTGCTGGCCAACCTGCACCCGGCGCTGGCGCTGGTCTTCGTCGTGCCGTTCCTGCCCGCACCCGCACACGACACCGGTCTCTTCATCGAGCAGGACGAGGTGGACCGCGCCGCGGCCGCCGGCCAGCCGCACGGGGCGCACTCGCCGCTGCACTCGTTCGGGCACGACCTGAAGCTCTTCGTGGACCTGGGGCTGTTCTTCTTCGCCTACGTCAGCGCGGGCGTCGAGCTGGCCGGGATCGGGGCGCTGACCTGGATCATCTTCGCGTCGCTGGCGATCGGGAAGACGCTCGGCATCACGCTGTTCGGCTTCCTGGGCGCGCGCATCGGCTTCCCGCTGCCCGACAAGATGGGGCTGCGCGAGCTCGCGATGGCGGGCTTCGTCGGCGGCCTGGGGCTGACCGTGGCGCTGTTCGTCGCGGGCGCGGCCTACGACCACCCGCACCTCCTGGGCGAGGCCAAGATGGGAGCGCTCTTCAGCGCCTTCGTGGGCGTCACGGCGGTCCTGATCGCGCGGCCCCTGGGCATCAAGAAGATCCGCTGAGCGGCGGGCCGGCTCTCCGTCGGCGAGGGACGCCGGGCGCGAATTGCCCGCGTCGCACGGGCTCCCTATGCTCTCGGTCCGTGAGTCGAGCCCGGAGAGCGAGCCGCCCTCGGGGGCGGCCACGAGCGGCGGCCAGGCAGCGCTCGATGGGGGGGATCCGAGGAGCACGGGCGCCGGCGCGCGTCCGCGGCGGAGCGGGCGGCGCGTGAGCTCGCTGCAGGAGCTGTTCCGCCCCGCGGACATCCTCGTGGGCTTCCATGCGGCCGACAAGTGGCAGGCGATCGACGCCATGATGCGCCACATGGCCGTCTCCGGCCGCCTGCCGCCGGCGGTGGCGAGCGCTTGCCACGAGGCGGTGCTCGCGCGCGAGCGCTCGATGTCCACCGGCATGGAGCGTGGCATCGCGATCCCGCACGCGGCCGTCGAGGGCCTGAGCAAGATCGCGGCCTGCCTGGCGGTGCTGCCGCCGGGCGGCGGGCTGAACTTCGACAGCATCGACCACGGCGAGACGCACTTCGTGGTGCTGCTCCTGATCCCGCGCGAGCGCAAGCTGCTGCACATCCGCACGCTGGCGGACGTGGCGCGCTCGCTCTCGCGCGAGGGCGTGCGCTCCGCCTTGCTCGAGGCGCGCGACGCCGACGAGGCCTGGTCCGCCCTGGGCGGGGAGTAGGGCCTCAGGCCCAGTCGGCCGCGCGCTCGGCGACCGCTTGGGCGATGCGCTCGGCGCAGGAGCGATACTCCTCGGGACCGCCGCCGATCGGGTCGGGGACGTCCTCGCCGCGCGGGTCGAGCAGCTCCAGGCGCCCCGCCGCCGAGGGCGGGACGCGGGCGAGGAGCGCCTCGAGGTGCGAGGTGCTCAGGCAGTAGACGCGGTCGGCGCCGCGCAGGTCGTCGTCGTCGAGCAGCCGCGAGCGGTGTGCGTCGAGCCCCAGGCCGCGCTCGCCCAGCACCTGCACCGCCGGCGCGCTCGCCGGCGCGCCGGCGGACGCGAACAGGCCGGCCGAGGCGACGCGGAAGCCGAACGCGCCCAGGTCGCCGTCGGGCGGGGCCAGGCGGCGCTCGAGCTCGGCGCGCGCCAGCGCCTCGGCCATCGGGCTGCGGCAGGTGTTGCCGGTGCAGACGAAGAGGAGCGAGAGCCCGGCCGTGCGGCGCAGGTCGGCGAGCGAGAGCAGGCCCGCGCGCAAGAGCTCGAAGCGCCCGCGCCCCAGCCGCAGCACGGCGGAGGGCTCGCCCAGCCGGGAGGGGCCGCCGTCGAGCAGCAGCGCGAGACCGGAGCCGAAGAGCGCGTGCACCTGGGCCGCGTCCGTGGCGGGCGCGCCGCCGGCCTGGTTCGCGCTCGTCATCGCGACCGGGAAGGGCGCCTCGCGCAGGAGCGCCGCCGTGCCGCGGTGCGCGGGCAGGCGCACGCCGGTCCAGCCGTCGCGCGCGAGCGCGGCGAGGCGGGCGGGCGCGCCCTCGAGCACGAGCGTCAGCGGCCCCGGCCAGTAGCGGCCGGCCAGGCGCCGCGCCAGCGGCCGCAGCACGTCGAAGAGCTCGAGCGCCTCGGGCGTGCCGACGTGCCAGGTCCAGGCGCGCTCGGGCGAGCCCTTGAGCGCCGCCAGCCGCGCCAGCGCCTCGGGACGGTCGGCGCGCGCGGCCACGCCGTACACCGTCTCCGTCGGCAGCGCGACCAGGCCGCCCTCGGCCAGGGCGAGCGTCACGCGCCGCGCGAGCGCCGGGTCGGGCGGCGCGTCGGCGAACGGCAGGAGGGCGGGCGGCGTCTCGGGCACGAGGATGGGCGGCCTTCGTCGGGTAGCCTATCCGCTGGCGGGGGACGCTCCCAGGCCGCGAGCATGTCGAGCAGCGCACGGAACACGCCGGACGGGGCGGGCCGAGCGGCCGGCCTGTCGCGCCTGGCCGACGGCCTGGCGCACGAGATCAAGAACCCGCTCTCGACGATGGCGATCAACCTGGCGCTCCTGCAGGAGGACTGGGAGCGGGCGGGCAGCGTGCGCGACCCCGAGCGCCCCGAGCTGACGCCGCGCGAGGAGCGCTCGCTCAAGCGCATCCGCACGCTCCAGCGCGAGGTCCAGCGCCTGGAGCACATCCTCGAGGAGTTCCTGCACTACGCGC
>CADEGS010000270.1 GCA_902826945.1 uncultured bacterium | reverse complement strand
CCGCGGGCCGGAACGGTTCGCCGAAATCGCGCCCGCGCCGCTCCGAGCCTGGGAAAGAATCCTGCGTGGCTCCCGGTGCCGTCTGGCTTCGTCCTGGCAAGGCGCGCCGACGACGCGTCTTCACGGCAAGACTCGGAGGAGGCGCAACGCCGCCAGGGCGGAGCCAGACGGTGCTGGGGGCCGCGCAGGATTCTTTCTCAGGCTCTCATCGCCCCCCGTGCGCTGCGGCCGCGGGCGCGTCCTCGGCCACGAGCTCGACGCGCTCCTCCGCCGCGCGGCACGGCTCGAGAGCGATCCAGCGCTCGAGCGGGAGCGCGCCGGGAAAGCTCGCGCGCAGGAGCCAGCGCCCGGCGGGGAGCGCGCCCGCGCTCTCCCAGCGCACGCCGGGCTGGACGCCCGGCAGCTCGAGCGCGCGCGCCGCGTCGCCCTCGGGGCACAGCACGGCGCCGAGCGCGCCCGGCGCCCACGTCATCCACGTGTCGAGCCCGCCGTCCGACGCGGGCAGCAAGCTCGCGCGCGGCTCCTCGCCGGGCAGCGCGAGCGCGAGCGCGAGGCGCGCGCCGGGCACGGCCTCGACGTCGAGCGCGCGCGTCGCGCCGGGCTCGAGCGCGAGCGGCACGAGCGCGCAGGCCGCGAAGCAGTCCTCCTCCCCTTGCGCCGGGAGCGGATCGACCTCGACCAGCCAGCGACCGGCTGCGAGGCCCTCGACCACCCCCTCGGCGTCCGTCGTGCGCGCGACGCCCACGGCGACGCGCGTGCCCTCGGCCAGGAGCCGCACCTGCGCGCGCGTCCCCGCCGGCGCGCCCGCGAGCCGCACGGCGAGCGCCGCGGTCGGCGGCGCGTACGCGACGACCAGCTCCTCCTCCGTCTGGTAGGGGAGCGCGGGCACGACGACGCGCCGCTCCGCGGCGGGCGCGCCGGGCACGTACGCGCCGAGCACGACCGCCGCGCCCGGCGCCGCGACGTACGCGGCGGTCGGCGGGTCGCCGGCGGTGAAGGTGCGCAGGACGCGCCGCGGCGCCCCGGCCTCGCCCTCGAGCGTGGCGAACGCCACCGGCACGCCCTCGAGCAGGCGGCCCTCCTCGTCGGCGACGCGCACGACGACGCGCCGCTCCTCGAGCGTGACGCGCGCGTCGAGCGTGCCCGCGAGTACGGGCGCGGCCGTCGCGCCGCCCGCCTGCAGGCGGTACGCGCCCGCGCGCAGGCCGTCGATCCGGAAGCGGCCCTCGGCGTCGGTGCGCGCGCTGCCCGACGCGAGGCCGCCCTCGCGCACGCCGAGGTCCGCCGCCGGACGCCAGGCGCCCGACGCGTCGCGCGCGACCGCCGAGGCCGCGACGGGCACGAAGGCGGCCGGCGCGCCGTCGGGAGTGCGCACGCTGCCGCCGATCGAGGCCGCGCGGCGGAGCACGAGCGGCGGCAGCTCGAGGCGCCCGTCGCGCTCGCGCGCCGCGGCCAGGAGCTCGGGCGCCAGGCGGCCCGCGAGCCGGCCGCGCGACCAGGCCTGCACGTCGAGCGGGACCTGTCCCTCCTCGAGCGGCACGCGGAACGCGCCGGACGCGTCGACCGGATCGGTCCACGCGCCCGCGCGCGCGTCGGGCCCGAGCCGCACGTGCACGAGCGCGTGCCCGACCGGCCGCCCCTCCTCGTCGACCAGCGCGCCCGCGAGCGTGCGGCCGGGGACGAGCGTCCAGTCGCGCTCCGGCGTGCCGCCCTGCGGGTCGAGCCGCTGCGTCGCGCGCGCGGGGCGGAAGCCCGCGGCCTCGACGGTGACGAGCAGCTCGAGCGACACGCGCTCGGCCCAGGAGAGGCGGCGCAGCGCGTCGAGCGGGAGCTCGTAGCGCCCCGCCGCGTCGGTCGCGACGGTCGCGACCGCCCGCAGCCCGGACAGGCGCACCTCGGACGCGCCCACGCTCGCGCCGGCGATGCCGAGGCCGTGCGCGTCGAGCACGCGCCCGCGCAGCGCGACCGGCTCCGGCGCGGCGGCGAGGCGCGGCGCGGACGCGCGCTCCGCCGCGGCGTCGCGCGGCGCGGCGGGGTCGAGCGGCGTGCGGCCGAGGCCCGCGCGGGCCGCGCTCGCCGGCGCGTCGCTCGCCGCGGGCGCCGCGCCGGCGAGCGGCCCCGGGCCCGCTCCGGCGGGGGTCGAGCGCGGGCGCGCGGTGAGCGCGATCCAGGCGACGGCGGCGACGAGCAGGCCGGCGAGCGCGAGCGCCGTGGCCGTCGTGTGCGTCGCCGCAGCCGCCGGCGCGGCGCCGTCGGACGCGCGCGCCACGCCCGTCCGCGGAGCATCCGCCGCGTCCCCCGCCGGCGCGCCGCCGCGCGCCAGCGCGGCCAGCGCGGGGAGCCAGTCGCGCGGCTCCGCGTCCTCGCCGCCGAGCTCCGCGCGCAGGCTCGCCAGCGCGCGCTTGAGCCGCGTGCGCACCGTCTCGACCGGCACGCCCTGGCGGCGCGCGATCTCGGCGGGCGCGAGGTCCTCGAAGAAGCGCAGGAGCACGGTCGCGCGGTAGGGCTCGGCCAGCGCGAGCACCGCGCGCACGAGCCGCCCGTGGATCTCGAGGCGCGCGACGAGCTCGTCTGGTGCCGGCGCGTGCCCGCCGCGCGCCGCGGCGCGCTCGCGCGCGGCGCGGCGGCCCTCCGTGCGCCGCCGGCGCAGCGCCAGGCGCCGCACGAGCGTGGCGAGGTAGCCGCGCGGGCTCGCGCGGTGGCGCGGCGGACGCTCGACCAGCGCGCGCCAGGCGTCCTGCACGACGTCGTCGGCGGCCGCCGCGCCGACCAGGCTCGCCGCCAGCCGGCGCGCGAAGGCCGCGTCGCGCTCGAGCTCCGCGGCGTCGAGCGGGTCGGGCGTCCCGGCGGAGGGCGGCGGAGGCATGCCGCTCCATCATGCCCGCCGAGCGCGCGGGCGGTTCACGGCCAGCGCGACGCGGGCTCGCGCTCGGGCCCTACTCCAGCGGCCGGAAGCGCGGCGGCGGCAGCTCGATCGTGCGGCTCTCGACCGGCTCGCCGCGCAGGAAGGCCTGCAAGAGCGCGCGGTAGTCGGGCGAGAGCATCTCGATCGCCTCGTGGCCGGCGTTCGTCACGCGCACGTGCACGCCGCGCGAGAAGCCGGCGAGGAGCGCCTCGGCGTTCTCCGGCGGCGTGCGCGCGTCGAGCTCGCCGCTGACGAAGAGCACCGGCACGTCGCAGGCGAACGGGGCGCGGAAGGCCGCCCCGAGGTCGGGCGAGCCGCACGCGCGGCAGATGTCGGGGTAGGGCGCGTTGGCCGCGTCGCCGAGGACGTTCGCGGGGTCGGCGGCCTCGGCCGCGAGGCGGCGCAGGCGCTCCGGGCTCCCGCCCGAGGCGCAGTCGATGAAGAGCGCCATCGGCGAGCCGACGGGGCCGCGGCGGATCCAGAGCGCGTTCTCGCCCAGCGCGCTCCAGTCGCCGAGCGCGCAGCGCGCGAGGCTCGCCGGGAGGTCGCGCAGCGCGAACGCGAAGCCGAGCGAGCCGGCGAGGTAGGACTGCAGGTCGTAGGGCCCGAGCACGAGCTCGAGCGGACGCCCCTCGTCCTCGAGCGCGAGCGTCACCGGCTCCTCGGAGAGGCGCGCGAGCAGCTCGCGCACGAGGCCCGGCAGGTCGGGCACGTCGTCCTTCAGCCCGGGGTCGGCCGCGACGAGCGCGCCCAGGCGCTCGAGCTCGCGCTGCAGCGTGCTCGGCAGCTTCCAGGTGTCGTCCGGTCCCTCCACGCGCACGAGGACCGAGCGCGCGACGCGCTCGGGATGGCGGCGCAGGTGCGCCAGGGCGAGGTGCGTGCCGTAGCTCTCGCCCCAGGTGACGACGCGCTCGAGCCCGAGCGCGCGGCACAGGTCCAGGACGTCGTCGGCGCTCGCCTCCGTGTCGTAGGCGGCCAGGTCCACGCCCTGCGCGCGCCAGTGGCGCACGCAGCGCTCGACCGCCTCGCCGTACGCCCGCACGTGGTCCGCGCGCGTCGGCGGGCGGTCGAGCGGCAGCTCGTAGCCGAACGACGGCCCGGACGCGAGGTCGGGACGCGAGAGCCCCGTGCCGCGCTGGTCGAGCCCGATCACGTCGGCGTGGTCGAGCAGCCGCAGGAGCCTTCCGGTGGCGGGCCCGACGCACTGCTCGACGCCCGACGCGCCCGGCCCGCCGGCGAGCACGAGCACGGGCGGGCCCGGATCGGGGTTCTTCGTCCGGAAGCGCACGAAGGCGAGCTCGATCGTGGGACCGTCCGCGCGCCCGCGGCGCTCGGGCACGCGGAAGCGGCCGAGCTCGCCCGCGAGCGGCGCGCCGTCGGCGCCCTTCGTGGTCCAGGGCTCCCAGCGGATCGCGGGCGGCGCGGCGGCCTCCTGCGGCGCGGCGCGGCCGGCGAGCAAGAGCAGCGGGACGAGGACGGCGGAGCAGGCGATCGCGGGCATGGCGAGGGGCTCGTGGGGACGCGTGGCGCGGGGGAGGAGGCAAGGCCGCCCTCCGTACGCTCGCGCGCGGCGCGCGTTTCGCCCGGCGCGCGCCGCGGGCGGGCGCGCCGTTGGCCCGCCCGCCCGGCGCTCCTATGCTGGCCCGCGCGGCATGAAGAGCTGGAAGGCGAACCGCCAGAAGATCCAGGAGCGCCGCGCGCGCCGCCGTCGCAAGCTCGAGGTCGCGCGCAACAAGCCGCCCGCGGGCAGCGCGCCCGGCGACCTGACGGTCCCGCCGGACGCCTTCCCCACCGCGATCCGCGCCACGCGCTACACCGCCGACGCGATCGAGGAGGCCCTGATCCGGAGCGCGGGCGAGCTCGAGCGCTTCTGCCGGCCCGACGGGATCCTGTGGGTGGACGTGCAGGGGCTCGGCGACCGCGACGCGCTGGAGTGGATCGGGCGCACCTTCGCGCTGCACGCGCTGCTGCTCGAGGACGTCGTGCACCTCTCGCAGCGGCCGAAGTGCGAGGCGTACGGCGAGGCGGTCTTCCTCGTCCTGCGGCGGCTGGTCTGGAAGGGCGACCCGTGCGACCCGGTGGACGAGCGCCAGCTCAGCCTGGTGCTGGGCGCGCGCCACGTGCTCTCCTTCCAGGAGCGGGCGGACGACGTGTTCGAGCCGGTGCGCCGGCGCCTGCACGCCGACGCGGGCCGCATGCGCGCGGCGGGAGCCGACTACCTCTTCTACGCGCTGAGCGACGCGCTCGTGGACGAGTACCTGCCGATCCTCGACAAGCTCGGCGAGCGCCTGGACACGCTCGAGGACCAGGTGGTCGAGTGCCCGACGCGCGAGATCCTGCGCGAGCTCGCCGGCCTGCGCCACGACCTGATCGCGATCCGCCGCGACGCCTGGCCGCAGCGCGAGGCGCTGCACCTCCTGTGGCGCGGCGACGTGGGCCGCATCGGCGACGCGGTCAAGCCCTACCTGCGCGACGTGCACGACCACTGCGTGCAGGTGGCGGAGATGGTCGAGGTCTACCGCGAGATCGCCTCGGGCCTGCTGAACATCTACCTGACCTCGATCGCCAACCGCACGAACGAGGTCATGAAGGTGCTGA
>CADEGS010000269.1 GCA_902826945.1 uncultured bacterium | reverse complement strand
CGGCGGCCCCACGCTGCGCGCGACGAACGCGGTCGAGGTCGAGATCGTGCCGTGACGCCAATCGGCCCCGGCCGGTTTCGGCGCGCGCCCTCGGGGGACGCCGCCCCGACCGCTAGACTGCCGGAGCGATGAAGGCTCCGCTCGAACGCTTGCTGGACTGGATCGACGTCGAGTCGATCACCGGGAACGAAGGCTCGTACGGCGACGTGCTCGCGCGCGAGCTCGGGGCGCTCGGGCTCGGGGTCGAGCGCCAGGAGCTCGCTCCCGGGCGCTCGAACGTGCTCGCGCGCACGGAGAAGGAGCCGCTGGTCGTCTTCTGCACGCACCAGGACACCGTGCCGCCCTGGTTCGGGCCGAGCCGCGAGGGCGGGCTCGTGCGCGGGCGCGGCGCGTGCGACGCGAAGGGGCCGGCGCTGGCGATGCTCGAGGCGGCGCGCGCGCTGCTCGCCGAGGGCGAGGAGCGCATCGGGTTCCTCTTCACCTGCGGCGAGGAGACCGACGGCGCGGGCGCGCAGCTCGCCGAGGCGCGCCGGCGCGCGCCGTGGAGCCCGCGCTGGACGATCGTCGGCGAGCCGACCGACAACCGCTTCGTGCGCGGCCACAAGGGCGTCTTCAAGGGCGTGCTGCGCGCGCGCGGCGTCGCGGGCCACAGCTCGCAGCCGATCGGGCCCTCGGCCGTGCACGAGCTCGTGCAGGCGGTCGCGCGCATGCTCGCGGACGGCTGGGGCGAGCACCCGCTCTTCGGCCAGGGCACGATCAACTTCGGCCAGATCCAGGGCGGCGTGGCGGCCAACGTCGTCGCGCCGCACGCCGAGGCCTGCCTGCTCGTGCGCGTGGTCGAGGATCCCGCGGCCGTGCGCGCGCGCGTCGAGCGCGCGCTCGGGCCGAACGTCTCCTTCGAGCCGGGCAAGAGCTACGGCCCGGTCGCGTTCGTCTGCCCGCCGGGCGAGGAGGGGCCGGTGGTCGCCTTCGGCACCGACGCGCCCTTCCTCTCGGGCTGGGGCGAGCGGCTGCTCTACGGCCCGGGCAGCATCCAGGACGCGCACACCGCGCACGAGAAGCTCGCGGCGGACTCCTTCGAGCGGGGCGTGCACGACTACGCGCGCGTGGCGCGCCTGCTGCTCGCGCGGCACGACGCGGGCGAGGCCGGCGCCGGGACGCCGGCGCGGGGTGCGCGCGAGCGCGAGGCCCGCGCGGAGCGGGACGCGCGCGCGTGAGCGCGACCGAGCGCCTGTCGGGGACCGCGCTGCTCGACGCGCTCGAGGCCGGCCGCGTGCGCGTGGCCGAGCCCGAGGGCCCCGGCTGGCGCGTGAACGCCTGGATCAAGGAGGAGATCCTGGCGCTCTTCCGCGCCTCGCCGGCGGCGCTCGTCCTGCACGGCGGGGAACCTTACGTCGACAAGCAGGACCTCCCGCCGCGGCGCTTCGCGCTCGCCGACGGCGTGCGCCTCGTGCCGGGCGGCAGCGCCGTGCGCCGCGGCGCGCACGTCGCGCGCGGCGCGATCCTGATGCCGCCCTGCTACGTCAACGTCGGCGCCTTCGTCGGCGAGGGCACGCTGGTCGACTCGCATGCGCTGGTCGGCTCGTGCGCGCAGGTCGGCGCGCGCGTGCACCTCTCCGCGGGTGCGCAGCTCGGCGGCGTGCTCGAGCCCGTCGGCGAGCGCCCCGTGATCGTCGAGGACGACTGCCTGATCGGGGGCAACTGCGGCCTCTTCGAGGGCGTGCTCGTGCGCCGCGGCGCGGTGATCGCCGCCGGCGTCGTCCTGACCGGCTCGACGCGCGTCTTCGACCTCGTGCACGGCCGCGAGCTCGCCCGCGCGGAGGGCCGGCCGCTCGAGATCCCCGCCGGCGCGGTGGTCGTGCCCGGCGCGCGCGCCGCGCGCGGGGAGCTCGCGCGCGAGCACGGCCTCTCGATCGCCTGCGCGCTGATCCCGAAGTACCGCGACGACACGACGCGCCGCGCGACGAGCCTGGAGGAGAGCCTGCGGTGAGCGCGGCCGGCGCTCCCGGAGCCCATGGCGCGCCCGGCCGCGCGCGCACGCTCCTCGGCACGCTCGCGGTGCTCGGCGCCCTGGGCTGGAGCGCGCTCGCCGGCGCACGCCAGACGGCGCGCGCGCTCGACCTGCCGGCCGACGACTGGCGCGCCGCGCTGACGCTCGGGGAGCGCGCTCGCATCGAGCGCTGGCTCACAGCGAACGAGGCGCGCTACGGCTTCCGTCCGGGCTACGCGCTCGAGCTCCTGCGCACGCTCGAGCGCGACGTGCCGCACGACGGCATCGTCAGCGCGGTGGGCTCGTTCCGCGAGCCCGCGGCGGGCGTCTTCCCGATGCTGCAGGCGCTCTCCTACCCGCGCCTCTTCCTCGCGCTGCCTGCGCTGCCCGCGGGCTGGCCGCGCTCGCGCGCGGACTACGACCCGCGCCAGTTCGTGCTCGCCTTCGGCACGGAGCGCCCGCGCGAGCTGCCGGCGGCCTTCGAGCGCGTGTCCGAGGGGGTCGACTGGGAGCTCTGGCGCTGCCGCGAGGGGCCGCCGTGACGGGCGCGTGCTGCGCGCCGCGGGCGACCGGCGGGGAAACGGAGGCGGCCTCGTGAGCGCGGTCGCGGCGCTCGCCTGCGCCGGCCCGCCGCTCGTCGCGGGCCCGGTGCTCTTCGCGGACGGCGGCGCGCTGAGCGCGCTGGCGGCGCTCTCGTGCTTCGGCCTGCCGCTCGTGGCGGGCTGGGCGCTCCTGCGCCTGGCTTTGGAGCGGCGCGCGCACGGACCGCGCGCTCGTCCCGGCGTCCGCGCTCGCCGCGCTGGCCCTCGCCTGCGCCGCGCTCGGCCGCCGCGTCGCGCCCGCGCCGCGCGCCCCGCGCGTCTCGGCACCGCCGCTCGAGCGCGCCTTCTTCGCCGCCCTGGTCGCGCTCGCCTTCGCGGCCAGCGCCGCGCGCGTCCTCGCCGGCACGCTGCGCCCGGTGGTCGAGGACGACGAGGCGAACTTCTGGGCGCTCAAGGCGCAGATGCTCTTCGCGCACGGCGGCTTCTCCGAGGCCTTCGCGCGCGCGGCGAGCGAGCCGAACCGCCTCTACAACGCCGACTACCCGCTCTGGAACCCCTGCCTCCACGTGTGGACGTTCGCGCACGCGGGCGGGCTCTTGCACGTGTGGAGCCGGCTGCCTGTGCAGCTCTTCGGCCTGGCGCTCGTGCTCGTGCTCGCGGCCGCGCTGCGCCGCGTCGTGCGGCCGGCGGTCGCCGCGCTGCTCGTCGTGGTCCTGTGCTCGGTGTTCGAGCTCGGGAGCCAGCTCCAGCGCGCGCACGGCGACCTGATGGTCGGCCTGGGCGCGCTCGTCGCGGGCGACGCATGGCTGCGCTGGCGCGCGGACGGCCATCCCGCGTGGCGGCGGCTCGCGTGCCTCGGGCTCGCCGCGATGCTGTGGTCGAAGAACGAGGGGCAGCTCTTCCTCGCGGCGGCGGCGATCGGAGCGCTGCTCCTGGCGCTCGCACGGCGGCTCGATCGCAGGCCGAGCGCTGCCGCGCTCGCGACCGACCGCGCGCAGACCGGCTACCGGACGGGCCACGCGGCGGCCGGCCGCTCCGGCGGCCGAGGTCGGGCGACCGCCTGGCTCTGGGCGCTCCTCCCCGCGCTCGTCCTCGCGCTGAACCACGCGGTCAACGCGCGCTACGACTGGGTCAGCGGCTTCCTCTCCGGCGCGGGGCGCGAGGCGTCGATCGTCGGCCTCTTGCGCGAGCAGCTCCCCGCGCGCGCCGGGCCGGTGGCGTCCTTCTTCTGGCGCGAGATCGTGCTCTCGCGCGAGCACTCGGGCTGGCTATTCCTGCTGCTCCTCTCCCTGTGCGCGCTCTTCCCGCTGCGCGCGCTGCGCTCGCCCGCCGCGCTGCTCGCGCTGGTCGTGATCGGCTTCGAGCTGGGCCTGATGCTCGTCTTCGTCGGCGCCCCGCACGACCTGCGCTGGCACCTGACGAACGCGGCGCAGCGCGTCGCCTTCCAGCCGCTGGCGCTGGCGACGCTCGCGCTCGGCGCGCTCGCGGGCACGCTGCTGCCGGCGCTGGCGCCTCGGCCGAGCGCCCGCTAGCCGAGCTGCGCCTCGACCGCCGCGACGACCGCGTCGACGGTGAAGCCGTAGCGCAGGAAGAGCTCCTCGGCCGGCGCCGAGGCGCCGAAGCGGTCGACCGTGATCGCGCGGCCGGCCGGGCCGATCCAGCGCTCCCAGCCGAAGGACGCGCCGGCCTCGATCGCGACGCGTGCGGTGACGGCGGCCGGCAGCACGCGCTCGCGATACGCCTCGTCGGCCTCGGCGAAGAGCTCCCAGCACGGCATCGAGACCACGCGCGCGCCCAGGCCGCGCTTGGCGAGCGCGCGCTGCGCCTCGAGCGCGAGGTGCACCTCGGAGCCGGTGGCGAGGAGCAGCGCCTCGTCGCTCCCGGTCGGCGACTCGGCCAGCACGTAGGCGCCGCGCGCGGCGCCCTCGCGCGCGCGCGCTGCCGTCTCGGCCAGCGTCGGCAGGTCCTGGCGCGAGAGGACGAGCGCGCACGGGCGGCGCGTCTCCTGCATCGCGATGCGCCAGGCCTCGGCCGTCTCGTGCGCGTCGCACGGCCGCAGGACGAGCAGATTCGGCATGGCGCGCAGGCCCGCCAGGTGCTCGACCGGCTGGTGCGTCGGGCCGTCCTCGCCCAGGCCGATCGAGTCGTGCGTGAACACGAACGAAACCGGCAGGTGGTTCATCGCCGCCAGGCGGATCGGCGGGCGCATGTAGTCGGAGAACACGAAGAAGGTCGCCGTGAAGACGCGCGCGCCGCCGTGGTAGGCGACGCCGTTCGCGATCGAGCCCATCGCGTGCTCGCGCACGCCGAAGTGCACGTTGCGGCCGGCCTTCTCGCGCGAGAGGTCGGCCTCGCCGGCGAGCCCGGTCTTGGTCGAGCCGCCGAGGTCGGCGTCGCCGCCGAGGAGCCACGGCACGCGCTTCGCGATCGCGTTCAGGACCTTGCCGCTCGAGGAGCGCGTCGCGACCTTCGCGCCGGTCTCGAAGCGCGGCAGGTCGGCGTCCCAGCCGGCGGGCAGCTCGCCCGCGAGCGCGGTCTCGCGCTCGGCCGCGAGCTCGGGGAAGCGCGCGCGCCAGGCCTCGTGCGCCGCGCGCCAGGCGGCGTGCGCCTCGCGCCCGCGCTCGGCCGCGGCGGCGAAGCGCTCGCGCGCGGCCGCGGGCACCAGGAACGACGCCTGCGGGTCCCAGCCGAGCGCCTTCTTCGTCAGCGCCACCTCCTCGGCGCCGAGCGGCGAGCCGTGCGCCTTCGACGAGCCCGCCTTGTGCGGCGAGCCGAAGCCGATCGTCGTGCGCACGACGATCAGCGAGGGGCGCGCGCGCTCGGCCTTGGCGCGCCGCAGCGCCGCGTCGATCGCGCCCAGGTCGGTGTCGCCGTGCTCGACGCGCTCCACGTGCCAGCCGTAGGCCGCGTAGCGCGCGGCGACGTCCTCGCTGAAATGCATCGAGGCCGGGCCGTCGAGCGTGACGTCGTTCGCGTCGTACAGGCACACGA
>CADEGS010000268.1 GCA_902826945.1 uncultured bacterium | reverse complement strand
AGAGCGCGAGACACGGCGCGGCCCAGGGCGGCAGGACGAGCGCGAGGACGAGCAGCACGGCGGCGCTGGCGCCGCCGGCGAGCAGCATGCGCGTCTCGCGCCGGCGACCGCCTGCGCGCCGCCCGCGCAAGAGCGCGTCGGCGACGAGCATCGGCAGCACGAGCGCGCTCAGCGTGCCGACCAGGAGCGCGCTCCACAGCGCGGCGCACACGCCGCTCGCGAGGAGTCCGCTCGCTCCGCGCAGCGCGCGCAGCGCGTCCCCGGGCCACGCCTCGCGCGTGGCGAGCAGCGCGAGGACGAGCGCGAAGAGGGCCCCGAGCGCGAGCGCCTCCTGCCGTGGGAGGCCGGGCTCGAGCGCGGGGACGCCGCGCAGGTCCACGCCGAAGCGCAGGCGGCGCGCCTCGAGCCACGCGCGCCAGCGCGCCGGATGCTGGCTGCCCGCGAGCGCCGGGCGCAGCAGGCGCCAGGCCTGGTACGCCAGCGCGGCGAAGGCCGCGGCGGCCACGACCTCCTCGTGCGGCGCGTCGGCGCGGCGCCCGTAGAGCTCGACGCCGGCCGCCCCCGCCGCCAGCAGCGCCCAGGCTCCGAGCGCGCGCCCGGCGCCCAGGCGCGGCCGGGCGGCGCGCAGCCGCCCGCGCAGGTCGAACACGGAGCCCACGCCGCCATGCTACGGTCGCCGCGCGCCGGCGGGGGAACGCGGCCGGCCCGGGATCGGTTCCAATGGGCGCGCGATGGACGCGCGCGTGCCCGACGCGGACGGGGAGATGCCGGCGGGCGACGCGCCGCCCGTGCCCTGGAGCGCCGCCGGCCTCGAGCGGGCGCTGGCGCGCATCGCCGCGCCGGCGGAAGCGCTGCTCGAGCGGCGCGCCGCGGTCGCCCTCGTGCTGCACCTGACGGGCGACCCGCACGTGCTCCTGATGAAGCGCGCGGTGCGGACCGGCGATCCGTGGTCCGGCCACGTCTCGCTGCCCGGCGGACGCTCCGAGCCCGAGGACGGGCCCGACCTGGCGCGCACGGCGGTGCGCGAGACGTGCGAGGAGCTCGGCGTGGACCTCGACCGCGACGGGCGGCCGCTGGGACGGCTGGCGCCGCTGCGCGCCCGCGCGCGCGGGACGATCGTGCCGATGGACGTGGCGCCCTTCGTGTTCGCCGTAGCCGAGCGCCCGCCGCTCCGTCCCTGCGCCGCCGAGGTGGAGTGCGCCTTCTGGTTCCCGCTCGACCGCGCGGCCTCGGGCGCGCTCGACCGCCCCTACGTCCTGCGCCACGCGGGCTCCGAGCTGCACCTGCCGAGCTGGTGCTGGGACGGGCACACCGTGTGGGGCATGACGCACCGCATCCTGAGCGGGCTGCTCGAGGTCGCGCGCACGCCGCAATCGGAGCGCTGAGGATCCGCTCGAGCGCTCGGGCGCCGCCTCGCGAGCGTCGGCACGATCTCGAAGCGGCCGTCCGCGCCGGGCCGAGCGAGCAGGTCGAAGCGCTGCTGGAGCAGCGCACGCGCGGTACCGGGGAACGGATCAGGCGTGTCGCAGGGCCTCGACCAGGGCGGCGACCCCCGCCGCGGTCGGCGGGCCGGGGCGCGCCACGGCGGAGTGCAGCTCGCGCGCGCCCGTGCGGCGCAGGAGCGCGCGCGCGTGCTCGGCGCGCACGCCACCTCCGGGCATCACCGAGAGGCGCCCGGCGGCGCGCCGCACCAGGCGCGCGAGCTCGGCCGCGCCCGCGAGCGCGCTGGCGGCGTGCCCGGCCGCGAGCAGGCGCGTGACGCCGTGCGCGCACAGCCGCTCGAGCGCCTCGTCGGCGTCGGGCGTCTCGTCGAAGGCGCGGTGGAAGACGAGCTCGAGGCCGCGCGCCGCGGCGGCCAGGCGCTCGAGCGCGCGCTCGTCCACGCGCCCATCCGGCGCGAGCACGCCGACGACGACGGCCTGCGCGCCCTCCTCGCGCGCGGCGCGCACGTCCTCCTCCATGCGCGCCAGGTCGGCCGCGTCGGCCAGGAACGGCCCGGCGCGCGGGCGCACGAGCACGGCCAGCGGGAGCGCGAGGCGCGCGCGCACGGCGCGCAGCGCGGCGCGCGCGGGCGTGACGCCGCCGACCGAGAGGTCCGCGCACAGCTCGACCCGGCCGGCGCCGCCCTCCTCGGCCGCGAGGGCGCCCGGGAGGCCCTCGACGCAGACCTCGAGCAGGGGCTCGCGCGCGCTCGGCTCGACCGTGCTGGACACCCTGGGCGCCGCGCCGCGGCGCGACCTCGGGGGCCAGGGTGGCGCTTCAGCCGGCTTCCATCAAGCCTTCGCGGATCGCCAGGCGTGCGAGCTCGGCCGCGGAGTGGCAGTCGAGCTTGCGCTGCAGGTTCTCGCGGTGCTTCTTCGCGGTGCCCAGGCTCATGTCGAGCGTGCTGGCCACCTCCTTGTTGCTCTTGCCCAGCGCGAGGAGCTGGAACACCTCGCGCTCGCGCGGTGTCAACGCATCGAGCCGGCTCTTGGGTTCGCCGACGACGGGCTCACTCCTGCGGCCGCGCGTGAGCAGCCACCCCGCCACCTTCGGCGAGAGGAACATGTTGCCCTTGTGCACGGATTCGATGGCCAGCGTGAGCTCGGCGGGCTCGGAGTCCTTGCTCAGGTAGCCGTCCGCACCAGCACGCATCGCCTGCTCGACGAAGCTGTCGCCTTCATGGTGCGTGAGCATCACGATGCGCGTCTTCGGGTGCGACTTGCGGATCTGCGGGATCGCGTCGATCCCCGAGAGTCCGGGCATCGAGATGTCGAGCAGGACGACGTCCGGTTTCACGACGGCGATCGCCTCGATGGCGCGCCGAGGGTCGCCGCTCTCGCCGACGACTTCGAACCGCGCGTCCTTCACCAGCAGACTCTTGAAGCCGGCGCGAATCATCGTCTGGTCGTCGACCAGATACACACGGATGGCGGATTGAGCTTCCATGGTCTCGACTGCGTTCATGGTTTCACCGGAAGGCGAATCTCGAAGCGAGCTCCGCCGAGAGAGGACGTCGTGACTCGGATCGAGCCGCCGTGCTCCTCCGCGATCTTCTTGCAGATCGCGAGACCGAAGCCGTTGCCCTTCTCCTTCGTGGTCACGAAGGGCTTGAAGAGCGTCGTGCGGATCGACTCGGGGATCCCCGGACCATCGTCCTCGACGGTCAGGAGTGCAGTGTTTTCGTCCTCGCGAGCGAGGCCGAGTTGGATGCGCGGCGATCCAGGGTGCGCCTCGATCGCATTCGCGATCAGGTTGGAAAGCACTTCCTCGACGAGACGCGGGTCGACCCAGAGCACGGGCGCGGTACCGGTGATCGCGAGCTCCAACCGGGCTCCTGCCCGTTCGATCAACGCACGTTGGTGGTTCACGCAGTCCTCGAGCATTCGCCGGCCGTCGACGAACGCTCGATCGATCTCCAGCGGCTTCGCGAACGACAGCGTCCTGCGCATCATTTGCTCGAGCCGCTGCATGCGCGTGACGAGGTCTCCGAGGACTTCCTGGTGGTCCTCACCGAGCTGATCCGCGACGGCGCGCAGCGCGAGGTTGACCGCGGTGACGGGGTTCTTGATCTCGTGCGCCAGGAGTGCCGCTGACTCGCCGACCGTCGCGAGCGCGCGCAGCATGGCCGTCTCACTGCGCTGAGCACGCTTGATCTCGCTGATGTTGCGACCTTCGGGAAGGAGCATCACGATCTCACCTCTGCTGTCGCGCACGGGTTTGATGGAGAAGTCCATCTCGAGGATGCTGCCGTCCTTCGCCGGATGCGCGGCCTCGAAGCGCACGAACTCGCCGCGCGCGGCCGCGAGCACGGCGTCGCGCACGCGCTCTTGGAGCTCGGCCGAGTGCGCCCACCAGCGAGTCTCCCAGAAGAGCTGCCCGACGACTTCCTCGCGTTCGAGCCCCGCGGCCGCGAGCGCCGTCGCATTGGCCTCGATGACGTGACCGGTAGGAGCGAGCAGACCCAAGTACTCGAAGGAGTGGTCGAAGAGGGCGTGAAAGCGGAGCTCACTCTCGCGCAACTGGCGCTCGGCGATCCGGCGTTCGGTGACGTCGCGAAACGTGCCAGTGAACACCGGGCCGGAGCCTGAACCACCCTCGGCGCGAGCCACGGAGAGCGCGCAAACGATGAGCGTGCCGTCCTTGCGCACGACTTCGAAGTCGCGCGTCCGCCCAAGGATCCAAGTGTTCCCCGTGCGGCGGTAGCTCGCCAAATACTCGTCGTGCTGGGAGCGGTGCGGCTCGGGCATGAGCACCTTGACGTTCTCGCCCAGGAGTTCGCTCGGCTCGTACCCGAGCACGCGCTCCACCGCCGGATTGGTCGCCAAGATCGTGCCCATGGCGTCGATCGAGACCATCGGGTCCAGCATCGCGTCGACGATCGCGCGCAAACGCACTTCTTCGCCGGAACGGCCGGATGGAGCCCGCGCCGTGCACAGGAACCCCCTTGGGGCGGGTGCGCCTCGTTTCGCCTTCCCAAGCGTGACGGGGTGGACGCGAAACCAAACGTCGCGCGCATTCCCCTCTGCGTTCGTGAGCCGGAGCCGTGCGGTGTAGCCCGCGTTCGCATGCGAGGAACTCGCGCAGTCTGCGCGCTCTCCCCGCGGTAGGAGCTCCAGGATCTCACGGCCCAGGCACTCGGCGAGCGGCCGCTGCAAGAACCGCAACGCGGCCGAGTTCATCCACGTGATGCACAGGCTCGAGTCCGTGAACCACAGGAGATCGTCCATCTCCTCGACGGAGTCGCTCGCTCCTCCAGAGGCCACGGGTACGGCACGTGCAGCCAAGGCGCGCCGCCGAGGGACTCGCTTGGGCCTCTCGTTCGCGGGTTCGTGGCGCGCACTGCTCATCGGGCTCGGACCTTTCGTGGCCGTAGCGCGCACGAGTGAGCCGCGATCCGACGATCGATCCGGCTCCGTGCGCAAGGTGTCGCTCGGCAAGCTACCAAAGCCGGGCGGCGGATCGGGGCAAGCGAGGTCCATGGAGCCTGGGCGACCTTGGAGGCCGCGAGAGGTCGCCCGGACGGCTCGTTGCGGGCTACGAAGGTCAAGAGAAAGGAGGAATCCCGACGCCCGCGGTCTGGGAGGAACACCGCTCGCTCGAATCGTGCCGTCCGGGCATGAGCGAATCTACGACGGATGTCGTGGATCCCGCGCTGCGGCGATGTGCGTAGCAGCGGCGGGAGTGCGGCGTAGGTCCGCGAGATCGCCTACAGTGAGCAGATGACCTCCGCTGACCCTCGAATGCGCGATCTCTCGTTCCTCGCCGGCCACGACCTCGTCGTCTACTCGGAGGAGTGGTGCCCTGACTGCAAGCGCTTCGACCGCTGGGTCGCGGAGAACGGTGTGACCTTGCGGAAGATCCTGATCAGCGAGGACCAGGCCGCCGCCGAGAAGCTCGAGCGCGAAACGGGCAAGATGGCCGTGCCGTTCCTGCTCGTGGACGGCAAGCGCTGGGTGCGTGGATATCACAAGGAGCTGCCTTCGCGTTTCAGCGAGGAGTTGCTCGTGACGGAGTTGAAGGCCGCGGTCGCGGCCGCGCGCGATTGAACTCACGCGGCGGGCGAGCCCGTCGCG
>CADEGS010000267.1 GCA_902826945.1 uncultured bacterium | reverse complement strand
GACCTGGCCCGTGTTCGCCTTCGTCTACATGACGGCGCTCGCCTGGCTGGCGAGCCTCGCCGTCTACCAGGGCGGGCGGCTGCTGGGCTACGCTTGAGGACGGTGGCGCGACCCTCCACCGCTCACGGGTCATGCGCTTCGCCTATCGCCATGCCAGCCGTGCGAGCCGGAATTCCCATGATCCCGCCCGGCCCGAGACGACCGCCGCCTGGTGCGGCGAGCGCGGCGCCTAGCGCGCGGGCTCGATCCGGAGCGGAGCCTGGACGCCGCCGACGAAGCGCGGCGGGTGTGGGGTCCGGTTCCAGAGCACCGAGATCCTGCCCGGCAGGGAGAGGGGCCGGCTCCCGGTCACGAGGTCCAGGTCGCGATCGCCGTCCAGGTCGCCGATCCCCAGCGTGCTCGGCTCGGTTCCCGCCGCGAAGTACGCCGTCTGCCCGGTGAAGGTCCCGTCGCCCCCGTTGGGGAGCACGGCGACGTAGGGGAAGCCGACGTCGCGCGCCACGACGAGCTCGAGGTCGCCGTCGCCGTCCAGGTCCGCCGCCCGGAGGACTCGCCCGCCGCGGATCAGATCGAGCGGCAGGGCGGACGCGAAGGCCGCGTCGCCCAGGTTGTGGTACGCGGAGCTCGCTCCGTTGAAGCTGGTCGTGGCGACGTCGACGTCGCCGTCGCCGTCCAGGTCGCCGAGCGCCAGCGAGCTGGAGCCGCCCGCGCCGTGGCGCACGGCCGGCTCGAGCGTCCCGTCGCCCTGGTTGCGCAGGACGGCGAAGACGCCGGGTCCGAGCGTCCCGTCCTGGACCGACACGGCGCAGTCGAGGTCGCCGTCGCGGTCCAGGTCGCCCAGCGCGAGGAACGCGGTGCCGAACCCGGTCGGGACCTGCACGCGCGGCCCGAACGCGCCCAGGCCGTCGTTCAGGAGCACGCCGACGCCGGCCGTGGAGGTGGTCGCGGTCTGGATCACGAGATCGGGGGCTCCGTCGCCGTCCAGATCGGCGAGGGCGAGCGTGGCCGGCATGCCGGGCGCCGCGTACTCGACCGGCGCGGCGAAGGAGCCGTCGCCGAAGTTGCGCAGGATCGAGGCCCCGTTGATGCCCATGACGTGCGACACGCCCAGGTCCTGGTCGCCGTCGCCGTCGATGTCGCCGGCCGCGACGTAGGTCGGGCCCTGGCCGGTCGCGTAGGTCACGGGCGGCGCGAAGGACCCGTCGCTCTCGCGCTCGAGCACGCTCAGGGTGCCGCCGTCGCGCTTCCCGTAGACGAGCTCGAGCTCCCCGTCCCCGTCGAGGTCCACCGGCAGCACGCCCGCCGGGGAATCCGCCGGGAACGCGAGCTGCGACCGGAGCCCCCGCCCGCTGCGCAGGATGGTGACGCGCTCGACCCGGCTCAGCGCGGCGACGTCCGGGAAGCCGTCCTCGTCCAGGTCGCAGGCGACCAGCGAGCCCGTGGGGCTCCCCGTCTCGTGGAGGACGGGCGGCGCGAAGCCCTCGCCAGCCTTGCTCGCGAGCACCCAGACGCCGCTCTCGGCCCCGAGCAGGAGGTCGGACGCTCCATCCGCGTCCAGGTCGGCGGCGCTCGCCCAGCTCACGGTCTCGAGCGACGCCACGAAGCGCGGCGGCCCGAAGGCGCCGTGCCCGTCGTTCCGCAGCACCGAGACGACGCTCGGCGCCGGGGAGTCCTCTCCGCCGACGACGGCGAGGTCGAGATCGTGGTCCCCGTCCACGTCCACGGTCGCGATGGCCCGGGCGCTCGTGAGGCGCCGGCTCGCCCGTCCGGCGAGGTTGCCGCCCCCGCCCCCGGGGAACGAGCCCGAGGGCGTGAGGCCGCCGTGCCCGTCGTTCTGCCACACGGCGACCGCGCCCGTGACCCGCAGCACGGCGAGGTCGAGGTCGCCGTCCCCGTCGAGGTCCCCGGGAGCGAAGGCGACGTGCGCTCCCACGACGTGGTCGACCGGCGGCGCGAAGGTCGCGTCCCCGGCGTTGAAGAGCACCGTCAGCTCGCCGTCCGGAGCGCCGAGGCGCGAGCCGACGACCAGGTCGAGATCCCCGTCCCCGTCGAGGTCGACGGCATCGACCAGCGTGCTCGCTGCGCCGACGTCGTGGGCGACCGGCGGCGCGAACGTTCCCTGGCCCAGGTTGCGGAACACGCGCACGCGGCTCGGGGAGCCGCCGTGCACGGTGACGAGGTCGACGGCGCCGTCGCCGTCGAGGTCGCCGCCGGCCAGCCAGTCGGGGATTCCCGGGCACGCGGTCGTCTGCACCGGCTCGAACGTCGCGTCGCCCCGGTTCCGCAGCAGAGCGAGCACGCTCCCGCCGGTGGGGTCGCAGGCGGCGACGAGGTCCCGGTCCCCGTCCCCGTCCACGTCCGCTGGCACGATGCCGTCGGGGGAGATCGGCAGGAAGTGGACCGAGCCGGGGAAGAGCAGCTGGGGCGGCGTGGACGCGGCGAGCTCCTCGCCGGAGCCGAGCGCCGGTCCGGCCGCGGGCGCGAGGCTCCGCGCGCCGACGCCGCGCTGCGCGTCGAGCGCGGCCGGTGCGAGGAGCGCGACGGCCAGGGCCGCGAGCCTCGTGGCCCACGGGCCGAGGATCGGGCTGAGCTCGCTGCGGGAGGTGTGCATGCGTCGCATGGGGAGTCCGCCGCCCGGTCGGGGGCCGTGCGTCGGGATCGAGTCTAGATCCGAAACGCCTCCCGCTGGGGCGCGCGGACGCCCTCTTGACCCGCGAGGAGCGGCCGCGGCCCGGGGGAGCAGCTCCTGGACGTTCGCCGCCGGGAATCCGGTCCAGGCACGCCCCCACGGGTCATGGAGATCCCTGCCGACCGGCAGCCGGTCGCGGCAGCGCCGCTCCTGTCCTCGCCCCAGCCCGCTCCCCGCCCGTGCTTACCGGAAGAGCAAGTTGGGAAGCACGGTCAGGAAACTGTCGAGCGCACCTGAGGAGAAGCCCGTCGCGACGAGCTCGGGGAGCTGGTCTCCGTTCAGGTCGCCGGCGGCGATTCGGTTGTACTCGGTCTCGCGACCGATCGAGGTCGGGTAGGCGATCGCCGCCCGGAGCGTCCCGTCGCCGTTTCCGAGGAGCAGGACCACGTCACCCTGCCTCCTGCAGCCGACGGCGACGTCTGGTCGCAGGTCCCCGTCGAAGTCCTCGATCAACACGTCCCCGGGCTGGCGAATGCCCACCGGATAGCGCACGACGGAGTCGAAGGTCCCGTCGTGACGACCACGGAAGACGCCGAGCCAGCCGCGCTCGTCGCCGCTGAGGAAGTAGGAAGCGACCAGATCCGCTATGCCGTCGCGGTCCAGGTCGCCGCTGGTCACGGCATTCGGGAAGGAATCCGTGCGTGCGGAGAGGGGCAGGAAGGCCCACGGGAAGAAGGTGCCGTCCTCCCCGGTGAGAACCAGCGACACCTCGCTCTCGCCGAGGATGGTCGGCTTGTTCGCGAGCGCGAGATCGGGCACCCCGTCGAGATTCCAGTCGCCGACGGTCATGGCCGAGACGACCCCCCCGGCGTCGACGGTCTCGGCGGGCAGGACGAGGCTACCGTCGCCCGCGCCACGGAAGAGCGAGAGCTCGCCGCCGGCGGTGACGGCGGCCACGTCGAGGTCGCCGTCCCGATCGAAGTCGCCGGCGACGAGGAGCTCCGGCGCCGTGGCGGGGTAGTCGACCTGCGGCTCGAAGCTGCCCCCGCCGATTCCGAGCTTGACCTTCAGGCGCACCCCGTCGCTCAGGACGAGGTCGGGGACGCGATCGCCGTCGAGGTCCCCGACGAGCACCTCTTCCGCTCCGCCCTGGAGCGGGATCGCGATCGGCGGATCGAACGTACCGTCTCCACGACCCCGCATCAGGCCCAGGTCCTCGAACCGGACGCTGACGAGGACGTCGGACTCCTGGTCGCCGTCGATGTCGGCCAGGCGCATCTTCCACGGCGTGAACGAGGATCCCCACCGGAAGCCATCCGCCTGGAGAAACGAGCCGTCTGCCGTGCCGAGCCAGATGCTCACGCCACTCCTTCCTCCCAGGGCCATGTCGAGATGGCCGTCCGCGTTCAGGTCGACCAGGAGAGGCCTTCCGTTTCCGCCGAAGGTGGTCAGGGAGCACGGGGGATCGAAGGTCCCGTCCCCATGCCCCACCAGGAGGTCCAGGTTCGAGTTGCCGACGAAGTTCAGGGCGATCAGGTCGAGGATGCCGTCCCCGGTCATGTCCACGATGCGCTGGACTCGCGAGGAGGGATGCGTCGGGAGCGGCTGGAAGCCGGCGAACGTCCCGTCGCCGGTGCCCAGGTGCAGCGCCGAGCCGACGACGAGGTCCGCCTTGTCATCGCCGTTCACGTCGGCGATCTCCACCGGCGTGGGCGTCGTGACCTGCGAGACCGTGAAGTAGACCGCCGGCGTCCCGAAGGTGCCGTCACCGACTCCGAGGAGCACCCAGAGGGAATCGCTCGCCGACGAGCCGGAAGAACGTGTGAGCGCCACGTCCGGCACGGCATCACCGTTCAGGTCCCCCACGCTGAGGGCAGCCGGCCGTTGCGTGCTCTGGGGATGGCCGAAGGTGGTCAGCTCTGCGGGCGAGAACGTGCCGTCACCCTGCCCGCGCAGGACGCTCACGGCAGCCCCCGCGGGCAGCGGGACCGTGAGGGCGAGCACGACGTCGAGCGCACCGTCGGCGTCCATGTCCTCGAGCACCGGCACCTGGACCGGCTGGCCTCCAGGGTCGTAGGTCACCGGAGCGCCGAACGTCCCGTCGCCGAGCCCGAGCTGGACGAGCACCGCGGAGTCGGCCGCCGCGACGATGTCGACGAAGCCGTCGCCGTTCAGATCGTCCAGAGCGACGAACCCGGCGCTCCCCGCACCGCTCCTCACGGGCGATCCGAAGGTGCCTCTTCCGTTTCCGAAGAGCAGCACGATCTCCCCCTCGGCTCCCTCGACGATGTCCGGCGCGCCGTCAGCGTTCAGGTCGGCGATCGCGATCGTGCCGAACGCCTGGTCGATCGGGTACCTCGTCGCGGGAAAGAGCGGCGGCCGCGCGCCACCGCCGAAGCGAACGGCCAGCGCCCTGGACACGGACAATCCTCCCATGGCGCCGGGATCCAGCACGACCGCCTGCGCGACGAAGGACCGACCGACCAGATGGGGTCCGACCCTGTCGAGCGCGAGCAGAGGTGACGAGTCCCCCCTCGCGTCGACGCCGAAGCTCTTCACGACGAGCGGCTCGCCGGGGAAGATCGTCGCTCCGAGGTCCGGGCGCACGACCGGATCCGCTTCGAGCGACTGGAGGAGAAACCCTGTCGAGAGAGGCAACGCTCGCTCCACCCTCAACTGGAACGGCGCGCCCACCTGCGGTGCGCCTTCCATGCGGAGCCCCAGCAGACCTGGCGTCCCCATCGTCGCCAGTCCGAGAGTGCTGACGCTCGGCCTCTCCGGACGGCGCGCGTCGACGCGCGCCTGCCCGGCCAGGGTGGATCCGACCATCAGGGCGACGCCCGGGAGGGCGACCAAGGCCGTGAATTGGCGAAACATGACGTCTCCTGCGAGTAAAGAGCCGCTCTGCCTTCGAGAGCGATGACGACT
>CADEGS010000266.1 GCA_902826945.1 uncultured bacterium | reverse complement strand
TCAACGTCGACGACGAGGTCTCGACCGACTTCGCCGTGGACGAGATCCGCGACCTGAAGTTCTGACCCTTCTCCCGGCGCGCGCCGGGCTCACGCGACGCCCCTTCCGCCGCGCGGCGGGCGGGGCGTCGTCGCTTTGCGGGCCGGGCGCGGAGCGGCGCTCAGCGCCCGAGCTGGAGCGCCGGCAGGTCCATCTGCGGCGGGACCGGCACGCCGACGAGCTCCAGCACGGTGGGCGCGATCGCCAGCGCGCGCACGGGCGCGTCGGGCGCGGCCAGCTTGCGGTTCGAGAAGAACACGCCCGCCACGTCGGGCAGCGCGACCGAGATGTGGTCGCCCGACCAGAGCGAGTCGTTGTCGGCGCAGATCGAGGCCGGGCGGAAGCCGCCGAGCTCGTCCTCCTCGACCGACAGCCCGCCGAAGGTCGAGGCCCACGACACGCGGTAGGGCGGCGCGAAGCCGAGCAGCAGGTCGGCCTCGAGGTCGAGGTGCGGGCCCTGGTGGACCTCCTTCGTGACGTACACGTCGTTGCACACCGGCGTCCCGTCGGCCGGGTCGCGCACCTCGAGGAAGGCGTCCTTGATGCGGCGCAGGATCGCGTCCGCCTCGCCCGGCTGCACGATGCCCTGCGGCTCGCGCCCGGCCAGGTTCAGGTAGACGAAGCCCATGCCCAGGCTGTACGCCTGCGTCTGGCTCCAGTCGACGAACTTCAGCGTCTCGCCGTCCTCCTTGCGGCCCAGGGGCTTCGTCTTCAGGAAGCCGAGCTCGGCCAGCACGTTGTTCACGTGCACCTGGCGCCGGAAGGACTGGAAGCCGTGGTCGGAGCACACGATCAGCGTGTCGTCGGGGCGCAGCGCGTCCAGCACGCGGCCGACCACGCGGTCCATCTGGCGGTAGATCGCCGGGATGGAGTCGGAGAGCGGGATGCGCTCGCCGAAGAACGTCACCTCGTGCGCGGCCTCCGCCGCGTCGTGCTTCGGATGGCCCGCGTCGTAATGGCGGTACATCATGTGCTGCACGCGGTCGGTCGTGCTGAAGACGCTCATCAGCACCCTCCAGTCGTCGCGCGCGAGCTGCGACATGGTCACCCGCTCGCGCCAGCCGAGCGTGAACTCGACGTCCTCGAGCAGGAGCTCGGGCGGCACCAGGCCGTCCTTGAACGGCATCGTGGCCGTGGACCAGCCGTAGGTCTCGTACAGGCCGCCGCAGTCCTCGACCAGCTGCTGCGAGTAGTCGAAGGGCGAGCTGATCGGCTGCCAGAAGGGCGGCTGGCGCGGGTCGATGTCGAGCACGTTGACGAACAGCTCGAAGTAGGGCTGCTCGAGCCGGTTCACCCGCACGCGCGTGATCGCGTGCGCGGCCAGCACCGGGTTCATCGTGAAGGTCAGGTCGAAGTAGTCCGACCAGCCGCCCTCGGCCACGAGCTGCTCCTCGTCGCCGATGCGCACGCGCGCGCCGCCCGCCTCGCGGCGGATCGTCATCGGGACGCTCGTGCGCTCGTCCTTGACGCGCTTCAGCTCGGCCTCGAGGTCGCCCTTCTCGCGCTGCAGCTCGTTGCCGGAGTCGAAGTCGAGGTCCGGGCGCGCCAGCTCCTCCTTGACCGCCGCGAGCTCGCGCTCGAGCCGCTGCTCGAGCCAGAAGTTGCGCGGCCCGTAGACGCGCGTCTCGATCGCGCCGCCGCTCTCGTCCACGCGGAAGACCGTGCCGGCGGTGAGACCGCCGCGGCCCTTGGGCGCGTAGCCGAACTCCTCGGGGTTCGTCGTGTACAGGAACCAGTCGCCGATCCCGCCGCGCGCGTCGGGCACGCCCAGGCCGGCCAGCAGCCGCACGCTGGGCGGCGTCGGCATGTCGAAGGCCTGCGCCGGGTCGATCACCACGCACGGCACGCCGGCGTCGCCGGCGAAGTCCCAGAAGTTGCGCGCCTGGTTCGGGTTCGTCGTGCGCGGCAGCGTCTCGGGCAGCCAGGCGCGCACGCGCGTGCCGCCCCACGCGGCGGCGCCGCCGAGGAGCAGGCCGACGGCGAGCGCCACGACGGGCTTGCGCGTCAGGACGAGCAGCAGGAGCAGCGCCACGAGGAATACCGCGCCGCCCGCCGCGGCCGCGTACGCGCCCGCGCCCCAGGTCGGCAGCGGCGCGTGCTCGAGCTCCCCGATCGGCTTCTTCTCGTCGCCGAGGTGCCCCAGGCCGGGCAGCACGCGACCGGGCTGGCCCGGGATCACGTTGCGCTTGACGAAGCCCGGCACGCCGGTCTTGGCCGGGTTCTGGCCCGTGTTCAGCGCGGCCCACGACACCGGCGACTCCGGCGGCGCGACGACCTCGAGCGCCGCGAACGTGCCCTCCGCCGCGAGCCGGCGGAAGGTCGGGTAGCGCTCGGGGTCCGCCTGCACGAGCGCGCGGATCGTGCGCGCGTCGGCGCCGTCGAAGCCGAGCACGACCACCCGCCCCGCGCCCTCCGCGGCGGGCTCGGAGCGCGGCGAGGCGTGCGCGGGCGCGAGCGCCAGGCCGAGGACGAGGAGGGCCCGCAGGAGGCGAGGGAGCTCTTTCATGAGGGGCGCGTTGTGGCGCCCGAACCGCGGCGAGTACGATCGCGGGCCGGACGGTCGATCGGAAGTCGTGACAGAGCCTGGCGCAGAGCGCCGTCGGCGAGCGGACGCGGCGCGCGGCGCTCGCGCTCCGGACGGCCGCGCGGGGGGCGTAGCTAAGACGCTCGGCGCGCGCGTGTCAAACGCGGCGCGCCGCGGGCGCGCGGTCCTGTGGCTGCTCCTCGTGGCGGCCGCGTGCGGCGCGGCCGCGTTCCTGCTCCTGCGCGGCGAGGAGGGCGCCGCGGCGCCGCGCGTCGCCGCGGCCCCCGCCGAGGAGCGCCCGGCCGCGGACGCTCGCCGCGCCGTCCCGGTCGAGCCCGGACGCGCGGCGCTCGCCCCCGCGCGGGCGCGCGAGGACGCCGCGGAGCCGGTCGCGCCCGAGCCCGGCCTCGCCGCCGGCGGGCGCCCCGACCCGCGCTCCTTCGAGGGCCGCACCGCGCTGCGCGGGCACGTCGAGCTCCTGGGCGACCTGCCGCCGCCGGCGACGTGGACGCTCTCCCTGCGGCCGAGCACGACGCTCTTCGGCCGCGAGCACGCCGAGGCGCGCGCGATCGAGTACCCGGGCAACCAGCTCGACTTCGAGGTGCGCGACCTGCCGCTCGGCGGCTACGACGTGCAGGCGCTCGCGCCGCAGCGCAACGGGCGCAGCATGCCGGTGCTGCTCACGCGCGGGCAGCCGAGCCCCTTCCTCGTGCTCGAGCTCTCGCCCGCGAGCTTCGTCGACGGCGCGCTGGTGGACGCGGCCTCGGCCCCGGTCGAGGGGCTGGCCGTGGCGCTCGCGCCGGCCGACGGCGGCGCGCCGCTCTCGACCGCGACCGACGTGCTCGGCCGCTTCCGCTTCGAGGGCGTGCGCGACGGCGCGTACCGCCTGCTCGTCGGCGATCCGGCCGGCCCGCTGCTCCCGCCGCGCGCGCTGCAGGTGCGCGCGCCCGGGCTGACGCTCTCCCCCGTCGCGCTGCCGCCGCTGTGCGCGCTCGACGTGTTCGTGCTCGACGGCGACGGGCTGTTCGTTCCCGACGCGCCGGTGCGCGGCTCGAGCAACACCGGCGGCGTGGTCGAGGGGCGCACCGACCGCGACGGGCGCCAGCGGTTCGCGCACCTCCTGCCCGGGCGCTGGCGCCTGCGCGCGGAGCACCCGCTCGAGCCCGAGCGCACCTCGACGCGCGTGGCGGTGGAGCTCGCCGCCGGCCGCACGGAGCGCGTCGAGCTGCGCTTCCTGCCCGAGTGATCCGCCCCGCACCCGCGCGCGCCTCGCAGGTGCCGGACCTCCTGCGGCTGGCCTGGCCGTCGGTGCTCTCCTACCTGCTGAACAACTCGTACCGCATCAACGACCAGTTCTGGATCCAGGGGCTGGGCGCGCCGGCGCAGGCGGCGGTCTCGGGCACGTTCTTCGTGCAGGTGATGGTCTTCGCGCTCGTCTTCCTCGGGCTGGGCGGCACGCTGGCGCTCGTCGCGCGCACGACCGGCGCGCGCGACCCGGCCGAGCGCGACTCGGTCGTGCGCCACGCGCTCGCCTTCGGCCTCGCGCTGGGCGGCGCGCTGAGCGTGCTGGTCCTGCCCGCCGTGCCCGTGCTGGTGGGCTGGCTCGGGATGCACGGCGAGACCGCGCGCTACGGCGAGGAGTTCCTCGGCACGCTCTACCGCTTCGCGGTCGTGCTGGTGCTCTTCCCGATCCTGGACGCGATCTTCATCGGGCGCGGCAACTCGCGCGTGCCGATGTTCCTGCAGTGCCTGGCGGTGGTGCTGAACTACGTCCTGAACCCGATCCTGATCTACGGCGGCGACGTGGCGCGGCACATGGACGCGCCGGGCGCGGCGCTGCTCGGCGACGTGGCCGCGGCGCTGGGCGTCGAGGGGCGCGGCATGCGCGGCGCGGCGCTGGCGACGGGCATCTCGCGCGTCGTCTCGGTCGCGCTCGGGCTCGCGATCCTGCGCTTCGGCTTCGGCACGCGCCTCGTGCCGCGCGCCCGCCCGCGCGCGCGCCTGCTGGGCGAGCTGGTGCGCATCGGGGCGCCGGTCTCCTTCTCGCTCGCGGTCTACGCCGGCGCCTACTGGATCCTGTTCGCGAGCGTGCTCGAGCGCCTGGGCGACGCGGCGCGCGCGGGCATGGGCATCGGCTTCCAGGTCTTCGAGGGCGTCTCGTTCCCCTGCTACCTCGGCGTCTCGATCGCCGTCTCCTCGCTGGTCGGGCGCGCGATCGGCGCGCGCGAGCGCGAGCGCGCGCTGGCCGTCGTGGACGGCGGCCGGCGCGTGGCGCGCGCGCTGGGCGTGGCCTTCGCGCTCCTCTTCTGGACGCTCGGCCCGCTGCTCGTGCCGCTCTTCACGCAGGACGCGGCCGTGGCGACAGAGACGCTGCGCTACGTGCGCATCCTGGCCTTCTCGCAGGTGCTCGTGGCGATCGAGACGGTGAACGAGAAGGTGCTCTTGGGCGCCGGCTACACGCGCCCGATCCTGTGGATCGCGCCGCTCGGGAACTCGCTGCGCGTGCCGCTGGGCTGGCTGTGCGCGATCGGCCTGGGCTTCGGCCCCGCCGGCCTGTGGTGGGCGATCAACGCCACGACGCTGCTCAAGGCCTGGCTCTTCTGGCGCCGCGTCGAGGCGCACGAGTGGCTCGACCGCACGCTGCCCGGACCCGAGCCGCCGGCGGCCGCCGCCGGCTGAGCGTCAGCCGCCGGGAGCCGCCCGCGACGCGTCCGCGAGCGCGACGACGTAGATCCGGCGCGAGCCGACGCGCTCGCGGTCCACGACCGCGAGCCGCGCGCGCACGCCGGCGGGCAGCTCCTCCCAGTCCCGGTCGCGCACCAGCGCCAGGAAGTCGGCGCCCTCCTCCGCCAGCGCCGGCTCGAGCGCGTCGCCGAAGACCGTGGGCGCGCCGTAGAAGCGGTAGCCGTCGGGGTGCACGCCGATGCACGGGATGCGCGCGGGGCGCTCCGGCCGCGCGAGCAGCCGCTCCGCCAGCGGGCGCGGGGACTTGAAGGCGTCCAGCGGCGGCAGGAGGAGCGCCAGCTGAACGCTTGAGCCCTGGGGCATCGGGGGCTGG
>CADEGS010000265.1 GCA_902826945.1 uncultured bacterium | reverse complement strand
GGCTGCGGCGGCGAGGCGCCCGCGGGGCCGCCGTGCGGGCTCCTGATCACGCTCGACACGACGAACCACGACGCGCTCGGAGCGTACGGCGCGCCGGCAGGCACGACGCCGCACCTCGACGCGCTCGCCGCGCGCTCGACCGTCTTCCTCCAGGCGCGCAGCGTCGCGCCGCTGACCACGCCGGCGCACGCCTCGATCCTGACCGGCCTCTACCCGCCGCGCCACGGCGTGCGCGACAACGCCTGGCGGCCGCTCTCCGCGAGCGCGCACACGCTGGCCGAGCGCGCGCGCGAGGCGGGCTACCGGACCGCGGCCTTCCTCTCGGCCGTCGTGCTCGCGGCGCCCTACGGCCTCGACCAGGGCTTCGACACCTACGACGACCCGCGCGAGCGCGCGCAGGCGGCCACCGAGCACATGAGCGAGCGCTCCGCCGCCGACACCGTGCGCCGCGCGCTCGACTGGCTCGCGGCGCGCGACCGCTCGCGGCCCTTCTTCCTGTGGGTGCACTGCTTCGAGCCGCACGCGCCCTACGAGCCCGCGCCGCGCTTCCTCGCGCAGGCGGGCGGCAACGCCTACCTCGGCGAGGTGGCACAGATGGACGCGGCGCTGGGCGAGCTGCTCGACGCGCTGGCGGCGGAGGGGATCCTGGAGCGCACGCTGGTCGTCGTCGCCGGCGACCACGGCGAGGCGCTCGGGCGCCACGGCGAGCCGACGCACTCGATCCTGTGCTACGACGACACGCTGCGCGTCCCGCTCGTCGTCCACCGACCCGGCCAGACGCGCGGCGAGCGCTCGGGCGCGACCGTCAGCCTGGTGGACATCCTGCCGACGTTCGTCGCGGGCCTGGACCTCGGCGCCGCGGGCGACGTGGACGGCGTCTCGCTCCTCGCGGGCGCGCCCGATCCCGCGCGCGCGGTCTACTTCGAGAGCTACGCCGGCTACCTGAACTACGGCTGGAGCCCGATCGCGGGCTGGGCCGGCGGCGGGCGCAAGTACCTGCACGGGAGCGCGCCGGAGCTCTACGACCTCGCGCGCGACCCGCTCGAGCGGCAGAGCCGCTACGCGCCCGCCGAGGCGGACGCGCTGCGCGCCGCGCTGGCGCGGCTGTGCGCGGGCGCGCCGCTCGCGCCGTCCGACGCGGACGGCGGCGTCGACCGCGCGCTGGTCGAGGGCGCGCGCGCGCTCGGCTACGCCGCGGCGGCCGATCCGACGGCCGGCGTGCCCGACCCGCTGGCCGCCACCGGCCTGCCCGACGCGCGCACGCGCCTCGACGAGCTCGAGGCCTTCTACCGCGCCACGCTGCTGCGCAACGAGGGTCGCCGCGACGAGGCGATCGAGGCGCTGCGACCGATCGCGGCGGCGAACCCGAGCAACGTGTACGCGCGCAACGTGCTCGCGACGTTCCTGCTCGAGGACGGGCGCGCGCGCGAGGCGGCGGACGAGCTCCTGGGCCTCCCGCCCGAGCGCCAGCAGCGCCTGAACGTGCAGGACGTGCTCGGCCACGCCTTCGAGGCGCTGGGCGAGCCCGCGCGCGCGCTCGACTGCTTCGAGCGCGCGCTGGCGCTGAAGCCCGGCGACGCGCATCAGCAGGCCGACGTCGCGCGCGCGCGCGCCGCGCTGGCGCCGCGCTGATCAGAGCTCGGTCGAGCGCTCCGCCTCGTACGCGCTGCTGGCCGCGCCCGTCGCCGCGCCGCGGGGCAGCGCGACGCGCCCGAGGACGAGCGCCAGCACGGCCGCCGCGAGCGAGCTCGAGAGGATCGCGAGCTTGGCCGTCTCGAGGCTCGCGCCCGGCGCGAGCGCCAGGGCGGCGATGAAGAGCGCCATCGTGAAGCCGATGCCGCCGACCAGGCCGACGACGGCGACGCCGCTCCAGCCGACGCCGCGCGGCAACCGCGCCAGGCCCAGGCGCACCGACAGCCAGGCGCAGGCCAGGATGCCGATCGGCTTGCCGAGCAGGAGGCCGAGGCCGACGCCGGCGAACAGCGCGCCGCCGTCTCCCTCGAGGCTCGCCCCCGCGAGCGGCACGCCCGCGTTGGCCAGCGCGAAGAGCGGCATGATCGCGTAGGCGACCAGCCCGTGGAGGCGGTGCTGCAGGCGATCGACCGGCGCCACCGACTCGACGCCGGCGCGCGCCAGGCGGTCCACGTGCGCCAGGCGCGCGTGCAGGCTCTGCGCCTGCCGCGCGCCCTCGGCGTGCGTGACCGCGACGCGCTCGAGGCTCTCGGGCCCGAACCAGGCGCGCACCGGCGTCAGCAGGCCGACGACGACGCCCGCCAGCGTCGGGTGCACGCCGCCCGCGTACGCACCGGCCCACACGACGAGCGCCGGCGCGACGTAGACCCAGGGCGAGCGCACGCCGGCCCACTGCAGCACCAGCACGGAGAGGATCCCGAGCCCCATCGCGACGAGCCCGAGCGCGGCGAGGCCCGACGAGTAGAAGAAGGCGATGACGAGGATCGCGCCGACGTCGTCGATCACCGCCAGAGCGAGCAAGAGCACGCGCAGCGCCGGCGCCACGCGCGGCCCGAGCAGCGTCAGCACGCCGACCGCGAAGGCGATGTCGGTCGCCATCGGGATGCCCCAGCCGTCCTGCGTCGGCCGGCCGCCGTTGAGCGCGAGGAAGAGCGCGGCGGGCACGAGCATGCCGCCCAGCGCGGCGGCCAGCGGCAGCGCGGCGCGGCGCGCGTCGGAGAGCTCGCCCTCGTGGATCTCGCGGCGGATCTCGAGCCCGACGACGAAGAAGAAGACGACCATCAGGCCGTCGTTGATCCACCAGTGCAGGCTGCGCTCGAAGGCCCACTCGCCGACGCGCAGGCCGATGCCGGTGTGCCACAGCGCCTCGTAGCGCTCCGCCCAGGGCGAGTTGGCGAGCAGGAGGGCCGCCGCGGCGGCCGCCAGCAGCAGGATCCCGCTCGCCGCCTCGACGGCGAGGAAGCGATCGATCGGCCGGCGCAGGCCGCGCAGCGCGCGCCGCACGGGCGCGAGGCTCTCCGGCGGCGGCGGGACGGGATCGGGCGAGAGGCGCGCCATCGCGCGGCCGAGTGTAAGGGGATCCGCGGGCGGAGCGTCGCGCCGCACCCGGATCGCGGCACGACGCGCGCGCGGGTGGACGCGGAATCGGCGAGGCGGCGGGCGCGAGCCGTGCCTAGAATCCGCGCGTGGAACGCAGGCGGTCGAAGGAGCTCTTCGCGCTCGCCCAGGAGCGCATGCCCGGCGGCGTCAGCAGCCCGGTGCGCGCCTGGCGCGCGGTCGGCGGCACGCCGGTGCACGTCGCGCGCGGCGCCGGCGCGCGCGTGTGGGACGTGGACGGGAACGAGCTCGTGGACCTCGTGCTCTCCTACGGGCCGCTGATCCTCGGGCACGCGCCGGCGGTCGTGCGCGAGGCGCTGCACGCCGCGGTCGAGGCGGGCACGAGCTTCGGCGCCCCGACCGAGGGCGAGCTCCTCCTGGCGCAGCTCGTGCGCGAGCGCATGCCCGTCGTCGAGATGGTGCGCTTCGTCAACTCGGGCACCGAGGCCACGATGAGCGCGCTGCGCCTGGCGCGCGCCGCGACCGGGCGCGAGCGCGTCGTCAAGTGCAACGGCTGCTACCACGGGCACGCCGACTCGTTCCTGGTCAAGGCCGGGTCGGGCGCGCTGACGCTCGGGGCGCCGGACTCGCCCGGCGTGCCGCGCGCGCTGGCCGAGCTGACGCTCGTCGCCGAGTACAACGACCTCGAGAGCGCGCGCGCGCTCTTCGCGCGCGAAGGACGCGCGATCGCGTGCGTCTTCGTCGAGCCGGTGGCCGGCAACATGGGCCTGGTGCCGCCCGCGCCGGGCTTCCTGGCCGGGCTGCGCGAGCTGTGCGACGCGCACGGCGCGCTGCTCGTCTTCGACGAGGTGATGACCGGCTTCCGCGTCGCCCCCGGCGGCTGCGTCGAGCTGTTCGGCGTGCAGCCCGACCTCGTCACGCTGGGCAAGGTGATCGGCGGCGGCCTGCCGATCGGCGCCTACGGCGGACGCGCGGACCTGATGCGGCTCGTCTCGCCGTCGGGCGACGTCTACCAGGCCGGCACGCTCTCGGGGAACCCGCTGGCCGTCGCCGCGGGGCGCGCGACGCTGGAAGCGCTCGGCCCCGAGGCCTACGCCTTCCTCGAGGCGCGCGGCGCGCAGCTCGAGGAGGGCCTGGTCGACGCGGCCGCGCGCGCCGACGTGCCGCTGCATGTCGGGCGCCAGGGCTCGATGCTCTGCCCGTACCTCGCGCGCGAGCCGGTGCGCTCCTTCCGCGACGTGCTCGCGACCGACCGCAAGCGCTGGACGGCCTTCTTCCACGGCATGCTCGAGCGCGGGATCCTGCTGCCGCCCTCGCCCTACGAGGCCTGGTTCCTCTCGACCGCCCACGACGAGGCGACGGTCGAGCGCGTCGTCGCCGCGGCGCGCGCGGCCCTGCGCTAGGCTCGCCCGGCTCTCTTCCGCAGACCGGAGCAGGGCGCGTTGACACCCCGCGCGCCGTGCGGGATCTTGGGAGGCGCATGCGCCCTGAGCCTTCCCCGGGGGCCTGCGCCGCGCGCGTCCTCGCCGTCCTCGTGCTGCTGCTCGGCTCTGGGCGCGCCCCGCACGCGCTCGCTCTCCCTCCGCCGCAGGGTGGCTACACGCAGGAGGAGTACCCGGAGCTCGGGCTCTCGTTCCCGCGCCCGCGCGACTACGAGCAGGTCCCGCTGCCGCCGGACGAGGCCTACACGATCCTCGACTTCTGGGCCAAGCTCGGCAGGCCGCGCGCCGCGGAAGAAGCGCTCGACAAGCTGCTCGAGGCCGAGACGCGCTTCCGCGTGGTCGCGATCGACTGGTTTCCCGACCCCGAGCTCCCGCCGGAGCTCCGGACACTCGGCCCGGACGAGCTGGCCGAGCAGGAGGCCGAGCTGCCGATCACGACGCTCGACCGCTACGTCGCGCGCTTCCTGCCGGAGTGGAGCGTGGGGCCGGCCGAGGAGGGCCCGAGGAAGAAGGGCTACCAGAGCACGGTGCACGCGCTGCACACGAGCCGGCGCGGGTGGGCCGGGCAGGCTTACGCCTTCCGCAACGACGAGCGCACGATCGCGTTCCTGGGCCTGTGCATGGAGGAGCGTTTCGCCAAGCAGGAGAAGATCTGGCGCCAGATGGCGACCAAGCTCGAGATCGCCGAGCCCGAGAAGCCCGACCTGACCAAGCTGGAGCGCCTGTACGCGCGCTCGAAGTTCCGCCGCCCGGAGTACCGCGTCGCGGTCCGCAGCCGGCTGGTGCGCGGGTGGGACGCGATCGACCTCGACGACTACATCGTGGTGTCGCACACGAAGAACGAGAAGCTCCTGCGCCGCATCCAGAGCGACATCCAGGCGATCCGCGCCGAGTACGTGCGGCTCTTCCCTCCCACCGCCGACGTCGAGGCGGTCTCGACCGTGCGCGTCTGCCGCGACCGCACCGAGTACCTGCGCTTCGGCGGACCGCCGACCAGCGAGGGCTACTGGAATCCCGACAGCGAGGAGCTGGTGCTGTACGACGCCGTCTTCCAGGAGCGCGGCGCGCTGCCCAGCGACGAGGACACGTTCGTCATCCTCTACCACGAGGCCTTCCACCAGTACATCCACTACTCCGCCGGCGAGCTCGCGCCGCACGACTGGTTCAACGAGGGCTACGGCGACTACTTCT
>CADEGS010000264.1 GCA_902826945.1 uncultured bacterium | reverse complement strand
TGGTGGGCGAACCCCGACCTGCGCGTGTACCGCACCGAGGTGCGCCTGCTCGAGACCGACGAGCGCATGCGCCCGGGGATGTCGTGCAGCCTCGAGATCGTGGTCGAGGAGCTGGTGGACGTCGTGTACGTGCCGCTGCAGTCGATCTTCCTCGACCACGGCGCGCCCGTGGCGTTCGTCTCCGCGGGCGGCGCGGTCGAGAAGCGCCTGCTCGAGGTCGGCCAGAACAACGGCACGTGGGTCGTCGTGACGCGCGGGCTCGCGCCGGGCGAGACCGTGCTGCTCGCGCAGCCGCCCGGCTTCCAGCTCGAGGCGGCGCCGCTCGGCCAGGAAGGCGAGGAGGACGGCGAGCAGGCGCCCGAGGGCGGTCCGCCGCGCGGCGGCGGGCAGCGCCCGGGCCAGGGCGCTCCCGGCCAGGCGGGCTCCGGCCCGGGCGGCGGGCGGCTCGACGCGCGCGCGGCCGGCGGCGAGCGCGGCGGCGGCGGCGAGCGCGGCGCCGGCGGCGAGCGCGGCGCCGGCCAGGGCCGCCCCTCGGGCGAGCGCCCGGCGGGCGCCGTCGGCGGCGGGGGCGCGGGCGCCCGGACGCCCTCGCGCGAGGGGTGAGCACGGCCGGCTCCAGCGTCGCCGAGCTGATCGGCGTCGAGCGCGCCTACGTCATGGGCGGCACCGAGGTGCGCGCGCTCGACGGCGTCGACTTCCGCATCGCGCCGGGCGAGTACTGGTCGGTCATGGGGCCCTCGGGCAGCGGCAAGTCCACGCTGCTGAACGTGATGGGCTGCCTCGACCGGCCCTCGGGCGGGCGCTACGTGCTGGGCGGCGCCGACACCGGCGCGCTCGACGACGACGACCTGTCCGAGCTGCGCTCGCGCAAGCTCGGCTTCATCTTCCAGTCCTACAACCTGATCCCGCAGCTCGACGTGCTGGAGAACATCCTGGTGCCGCTCTTCTACCAGGACGACCCGCCCAAGGAGGGCGTCGAGCGCGCGCGCGCGCTGGCCGAGCGCATGGGGCTCACGAGCCGCATCCGCCACCGGCCGCGCGAGCTCTCGGGCGGCCAGCAGCAGCGCGTCGCGATCGCGCGCGCGCTGGTCAACGACCCCGACCTGATCCTGGCCGACGAGGCCACCGGCAACCTGGACACGCAGACGGCGCTCGAGATCCTCGACCTCTTCGACGAGCTCGCGCGCGAGGGCAAGACGATCGTGTTCGTCACGCACGAGCCGAGCGTGGCCGAGCGCGCCTCGCACCTGCTGCGCATGCGCGACGGCAAGGTCGAGGACATCGTCGTGCAGCGCAGGGTCGGATCGTGATCACGAACCCGCTCACGCGCGCGGTCAAGACCGGCATCAGCAGCCTGGCGCTGCACAAGCTGCGCGCGCTCCTGACCACGCTGGGCGTGCTGTTCGGCACGAGCAGCGTCATCGCCATGCTCGCGATCGGCGAGGGCGCGAGCTTCGAGGCGCAGGAGCAGATCAAGCGCCTGGGCAGCCAGAACGTCATCCTGCGCAGCGTCAAGCCGCCCGAGGCCGTCAACCAGGGCAACCAGATGGCGCGCGTGAACTCCTACGGGCTGACGCGCGCCGACATGTCGCGCATCGTGGACACGTTCCCCGCCGTGCGCCGCGTCGTGCCCGTGCGCGAGATCCAGCGCGAGGTGCGCCACCTCTCGCGCGTCGTGGACGCGCGCGTGCTGGCCACGCGCCACGACTACCAGGACGTCACCGGCCGCCTGGTCCAGGAGGGGCGTTTCCTGACCGAGCAGGACGAGATCTCGCGCAACAACGTGTGCGTGCTCGGCACCGAGGTGGCGCGCGCTCTCTACCCGCTCCAGAGCCCGATCGGCGAGCGCGTCAAGGTCGGCGGCGACTACTTCCTCGTCGTCGGCGTGCTGGCCCCGCGTCTGCCGGTGCAGGGCGACGTGCCCCAGCCGGGGCTCGACACGACGGGCGAGGTCTTCCTGCCCTACGAGACGGCGCGCTCGTGGTACGGCCTGCTCCAGGTCCGCCGCCGCGCGGGCTCGACGGACATGGAGGAGGTCCAGCTGCACGAGGTGGTGCTCGAGGTCGACGCGCCCGAGAACGTGCCGATGATCGCCGACGCCGCGCGCACGATGCTCGCGCGCTTCCACCCCAAGCGCGACTACGAGGTGGTCGTGCCGCTCGAGCTCCTGGCGCGCGCCGAGGAGACCAAGCGCATCTTCAACGTCGTGCTCGGCTCGATCGCCGGCATCAGCCTGCTCGTCGGCGGCATCGGCATCATGAACGTGATGCTGGCCACGGTCACCGAGCGCACGCGCGAGATCGGCATCCGCCGCGCGCTGGGCGCCAAGCGCCGCCACATCATCACGCAGTTCCTGGTCGAGACGATCGTGCTCTCGGTCGGCGGGGGCCTGCTGGGCGTCGCGCTGGGCCTGCTGATCCCGCGCGTCGTCGAGCACTTCGCCGACCTGAAGACGATCGTGACGCTCAACGCGCCGCTGTTCGCCTTCCTGATCTCGGCCGGCGTGGGCGTGATCTTCGGCCTCTACCCGGCCTGGCGCGCGGCGAACATGGACCCCGTCGAGGCGCTGCGGCACGAGTAGTCGTGGCCGGCTACTCGGGCACCCCGCTGGCGCGCAAGCTCGGCATCCGCCCCGCGGCGCGCGTGCTGCTCGTCGGCGCGCCGCGCGGCTTCGAGGACACGCTCGAGGGCCTGCCCGCGGACGTGCGCCCGACGCGCCGCGCGCGCGCCGGCGCGCGCCACGACGTGATCGTCGCCTTCGCCAGCGAGCGCGCGCGCCTCGCGCCGGAGCTCCCGCGCCTGGCCGCCGCCCTGGCCGAGGACGGCGGCCTGTGGATCTGCTGGCCGAAGAAGGCCTCGGGGGTCGCCACCGACCTCGGCGACGGCCCGGTGCGCGCGCTGGGCCTGTCCCTGGGCCTGGTCGACAACAAGGTCTGCGCGATCGACGAGACCTGGTCGGGCCTGCGCTTCGTGCGGCGCGTGGCCGACCGGCGCAAGGGCTGAGCGCGGCCGCGCCGCGCCGTCGCTTGCGCGGCGCCCGCGCCCGGGCTCGCGGCCGCCGCCGCCCGGACCGGCCCCCGGGCGATGGCCTGCGCCGCGATCAGTCGAGCTCGCGGCGCAGCGCGAGCGCCTCGCCCAGGTGGGCGGCGCCGACCGCGGGGGACCCCTCGAGGTCCGCCAGCGTGCGCGCGACGCGGCGCAGCGACTGCACCGCGCGCCCCGACAGCGCGTGGCGCCGCGCCGCGCGCTCGAGCAGCGCGCGCGCCTCGCGCTCCAGCGGCGCGCAGCGGTCGAGCGCGGCGGCGTCGAGCAGGGCGTTCGGGAGCTCGCCCTGGCGCAGGGCGGCGCGCGCGCGGGCGGCGCCCACGCGCTCGCGCAGCGCCGCGGCCGCGAGCGCGGCGGCCGGCGGCCGGCCGAGCTCGTCCGGCGAGGGCGCGGCCAGCTCCAGGCGCAGGTCGATGCGGTCGAGCAGCGGCCCCGAGAGCCGGCGCCGGTAGCGCCGCACGTCGAAGGGCGTGCAGCGGCAGCGCGCGCTCGGGTGCCCGAGGTAGCCGCAGGGGCAGGGGTTCATCGCGCACACGAGCTGGAAGCGCGCCGGCAGCTCGACGCGCCGCCCGGCGCGCGCGAGCAGGATGCGGCCCTCCTCGAGCGGCTGGCGCAGCGCCTCCAGCACCTCGCGGCGGAACTCGGGCAGCTCGTCGAGGAAGAGCACGCCGCCGTGCGCCAGCGTGGCCTCGCCCGGGCCGGGAGGCGAGCCGCCGCCGACGAGCCCCGCGCACGAGGTCGTGTGGTGCGGCGCGCGGAACGGCCGCGCGCGCGCGAGCCCCGTCGTGCCGCGCTCGACGACCGAGCGCACGCTCGTGATCGCGATGCGCTCCTCCAGCGAGGGCGGCGGCAGGAGCGCGAGCAGCGCGCGCGCGAGCAGGCTCTTGCCCGTCCCCGGCGGCCCGCCGAAGAGCAGCGCGTGCCCGCCCGCCGCCGCCACCGCGAGCGCGCGCTTGCCGAGCTCCTGTCCGCGCACCAGATCGGGGTCGAGCGCCGGGCCGCCCGCGTCCTCCGGCCGCGCGTCCTCCGGCGGCTCGCGCGCGCAGCGCTCGAGCCCCTCGCCGGTGACGAGCCAGCGCACGACGTCCTTCAGGCTGGCCGCGCCCAGCGCCTCGACCTCGCCCAGCGCGCTCGCCTCGCGCGCGGTGGCGAGCGGGGCGACGACGCGCGCGATCCCCGCGCGCCGCGCCGCGAGCCCGGCGGCGAGGCCGCCCGCGGTGGGGTGCAGCGCGCCGTCGATCCCGAGCTCGCCCAGGAAGAGCGCTCCGCGCATGCGCTGCGCCGTGACGTGCCCGGTCGCCGCCGCGGCCGCCAGCGCCAGCGGCAGGTCGAGCGTCTCGCCGCCCTTGCGCAGCCCCGCGGGGACCAGGTTCAGGAAGAGGCGCCCCTGCGGCAGGACCAGCCCGTTCGCGTGCAGCGCGGAGAGCAGCCGCCCGCGGCTCTCGCGGATCACCGGGTCGGGCAGCCCGGAGAGCACGACCTCGGTCCGCTGCCGGTCGACGCGCTCGAAGCGCGCCTCCACGCGCACCAGGTCCGCCTCGACGCCGGCGAGCGACACGCCCTGGACGCGGAAGGCTCGCACGCGGACAGGACGGGCGACGGCGCTCGCGGTTGCGCCCGACGGGCAGGAAGTCGCCCGGACCCGCGGGGCGCGCGGGGGCTGCAAGCCAGCAGGGCCGCGAGGGCGCCGCAGCGGTCCGGCGCGTGCCCGCGCTTGCGCGGCCGAGGGTGCGCGGGGAAGCTCTGGCACGACCCCGCCGCGCGGCCCAGATTCCTCCATGGACACCTACTACGACCCCGCCGACCTCGCGAAGTTCCCCCGCATCGGCGAGCACGCCCCGGCGCTGGCGGCCAAGTTCTTCGACTGGTACGCGAGCGTCTTCGCCGACGGCGCGCTGAGCGCGCGCGAGAAGGCGCTGATCGCGCTCGGCGTGGCGCACGCCGTGCAGTGCCCGTACTGCATCGACGCCTACACGCGCGACACCCTCGAGAAGGGCTGCGACCCCGAGCAGCTCACCGAGGTCGTGCACGTCGCCGCGGCGATCAAGGGCGGCGCGGCGCTGGTCCACGGGGTGCAGATGAAGAACGTCGTCGCCCGGGTGGGCATGTGAGCGCCGTCCCCGAGCCCGGCGCCCCGGCGCGCGCGCCGCGCCCGCCGAAGGTGCTGCCCACGCTGGCGCGGCGCGGCTCGCCGCTCGCCGACGGGCGCGAGCAGCTGCGCCGGCTCGACGCGCTCGCGCTGCGCGACCCGCTCGAGGGCGACTTCGACCGCCACCTGGCGGCGGCCGGGCTGGCGCCGCTCTCCGCGCTCGGGATCGAGGTGCTGCAGCTCAACCTGGGCAAGAAATGCAACCAGACCTGCGCGCACTGCCACGTGGACGCCGGACCCGAGCGCGTCGAGGAGATGGCGCCCGAGACCGCGCGCGCGTGCCTGGAGCTGCTCGCCGCGAGCGCCATCCCGACCGTGGACATCACCGGCGGCGCGCCCGAGCTGGCGGGCGTCTTCCGCTCGATCGTCGTCGAGGCGCGGCGCCTCGGCCGGCACGTGCTGGACCGCTGCAACCTGACGATCCTGCTCGCGCCGCGCTTCGAGGACCTGCCGGCGTTCCTGGCCGAGCAGCGGGTCGAGGTCGTCTGCTCGCTGCC
>CADEGS010000263.1 GCA_902826945.1 uncultured bacterium | reverse complement strand
CCTGAGCGCCCGAGAAAGAATCCTGCGCGGCCCCCAGCACCGTCTGGCTCCGCCCAGGCGGCGTTGCGCCTCCTCCGAGTCTTGCCGTGAAGACGCGTCGTCGGCGCGCCTTGCCAGGACGAAGCCAGGCGGCACCGGGAGCCACGCAGGATTCCTTCCCAGGCTCTGAGCGCGCGCGACACGGGCCGCGCGCACGGCTAGGCTGCGCGCCAGCGTGGCCAGCACCCTGATCGGCCTCGACGCCGGCACGACCGGCGTCACCGCGATCCTGTTCGACCGCGCGCTGCGGCCGCTGGCGCGCGCGTACCGCGAGTTCCCGCAGCGCTTCCCGCGCCCGGGCTGGGTCGAGCACGAGGCGGCCGACGTCCTGGGCGCGGTGGACCGCGTGCTGGCCGAGGTCCTCGCGCATCCGGCGGCCGGCGAGGTCGAGGCGCTCGGCGTCGCGAACCAGCGCGAGACGGTCTTCGCCTGCGAGCGCGCGAGCGGCCGCGCCCTGCGGCCGGGCATCGTCTGGCAGGACCGGCGCACGGCGGCGCGCTGCGCGGAGCTCGCGCGCGCCGGGCACGGCGCGCTCGTGCGGCGGGCGAGCGGGCTCGTGCTCGACCCCTACTTCAGCGCGACGAAGATCGAGTGGATGCTGCGCGAGGACCCGGCGCTCGCGCGCCGCGCGCGGGCGGGCGAGGTCGTCTTCGCCACCGTCGACGCGCTCGTGACGCGCCACCTGTGCGGCACGGGACCGTTCGCGACCGACCTGACGAACGCCTCGCGCACGCTGCTCTTCGACATCGACGAGCGCCGCTGGAGCGAGGAGCTGTGCGCGCTCTTCGACGTCGACCCGGCCTGGCTGCCCGAGGTGCGGCCCTCGAAGGCCTCGTTCGGCGCGAGCGACCCCGCGCGCACCGCCGGCCGGCGCCTGGCGCTGCACGGCGTCCTCGGCGACCAGCAGAGCGCGCTCTTCGGCCAGGGCTGCTTCGCGCCCGGCACGCTGAAGGCGACCTACGGCACCGGCTCCTTCGTCGTGCTGAACACCGGCGCGCGGCGCGTGGACTCGCGCGGCGGCCTCCTGACCACGCTGGCCGTGGACGGCCTCGGCGAGCCCTGCTATGCCGTCGAGGGCAGCGTCTTCGTCAGCGGCGCGCTGGTGCAATGGCTGCGCGACGAGCTGCGCTTCTTCGACCGCTCGGAGGCGATCGAGCCGCTGGCGGCCTCGGTCGAGGACTCCGGCGGCGTCGTCGTCGTGCCCGCCTTCGCCGGCCTCGGCGCGCCGCACTGGGACCCCGACGCGCGCGGCGCGATCCTGGGGCTCTCGCGCGGCAGCACGCGCGCGCACGTCGCGCGCGCGGCGCTGGAGGGCATCGCCTTCCAGGTGGCCGAGCTGATCGAGCTCCTGCGCGAGGAGTCGGGCCTGCCGGTCCTGGAGCTGCTCGCCGACGGCGGCGCCGCGCAGAACGATCTCCTGCTGCAGATCCAGGCCGACCTGGCCGGCCTGCGCGTGGCGCGGCCGTCGAGCGTGGAGGCGACCGCCCGCGGCGCGGCGCTCGTGGCGGGGCTCGGCGCGGGCGCGCTCCAGGACGCCGCCCGGACGCTCGGTTCGGATCCGGCAAGGGAAACGTTCTCGCCGCGCCTGCCGGAGGCGGAGCGGGCCGCCCGCATGGTCGGCTGGCGCGAGGCGGTGCAACGCGTGCGTTCGGCGCCGCGTACGTAGCCCGTACCCGGCCGCCATCGCCAAACGCTTACGCGGGCGCTGCGTAACCCAGGCGTCACGCGCGCCATACCAGAGGCCATGCTGGTCCTCTCCAACGTCAAGAAGCTCTACGACGGCACCTCGCCCCGCCGCTCCGCCGTCCACGCCGGGGTGGACCTCGCGATCGAGGGAGGCCGCATCCACGCGCTGCGGCCGCACGACCCCGAGCTGGCCCGGCGCGCGCGCGAGAGCGGCGCGCACGGCGTCGTGGACTGCTCCGGCCTGACGGTCACGCCCGGCCTGATCGACTGCCACGGCCACGTGACGGTGCTGGGCTTCGACGGGCCCTCGCTCGAGCGCATGAACGAGCCGGAGGGGCTGCTGCTCGTCGAGCGCATCCTCTGGACCACCCTCGTGGACGGCGGCGTGACGACCATGCGCGACGTCGGCGGCGCCACGGCGCGCATGCGCCGCCTGGTCGAGGAGGGCGTCCTGATCGGCCCGCGCCTGAAGGTCGCGGTGTGCATGCTCTCGAGCACCGGCGGCCACGCCGACTTCCGCGGGCCCGACCGCTGCCACGCCGAGCTCTCGAAGCTCTGGCCGGAGATCCCCGGCCGACCCTCGAGCCTGGTCGACGGGCCCTGGGAGTGCCGCAAGCGCGTGCGCGAGATCGCCGCCTGCGGCGCCGACCTGATCAAGGTCTGCGCCAGCCCGGGCATCTCCTCGCCCTCGGACCGCCTCGAGCACCGCGACTTCTCGCCCGAGGAGGTCGAGGCGATCTGCGAGGAGGCGGCCGCGCGCGGGCTGCGGGTCGCCGCCCACGCGCACAGCCAGAACGGGATCGAGCTCGCCATCCGCTCCGGCGTGAGCGACATCCAGCACGCCTCGTTCCTCAAGCGGCGCCACGTGGACCTGGCCTACGAGCGCGGCTGCACGATCACGCCGACCTCGTGGGTGATCGCCGAGCTGCAGCGCGCCGAGGGGCTCAGCGACTTCGTGCGCGAGAAGTCCAAGCTGGTGCTCGAGGCGCACGCCAAGGCCGTGCAGTACGCCGCCGCCGGCGACATCCCGATCCTGATGGGCACCGACGCGGTGCTGCCGGGCATGCACGGGCGCAACTACATGGAGCTCGTGCACCTGGTGAAGGACGGGCTGTCGCCGCTCGCCGCGTGGCACGCCGGCACCGGCCTGGCGGCGCGCCACGTGGGCCAGGAGGACGCGGGCGCGCTGGTGGCGGGCCGGCGCGCCGACCTCTTGATCGCGCGCGGCGACGTGATCGAGGACCCGGAGCTCCTCGACCGCGGCGCGCTGGTCGAGGTGCTCCAGGACGGCGTCGGCCACCGCGGCCTGGCCGGCGTGCCCCAGCGCGGCTTCGCGAGCACCGTGCGCGCCGTCCTGGGCGCTTGACGCTGCGCGACCAGGATCCATGATGGATCCGTGGGTCGCGGCGCTCGCCGGCGCGGCCCGCAGCGTGCCCCCGGGACGCCGGGGGCGGGGCAAGAGCCCGGCTCGGACGCTCCAGTCGCTGCGTCCCCGCCCGGGGAGGCCCGATCGAAGGAGGTGATTCCATGAGTGACTGTTCAAGAGGGTTGCACACGTAGATCCCGTGCGACCGACGGGAATGCACGGGACCGTGCAGCCCTGACGCTCGAGCCCGATCCCCCGACGGGGGTCGGGCTCCCTTTTTTTCCGGCTGCCGGTCAAGAGCGGGCGCGGCCCGCCGATAACGCCGTCAGGCACCGATGGAACCCCTGGTCTCCGCGAGCGCGGCGGCGGTCGTGCGCCCCGCGCCGGTCCTGCCGAGCGACCTGGCGCTCTTGCTGCGCGACGGGCGGCTCGTGGCGGGCGAGCTGCTCGCCGGGCCGGACGACGGCCACCTGCTCCTGGCGCTCGGCCGCCACCGCGTGCCGGCGCAGAGCGACGTGCGCCTCGAGCCCGGTCGCACGTTCCTCTTTCGCGTCGAGGAGACGCGCGCCGGCGTCGTGCTGCACGTGCTCGACGGCGCGCCCGCGGCGGAGCCCGACCTGCTGCGCGCGCTGCGCGCGGTCGTCGCGCACGAGCGCCCGCTGGGGGAGATCCTGAGCGACCTGGCGGCGCGCCTGCGCGCGCAGGCCGCGCTGCCCGAAGGCGCCGCGCCCGGCCGCGACGCTCCCCTGGCGCGCGCGCTCGTGCTGCTGCTCGCCGCGCACGCGGCCGGCGGCGAGGGGGGAGAGCTCCCCGGCGGCGCCGGCGGGGCCTCGCTGCTGCGCGAGCTCCTCGAGCGCGCGGGCCTGCGCTACGAGGCGCGCCTCCTGGCGGCGGCCCGCGCGGGGCCGGGCGCCGAGGCCGCCGCGCACGTCGCGGGCGACCTGAAGGGCGAGCTCCTGCGCGCGCTGCGCGCCTTCTCCGATCCCGGCCTGCGCGAGGAGGTGGGGCGCGCGCTGGCCGGCCTCGAGGCCGAGCAGCTCCTGAACGTCGCGCGCGAGCGCGCCGGCGAGCCGACGGTGTGGAGCCTGCCGATCCCCGACGCCGACGGGCGCTGGAGCACGCTGCACCTCTCCGTGCACGAGCGCGAGGGCGGCGGCGAGCGCCAGGACGGCGGCAAGGACGCCCCGCTGCGCGTCGTCCTGGGCCTCTCGCTGCGCCACACCGGGCCGCTGCGGGTGGACCTGCTGGCGCTCGGCGCGAGCCTGTCGGTGCGCTTCCTGGTCGAGAGCGAGGCGCTCGCGCGGCGCATCGCCGCCGACGCCGAGGAGATCGCCGCGCTGCTCGCGGCCGAGGGCCGGAGCGTCCAGGTCGCCGCGCGCGCGGGCTCGCCGGACGAGATCGCCGCGGCGCGCGGCTCGCTCGACACGCGCTTCCTCGCCGAGCACCGCCTGATGGACGTCTCGGGATGAGCGCGCCCGCCCTGCCCGACCCGCGCGCCGTGGCGCTGCGCTACGAGCGCGGCGACGAGCGCGCGCCGCGCGTGCTCGCGCGCGGGAGCGGCGCGGTCGCGCGCGAGATCCTGCGCCTGGCGCGCGCGCACGACGTCCCGGTGCACGAGGACCCCGACCTGCTCGAGCTCCTGGCGCAGTGCGAGCCGCGCGAGGAGATCCCCGAGGAGCTCTACGGCGCCGTGGCGGGCCTGCTCGCCTACCTGTACCGCCTGAACGCGGCGCTCGGCCGCGGCGCGGCGGGCGCCTCGCCCGGCGGGAGCGCGTAGCAGAGCGCTCGTCCGCCGCCCGCGCGGCGTACCATGGCCGCGATGCGCGAGCGAGCGCCGCTGATCGGCCTGACCGCGGGCGACCCGGCCGGCGTCGGGCCGGAGCTCGCGCGGCGCGCGCTGGAGGAGCGCGCGCTCGAGGGCGCGCCGCGGCTGCTCGTGCTCGGCCCGGCCGCGCTGCGCCCGACGGACGTGCCGCGCGTCGGCCCGGACGACGACCTCGACCTGCTCGAGCGCGGCTGGCTCGAGACGCCCGCCGAGGGGACCTGGACGATGGGCCGCGCGCAGGCGAGCGCGGGGCGCGCCGCGCTCGAGGCGCTGCGCGCGGGCGCCGCGCTGGCGCGCGCGGGCCGCGTGGACGCGCTCGTCAGCGGCCCGGTCTCGAAGGAGGCGCTGCACCTCGCCGGCGAGCGCGTCGAGGGCCAGACGCAGCTCCTCGAGCGCTGGGAGGGCGTCGAGGCGCAGATGCTCGGCTGCGCCGACCGGCTGCGCGTGCTCCTGCTCACGCGCCACGTGCCGCTGGCGCGCGCGATCGCCGCCGTCACGACCGAGGCGGTCGAGCGCCACCTCGGGCTGCTCGCGCGCGGGCTCGCGGCGCTGGGCTTCGCCGCGCCGCGCCTCGCGCTCGCCGGCCTGAACCCGCACGCGGGCGAGAAGGGGCTGCTCGGCGGCGAGGAGCAGGCGCTGCTCGAGCCCGCGGTGGCGCGCGCGCGCGCGGCGGGGCTCGACGTCGCGGGGCCGCTGCCGCCCGACACGGTCTTCCTGCGCTGCGCGAAGGGCGAGTTCGACGCGGTGCTCGCGCTCTACCACGACCAGGCCTTCATCCCGCT
>CADEGS010000262.1:2730-5741 GCA_902826945.1 uncultured bacterium | reverse complement strand
TCGACTCGTTCAGCTTGAACTTGACGCCGAAGCGCTTCTGGATCTGGTCGGCGATCAGCTTGCCGGCCTTCGGATCGGTCGTGTCGACGTTGGCGATCGTGGCGTCGAGCTGCTTCGCCGCCACGTCGGCCTTGAGCTTCTTGAGCTGCGCCGCCTTGTCCTTGTCGGGGTCGGCCGAGTCGCGGATGCGCTGCAGCCGCTCGGTCATCTCGCGCAGGTCGTTCTCGGCGCGCCCGGCGGCCCGGTCCGACTCCTTGCCCGCGGCCTGCGCGGCGTCCGCCGCGCGCACCGCGGCGCTGGCGTCGTCCCAGTCCTTGGGCTTGTCGGTGCCGTCGTCGCTCTTCTTGCGCGCGGCGGCGACCAGGTCGTCCGCCTTCTTGCGCTTGTCCTGCGCGTCCTTCTGCAGCGCCGGCACGGCCTTGCGCTGCTTGTCGATCGCCTCGCGCAGCTTGACCAGCGACTCGGCGATCTCCTTGACCTGCTTGTCGAGCGCCTTCTTGCCCGTCGAGCCGTCCTGCGCCTCGGCCGAGGTCTCGTCGTCGGCGGGGTAGGTCCCGTCGAGCGCGAGCCGCTTGCCCAGGCGCAGCTTGATCATCGTCTTGCCGGCGCCCTTGAAGAGCTGCTTCTTGATCCCGCCGACCTTCAGCGTCTGGCCGTCGAGCTTGCAGGTGCCCTCCATGAAGAGCGTCCCCGCGCGCTTCAGGGCCAGCGTCGCCACGCGCGCCTTGGGCCCGAACAGGATCGCGAAGCCCTTGTGCTCCTTGCCCTTGACCTGGAAGGTCTGCGGCTCGCGGCTGACGAAGGCCGCGCTGCCCTCCTTCGGGATGCGCTTGAGCTGCGCCTTCAGGAAGGCGCGGTACTTGGCCCAGTCGTCGATCATCGTCAGGTCGGGGTCGCCGGCCTCGTCCGGCCCCTCGACGACCATCCCGAGCTGCGACTCGACCGCGTCGAGCAGCGCCTGCGCCTTGGCGTAGTCCTTCTTGCCGATCTCGCCCAGCGCGAGCTCGAGCGCCTTCTCGGCCTGCTTCACGACCGGGTCGTTGGTCGCGTCGCCGATCTTCTTCGCGTCCTCGACCTCGCCCAGGAGCTCCTGGCGCTGCGTCTCGAGCTGCACGCCCTCGGGCGTGCTGCCGCCCTCGAGCACCCCGACCACGGCCAGGTTCGCGAACTCCTCGGCCTCCGTCAGGCGCTGCGCGGCCTTCACGGGATCGGCGACGAGCAGCGACTGCGCCTCCTTCGCGCGCGCGCGCGCCTGCTTCAGGAACGCCTCGGTCTCCTTCGTCGTGACGGCCGAGGCGCGCTCGATCTGGGTCAAGAGCGCCTTCAGCCGCTGGGCGAGGAGCGCCGGATCGGTGGTCGCGTCGGCCTGCGCCATCGCGACGGCCGGCCCGCCCGCCCCCGCGCCCTCGTCGGGGGCGTCCGGCGCGTCGTCGCTCTCGTCGCTGGCGTCCACGCCCGCGACGGTGAAGCCGAGCTTCATGCGCTTGAGCGTCAGCGCCGCGCCCTTCAGGTACGTCGGCTCGATGCCCTCGATCGTGAACTCCTTGCCGCTCGCGCGGCAGGTCCCGACGAGGAACTGCACGCCGTCCTTCTTGACCTTCTTCACCACCAGCTCGCCCTTCGGTCCGATGAGGACGGCGCGCCCCTTCCAGCGCTTGCCCTTCTCCTCGAAGTCGAGCTTCTTCTTGCTCAGGAAGAACGCGCTCTCGCCCTCGGGGAGCTGCTTCAGCCGCTCCTTCATGAAGGCGCAGTAGCTCTCCCAGCTGGTCAGCTCCTCGAGGGACTCCAGGGTGGCGGTCATGGGAACCGTCCTTGCGGCGAAGGCGAGAAGGTGCGTGCGAGGCGGAGACGAACCGCGGCAGCTTAGCAGCCGCCGCGAGCAGCGGGAAGGAGGGCGGAGGGCCGCCGGGCGGCTCAGGGCCGCCGCGCGCGGGCGCGGAACGCGATCTGCGTCATCGACGCGCCGGGCAGGTCGGCCAGCCGCCGCAGGTGCTCGACGCCGCGCCGCAGGGCGGCCTCGTCGGCGCCCAGCGCGCGCACCAGCGGCGCCACCGCGGGCTCGAGGAAGCCGACGTTGTAGAGCGCATGCGCGCGCAGGCGCTCGGTGTCCGCCGGGCTGCCGCGGAAGAAGTGGAAGCCGGCGATCTCGTTCGTGACGTCCGCGAAGCCGTGCGCCGCGAGCCAGGCGCCCAGGCGGCGGCCGGCCTCGGCGTTGCCGTGGCGCGCGAAGTGCTCGCGCTGCGCGCGCGCCAGCGCGTCGAGGTCGGGCGAGGCCGGGTGCACGAGCAGCGCGTCGTAGTCCGTCTCGGTCAGCGCGATCGTGCCGCCCGGCCGCAGCACGCGGCGCGCCTCGTCCAGCACGGGGCCGGGATCGGCCAGGTGCTCGAGGAACCACATCGCGAAGACGTGGTCCACGCTCGCGTCCGGCCAGGGCAGCGCGGCCGCGTCGCCGACGGCGAGCTCGGCCTCGAGCCCGAGCCGCGCCAGGTGCTCGCGCGCGTAGCCGATCTGCGCCGGCTCACGGTCGATGCCGACCAGCCGCACGCCGGGGAAGCGCCGGCCGAGCACGCCCAGCACCGCGCCCGCGCCGCAGCCGACCTCGAGCACGCGCGCGCCCGCGCGGTAGTCCAGGCCGCGCGGGATCAAGGAGTCGCGGAAGTACTCCGCCTGCGCGACCAGCCGGTCCTGCTCCGCGCGCTCGTAGCCGTGCAGGTAGTCGCGCCCGGCCAGCGCCTCAGAGCCCACCGGCTGCCTCCCGCTCGTGGCGACCGACGAGCCGGCGCACCCACACCGCCACCGCCAGGGCGTAGACCACGAGCGAGACGTGGATCGCCGCCGCGCTCTCGTCCGAGCCGAGCGCCGCCGCGCGGTGGCTCGCGCGCGCGCAGACCTGCACGCAGAACAGGAGCATGCCGAGCGTGAGCACGCCGAGCGACGCCAGCTCGCCGGAGAGCGCCGCGCGCACCGCGGCCTCGCGCTCGGGCGTCCGCCGGCGCTCGGCCTGCGGCTCG
>CADEGS010000262.1:0-2630 GCA_902826945.1 uncultured bacterium | reverse complement strand
CGCGCGGGAGGCCGCGCGCCGCCGCTCCCACGACCAGGAACACCGCCGCCAGGAAGGCCTCGAGCAGCGCGAAGGTGATCACGAAGGCCTCGGGGTTGGTCCAGCCGTCCACGCGGCCGCGCCAGTCGAAGTGCGACACGACGCGCTCGGGCAGGTCCGGCCCCACGAGCGCGAGCTGCAGCCAGCCCGCCGCGAGCGCCAGGCCGAGCGCGACGCGCGACCAGAAGACCTTGCGCTCGGGGCTCATGCGGGGCTCCAGGATAGCGAACGGGGGCGGCCGCCCCGCTGGACGACCGCCCCCGTGAAGGCTCGGCGCTGACCGACCGGGCTCAGCTCTTGGCCGCGCCGCGGTACTCCTCCAGCCGGCGGGCGAGCTCCTGCTCCCAGCCGGTGCCCTTGGCGAGCTCGACCGCCTTCTCCTGCAGCTCGATCGCCTTCTTCACGTCGCCCTTGGCGAAGTGGACGCGCGCCAGCGTGTCGAGCACGCCGGGGTCCTTGCCCTCGGCCAGCTCGTTCGCGCGCGTCGCCGCCGCCAGGGCGAGCTCCAGGTCGGGCTTGGCGCGCTTCGCCTCGGGATCCACCACCATCCACGCCAGGGCGTTGAGCGCCTGCGCGTTGTCCTTGCCGGCGCCGGCGAGGAACTTGCGGCCGTAGGCCGAGGCGTCCTCGAGCTTCTCCAGGCCGAGCAGCGCCGTGTAGCGCATGGGGCCGACGTAGACCTCCATGGTCGGCACCGCGGCGATCAGCTCGTCGGCGTGCGTCAGGGTCGCCTTCCAGTCGGCGTTCTCGAAGGCGCTGCGGATGGCGACGTAGAGGTCCTCGCCCTTCTTGGCCTCCTCGGCGTCCTTCTTCGCCTTCGCGACGTCCCAGCCGCCGGCGACGACGCGGGCGAGCGGCTCGTCGATCTCCGCGGGGTGACCGATCCAGGCGATCGTGCCCTTGTGGACGATGAACGCCGCGGGGATGCCGGTCTGGCCGGCGGCCTGCATCCAGGCGGAGGCCATCTTGCCGTCCTTGCCGACCACCTTGTCCATGGCCACGCGGTAGGCCATCTGGTCCCCCATGCTCTCGACGAAGGGCGCCACCTTGGCCTGGTCGCGCTCCCACACGCTGACGCCGATGAAGGTCGCCTTGCCCTCGTACTTCTTCTGCAGCTCGGAAAGGTGCGGGATCGACTTGCGGCACGGGCCGCACCAGGTCGCCCAGAACTCGACCACGTAGGTCTGGTCGGGAGCGAGCGCGGCGACCGGCTCGCCCTTCACCCACTGGACTTCGAGCGCGGGGGCGGGGTCGCCCATGCCGAGCTGGCCCGCCAGCGCGGGCAGCGCGAGCAGGGCGGAGGCGAGGAAGGCGAGGCTGCGTCGGAACATGGAGGCTCCTGATCGTTCGGGGGGCGGAAGTGCGGATGGGGCAGCGTAGACCCGGGTACGCGCGGCCCACCAGGGGCGGGACTCGAAAAGGTTGTTCGACTCCCGTTATCGGGCCTCCCGCCCTCGCGCGTGAGGGTCGGGACCGTGCCGGGGCTTCCCGCCCCCCCGCGGCGGGTAGACTCCGGCGGAGCGCGCCCGCGGCTCTCTCCTCCCCATGGCCGGCTCGGAACCCCGCTCCCGCCTCGCCCCTGGCGCCCTCCGGGGCGTCCTGGCCGGGATCCTGGCCGTCGGCGCGGCCTGCGCGCCCGAAGGCCCGGCGCCGCTCGGGCCGCTCGTGCACGCGGCGGAGCCGAGCCCCGAGCGCTCGAGCCTCCTGGCCCACGTGCGCGAGCGGGTCGCCGCCGAGGACTGGCCGGCGGCGCAGGAGGCGCTCGTGGACTGGGGCAAGCGCCACGGCGAGGACGGCGAGGTCCTGAGCCTGCTCTCGCTCGTCAGCCGCAAGCGCGGCGACGTCGCGAGCGCCCTGGCCTTCGGCGAGCGCGCCACGCAGGCCTCCCCCGGCTCGAGCGACGCGCACCTGCAGTACGCGCGCGCGCTGGGCGAGAAGATGCGCGCGGCGGGCGCGCTCGGCGCGATGGCGAGCCTGGGCTCGTTCAAGGAGGAGCTGCGGCGCGCGCGCGAGCTCGACCCCTCGAACCTCGACGCGCGCACCGACGAGATCGTGTTCCACCTGGTCGCACCGGGCATCGCGGGCGGGAGCAAGGCGAAGGGCCTGACGCTCGCGGGCGAGCTCGTGGCGCTCGACCGCGCGCGCGGCGAGCCGCTCCACGTGTGGGCGCTCTCCGCCAACGACCGCACCGACGAGGCGATCGAAGCGGCGCGCGCCTCGCTCGCCGCCGACCCGTCGAACCGCCGGCTGCGCCAGAGCCTGGCGCGGCTGCTCGCCGAGGAGGAGCGCACCGACGAGGCGCTGGCGGAGTACGAGGCGCTGCTCGCGGGCGAAGAGGACGCGCTCGCCTACGAGGCGCGCTACCAGCTCGCGCGCACGCTGCTCGCGGCCGAGCGCGAGCCCGAGCGCGCGCTCGCGGCGCTCGAGCGCTACGTCGAGGGCGCGCCCGTCTCGGGCGAGCTGCCCCCGAAGGCCGCCGCCTGGTGGCGCATCGGGATGGCGCACGAGGCGCTCGGCGACGAGGACGCCGCGCGCACGGCCTACGAGACCTCGCTCGGCCTCGACCCGAGCTTCGAGCAGGCGCGCGACGC
>CADEGS010000261.1 GCA_902826945.1 uncultured bacterium | reverse complement strand
CGCTCAGGCCTCCTGCCGCGAGCGCGCGCGACGGGTCACGCGCCGGTAAGCCTTCACGTACTCCGCCGCGGTGGCCTCCCACGAGAAGTCGCGCGTGAGGCAGCGGCGCACGAGCGTCTTCCACTTCGGCGCGTCGCGGTAGAGCTTGAGCGCCTCGGTCACCGCCTGCATCAGCCCCTCGCCCGTGTAGGAGTCGAACAGGAAGCCCGTGCCGTGGCGCTTGTCGGCCAGGTGGTCGGAGACCACGTCCTCGAGCCCGCTGCGCGCGTACACGACGGGCACCACGCCGTAGCGCATGGCGATCGCGAACAGCGGGTTCGAGGGCTGGTAGTGCGAGGGCAAGAGCAGCAGGTCGGCGCCGCCCATGATCGCGTGCGCGGTGTGGGCGTTGTAGCCCTCGATGACGCGCAGGCGGCCGACGAAGGCGCCCTCGAGCGTCGCCAGGCGCTGGCCGATCTCCTGGTTGCCCTGGCCCATCACCACCAGCTCGACGTTGCGCTCGAGCAGCTCGGTCAGCACCTCGGCCACCAGGTCGAAGCCGCTGTCGGCGTCCCAGCGCCCGATCGAGCAGGCCACCGGCGTGCGCGGCCCGCTGTCGAGCTTGAGCATCGCCTGCAGCGCGGCCTTGCACTTGCGCTTGCCCACCAGCTCCCGGTCGTCGGGCGTCCAGTTGGCCGGCAGCGCCGGGTCGCTGGCGGGATCCCAGGCCTGGTAGTCGATGCCGTTCGTGATGCCGACCAGCTCCTTGCGCCGGCGCTGGAACGTGTCCTCGAGGCCGTAGCCGCGGTCGCGCTCGCGGATCTTCTCGGCGTGCCCGGGCGAGTGCGTGCCGATGATCGTCGCGAACTCGGCGCCGGCCTTCAGGAAGTTCACCTTGCCCGCCAGCTCCAGCCCGTCGATCGAGCGGAAGAAGCGGTGGGGGACGTGCAGCTCGGGCAGGATCTCGCGCTCGAACACGCCCTGCATCGCCAGGTTGTGGATCGCGAAGTACGTGCCGGCCGCCGAGGTCGGGTGCTCCGGCTGCTTCTCGACCCACTCGAGGCGGTGGAGCAGGGGCAAGAGCCCCGTGGTCCAGTCCATGCAGTGGATCACCTCGGGCTCGAAGCCGAGCGCCTCGAAACTCGCCAGCACAGCGCGCGAGAAGAAGGCGTAGCGGCGCCAGTTGTCCGGGTAGGGTCCTTCCTCGCTGCCGTAGGGATTGCGCGAGCCGAAGTGGACCTCGTCGTCGAACAGGTACACCGGCAGGCCGCGCAGCTTGCCCTCGACGACGCGCACGGTGCGCTGGCCCTCCCCGTCGCGCACGCGCAGCTCGGCCCGCTCCTCGAGCGCGCCCAGCTCGTCGGTCACGACGTCGCGCGTCCAGGGCAGGAAGACACGCACCTCCTGGCGCGCGGCGAGGAGCGCCTCGGAGAGCGACTCGGCGACGCCGGCCAGGTTGGTCCGCCGCACCAGGCTCGCCAGCTCGGGTGTGATGATAGCGATGCGCAAGGGCCTGCCACCCCCCGGCGTGGCCGGGCGCCGGCCTTCCGGCGTGCGGTGGGCGAAACCCTAGTCAACCCCCCCGGGGGGGAGCCAGCACGGGCCCCGGGCGATCGTCACAAGGCAAGTCCAGTCAGGGACTTGCGAGGATCACGGGGTTGCGCCGCGGGCCTGTTCGTATTCCTTCAGGGCCTTCGGCATCAGCTCCTGGAGCTGCGCCACGCGCGTCTCGTGCGAGGGGTGCGTCGAGAGGAACTCCGGCGTCTGCGAGCCGCCGAGCGCGCTCATGCGCTCCCAGAAGGCTGGCGCCGCCCGCGGGTCGTAGCCCGCGCGCGCCATGTACACCAGGCCGATGTGGTCCGCCTCGGACTCGTGGGCCCGGCCGAAGGGCAGCTGGATCGCCACGCTGACCAGCGGGCCGACGAGCTCCTGGTAGCGCCCGGCGTCGAAGATCGAGGTCACGAGCTCGAGCCCCATCTGCTGCGTCATGCGCTGCATGCCGTGGCGCGCGACGACGTGTCCGATCTCGTGGCCCATGACGACCGCCAGGCCGTTCTCGACGTCGCCCGTCTCGTCCTTGCACACCGCGAGGATGCCCGTGTAGACGGCCATCTTCCCGCCGGGCAGCGCGAAGGCGTTGACCGTGTCCGGCGCGTCCAGCAGCGTCACCTCCCAGGCGTAGCCCTGGTCGTCGGCCACCGCGACCAGGCGCTGCATGACCCGCTCGACCATCTCCTTCTCGCGCCCGCTGCGGACCGGCTTCTCCTGCGCCAGGACCTGCTGGTAGGCCTCGGTGCCCAGGGCCAGGTCCTGCGACACCGGGATGGGCAGGAAGGCGTTCTTGCCGGTGACCGGCGTCGTGACGCAGCTCGCCAGGCCCAGGACGAGCGCCGCGACGGCGCCGCGCACGCCTCGCCCGGCGCGGGCCTTCGGATAGGATCTCGCTCCCTCGGGGGAGCCCCTGTTCTCGCTCCACGATCGCATGCCGTCGCCCTCGATGACCGAGCTCTCCCTGGCCGCCTTCACGGACCGGGTCGCCGACACGGGCGCCGTCCCCGCCAGCGGGTGCGTGGCCGCGCTGCAGGGAGCTCTCGGCGCGGCGCTCGTCAGTATGGCGTTCCAGCACGCCAGCGGCGAGGGGCGTTCCGACGTGCCGGCCTACATGCGCGCCCGCGCCGAGGAGCTGCGGGCGCTCGCGGAGCGGCTGCTGGCCCTCGTGGACGAGGATGCGGAGGCCTACCAGGCCTGGCGCGCGAGCGCCGGCGAGGCGCGTCGCAAGGCCGCGCGCGCCGCGCTCGAGACGCCGCTCGAGGTGGCGGAGACGGCGCTCGCCGCGCTGCGGCTCTCGGCCGTGGGCGCCGGCGAGGTCGCGCGCGCGCTGTGGAGCGAGTGCGCGATCGGCGCGCGCGGGCTGGAGGCGACCGTGCGCGCGGGCGTCGAGCTCGTGCGCGCGAACGCGGCCGACGCCGGCCTGCAGGAGGACCGCGCCTGGCTCGACGAGCGCCTGGCCGTGCTGGACGTGCTCGCGGCCGAGGCGCTGCGCCTGGCCGGCGAGGTGGAGGCGGTCGGCAGCGCGAGGGCGTCGTGAAGCGCAGGCCGCTGCTCCTGATCGTGCTCGACGGCTGGGGCCACCGCGAGGAGCGCGAGCACAACGCGATCCTGCGCAACGCCCCCTACTTCCACGACCTGTGCGGGCGCTACCCGCACACGTTGCTCTCCGCCTCGGGCAACGAGGTCGGCCTGCCGCTGGGCCTGATGGGCAACAGCGAGGTCGGGCACATGAACCTCGGCGCCGGGCGCGTCGTCTACCAGGACATCACGCGCATCGACCGCTCGATCCGGGACGGCGCGTTCTTCGAGAACGGCGCGATCGTCCCGCTCGTGGAGCAGGCGCGCCGCGACGGGCGCCGGCTGCACCTGATGGGCCTGGTCTCGGACGGCGGCGTGCACGCGAGCGACTTCCACCTGCGCAGCCTGCTCGAGCTCTGCGCGCGGCGCGGGCTGGCGCCCGAGCGCGTCTGCATCCACGCCGTGCTCGACGGGCGCGACACGCCGCCGCGCTCCGGCCGGGGCTACGTCGCCGCGCTCGAGCGCGACGCGGCGCAGGCCGGCGTCGGGCGCATCGTCTCGGTCGTCGGGCGCTACTGGGCGATGGACCGCGACAAGCGCTGGGAACGCGTGCAGCGCGCCTACGACCTGTTCACCGCGCGCGTCGGCGAGCGCTTCGCGCGCGCGGACGACGCGCTGGCCGCCTCCTACGAGCGCGGCACGGGCGACGAGTTCGTCGAGCCGTGCGTCGTCGGCGAGCCCGGGCTCGGCCGCATGGAGGACGGCGACGCGCTCTTCTGCTTCAACTTCCGCGCCGACCGCATGCGCCAGATCGTCGCGGCGCTCGGGCTCCCCGGCTTCTCCGGCTTCGAGCGCGGCGCGCGGCCGCGCCTGGCGATCGCGACGATGACCCAGGTCCAGGCCGGCCTGCCGTTCGCGGTCGCCTATCCGCCGGTCGAGCTGAAGGGCCTCTACCCCGAGATCGTCAGCGCCGCCGGCCTGCGCCAGGAGCGCATCGCCGAGACCGAGAAGTACGCGCACGTGACGTTCTTCTTCTCCGGCGGCAAGGAGGCCGAGCTGCCCGGCGAGACGCGCACGCTGATCCCGAGCCCGCGCGTCGCGACCTACGACCTGCAGCCCGAGATGAGCTCGGCGGGCGTGACCGCGGCCATCCTGGCCTCGCTCGAGCGCGGCGAGACCGACGTGTACGTGATCAACTTCGCCAACGCCGACATGGTCGGGCACACCGGCATCCTGGCCGCCGCCGACGCCGCGGTGCGCGCCGTGGACGGAGCGCTGGCCCGCATCGTGCCGCAGGCGCTCGCGCGCGGCGGCGCCGTGTGCATCACCGCCGACCACGGCAACGCCGAGCTGATGTGGGACGCGGAGCACGACCAGCCGCACACCGCGCACACGACGAACCCGGTGCCCTTCGTCCTGTGCTGCGACGACGTGCGCGGCGCGCGCCTGCGCCCGATGGGCATCCTGGCGGACGTCGCGCCGACCCTGCTCGCGCTGGCCGGCCTGGCGCCCGCGCCGCAGATGGACGGCCGCTCGCTCCTCGATTGAGCTCCGCCGGCGCGCCGCGCCCCGCGCTGGGCGTCCTGTGCATGACGGTCGCCAACCTGATCGGCGGGGCCTCCTTCCCGATGCAGGCGCTGGCGGTCGAGGGGCTCGAGCCGGGCATGGTGGCGGCGCTGCGCCACGTGGTCGCGCTGCCGCTCCTGTGGATCTGGATGCGCGTGTGCGGCGCGAGCCCGGCGGGCTTCTCGCGTGGCGACCTCGCGCGCGTGGCGGCGCTCGGCGTCTTCGCCTTCGGCATGCCGATGCTGCTCGGCGTCGTGGGCGTGGAGCTCGCCAGCGCCTCGAACGCCTCGGTCCTGATCCTGACCGAGCCGGTCATGATCCTGCTCTTCGCGCGCTTCCTGCTCGGCGAGCGCGTCGGCGGCGCGCGCGCGATCGGCGTCCTTGTCGGGCTCGCGGGAGCGCTGTGCATCGTGCTCGAGAGCGCCGGCACGGCCGGCCTCTTCCGCGGCGGACGCTTCGCCGGCAACGCGATCCTGGTGCTGAGCGCGGCCCTGTGGGGGCTCTACACGCCGCTCGTGCGCTCGCTGCTCACGCGCCGGCACCCGCAGGCGGTCGGCGCGCTCACGGTCGCCTTCTCGCTCCTCTTGCTCTTGCCCTACGGCGCCTGGGACGCGCGCGCGTGGCGGCCCGACGAGCACCTGGTCTCCGCGCTGGCCTGGACGGTCGCGCTGGGGGTCTTCGTCTCGTTCGTCACGACCGTGCTGTGGGTCGCCGGGGTGCGCCACCTGGAGGCCGGCCGCGTGGCGCCGTTCGTCTTCCTGCAGCCGCTCTCGGGCGTGCTCCTGAGCGCCATCTTCCTCGGCGAGCGCCTGAGCGCGCCCGCGATCGCCGGCGCCGTGCTGATCGCGCTCGGCTGCGCCTGCGCGGTGCTGCCGGCGGGTGCGCGCGAGCCGCCGCCGGCGCCCGGCGGGGACGACGGCCTGGGGCGCGCGGCGCGCGCGTAGGCCGCCGCGGCCGGTCGGCGCTACGGCGGCGGCGGGCGCACCTCGAACCCCTGCTCGCGCAGCGCGGCGTCGAGCGCGACGCCGTCGCGCTCGCGGCGCGTCTCGACCAGGATCGCCACGTCCACCGAGCCGATCGGGACCTGCCAGCCGTGGCGGCGGTGCTCGATGTCCACGATGTTCGCGTGGC
>CADEGS010000260.1 GCA_902826945.1 uncultured bacterium | reverse complement strand
ACGCGGCGCACGCGCTCGGCGCGAGCTACCGCGTCGACGGCCGCTGGTGGGCGCCGGGCGCGCACCCCGAGGTGGACGCCGCCTGCCTCTCGTTCCACCCGGTCAAGTCGATCACGAGCGCCGAGGGCGGCGCCGTGCTCGTGAACGACTCCAGCCTGGCGGCGCGCCTGCGCCGGCTGCGCTCGCACGGCGTCGCGCGCGACTACGCCGAGAGCGTGCCCTTCGCGCCGATGATCGAGCTCGGCTTCAACTACCGCCTGAGCGACCTGCATGCGGCGCTCGGCGCGAGCCAGCTCGCCAAGCTCGAGCGCTTCGTCGCGCGCCGGCGCGCGCTGGCGGCGCTCTACGCCGAGCGCCTGGAGGGCTTCGAGCGGCTCGCCGGCGATGACGCCGAGCGCCGCCATGCCTGGCACCTCCTCGTCGTCCGCACGCGCCCCGACGAGCGCGACGCGCTGCGCGCCGCCTTGCGCGAGCAGGGGATCCACGCGCAGCTCCACTACGCGCCGCTGACCTGGCACCCGTGGTTCCGCGCGCGCCTGGCCGAGCGCGTGCCGTGCGCAGACGACCACGGCCGCCGGGCGCTGAGCCTGCCGCTGCACCCCTCGCTCTCCGACGAGGACGTGCTGCGCGTCGCCGACGCGCTGGCGGCCTGGAGGCGGCGGTGAGGCCGCGCGCGGTCGCCGGCGTGCAGGCGCGCACCGGCTCGAGCCGCCTGCCGGGCAAGGTGCTGGCGGACCTGGCCGGCAAGCCGCTCTTCCTGCGCGTCGTCGAGCGCCTGCGCGCCGCGCGCGGCCTCGACGACGTCCTCGTGCTGACCTCGACCGAGCCCGGCGACGACGCGCTGGCGCAGGCCTGCGCGCGCGCGGGCGTCGCCTGCCGGCGCGGGCCGCTGGACGACGTGCTGGCGCGCTACGGCGCCCTGCTGGAGGAGCTCGAGCCCGACTACGTCGTGCGCGTGACGGGCGACTGCCCGCTCGTGGACCCGGCCTTCGTGGACCGCCAGCTCGAGGCGCTGGCGGCCTTCGACGGCGACTTCGTCGAGCTGGCCGGCGGCAACGCCGGCCTCGAGGGCGTGCTCGGCGGCCAGAGCGCCTGGTCGGCGCGCGCGCTGCGCGACGCGCTCGGCTCGCGCGACCCGCTCGACCGCGAGCACGCCGGCAGCTTCCACTTGCGCCGCCACGCCGAGCGCTTCCGCGTGGTCGAGCTCGCGGTGGACGACGCGCTGCGCCGGCCCGGGCTGCGGCTGTGCGTGGACGAGCCGGCGGATCTGGCGCTCGCGCGCGCCGTCTTCGAGGCGCACGCGCCGCGCTGGGACAGCCTGGTGCCGCTGGCCGAGGTGCTCGCCTGGCTGGACGAGCGCCCGGAGCTCGTGCGCCTGAACGCGGAGGTGGTCGAGAGCCTGGCCAACCGCTCGCTGCGCGCGCTAACGCGCGAGCGCCGCGCCGTCCCCGTGGGCGTGTGGCCGTGAGCGCGCGCGTCGTCCTGCGCGCCGCCAGCGGCGCGCGCGTGGGGGCGGGGCACGTGCGCCGCTCGCGCGCGGTCGCCTGCGCGCTGCGCACGCTGGGCGCCGAGCCGCTCTTCGTCGTGGACGACGCCGAGAGCGCGCGCGCGCTGCGCGTCGAGGGCTTCGACGCGCTGCTGCCGGCGGAGGACCCGGCCTGGGCCGCGCGGCCGGCCGCCGCCGCCTGGGTGGACGGCTTCGGCGACTTCGCCCCCGAGCTGATGCGCCTGCGCCGGGCCGGCGCGCGCACGATCCTGGTCGAGAACCGCACGCACGCGCGCCACTTCGCCGACCTCGTGCTCTATCCGGCGCTGCACTGGCGTCCCGACGCGTGGGACCGCGCGCACGCGGACTCGGTGCTCGGCGGCGCGCCCTGGATCCCGCTCGCGCCGGAGCTGGGCGCGACGCGCGCGGACGAGCGCGACGTGGACCTGCTCGTCACCTTCGGCGGCAGCGACCCGAACCGCCTGACCGAGCGCGTGCTGGCGCTGCTCGACCCCGCGAGCGTGCGCGCGCCGGTGGTGTCGGTGGGCTGGCACATGGCGCCGCGCCTGGCCGCGATCCGCGCCGCGGCGGCGCGCTTCGCCGGCGCGCGCGTGCTCGAGCCCGGCAGCCCGCTCGGGCCCTGGATGGCGCGCGCGCGCGCGGCGCTGACGGCGCTCGGGACGACGCTCTACGAGCTCGCCTTCCTGCGCACGCCAGCCGGCATCCTCGCCAACCACGCGAGCGACCGCGAGGCGCTCGAGCACTACCGCGAGCACGGCCCGCACCGGCCGCTCGGAATCGCCTCCGAGCTCGACGACGCGGCGCTGGCGGGCGCGCTGCGCGCGCTGCCCGGCGCCGCGCCGGCCCCGGCGGTGGCCGGGCTGGGCGGGGGCGCGGCGCGCCTGGCGCTCGTGCTCCTCGGACGCGCGCCGCCCGGCGCGGGGGAGCGGGCCGCGTGAGCGACGCCGTCGTGCTCCTGGGCGCGAGCCAGGACCAGCTCTTCCTCTACCGCGCGGCGCGCGCGCTCGGGCTCGTCGTCGTCGGCGTGGACCAGAACCCGGCCTCGCCCGGCTTCGCGCTGGCGGACGTGCCGCTCGCCGTCAGCACGCGCGCCGTGCCCGCGCTGTGCGCGGCGCTCGACGGCCTGCGCGCGCGCGGCCTGCGCCTGCGCGGCGTGACGACGATGGGCAGCGACATCCCCGACGTCGTCGCGCGCGTCGCGGCGCACCTCCGGACGCCCAGCGTGTCGCTCGAGACCGCGCGCCTGGCGACCGACAAGCTCGCGATGAAGGAGCGCCTGCGCGAGCGCGGCGTGCCGATCCCCTGGTTCGCCGCCGTGGCCAGCGCGGACGAGGCGCGCGCGCACCTGCGCCGCCGCGGGCGGCTGGTGCTGAAGCCGGTCGACCGCTCGGGCGCGCGCGGCGTCGTGCTGCTCGATCCCGGGAGCGACGTCGAGGCGCTCTTCGCCGCCGCGCGCGAGGTGTCGTTCTCCGGCCGCGTGATGGTCGAGGAGTTCCTCGCCGGCCCGCAGATCAGCACCGAGACCGTGCTGTGCGACGGCCGCGCCGTCACGCCCGGCTTCGCCGACCGCAACTACGAGCACCTCGAGCGCTTCCGCCCGCAGATCATCGAGAACGGCGGCTGGGTGCCCTCGCTGTGCTCGCCCGGGGAGCGGCGCGCCATCGAGGACCTGGTCGAGCGCGCCTCGCGCGCCCTCGGCGTCGAGCGCGGCGTGACGAAGGGCGACGTCGTGCTGGCCGCGGACGGCCCGCGCGTGATCGAGATCGCCGCGCGCCTCTCCGGCGGCGACTTCTGCTCGGGGCTCGTGCCGCTCGGCACCGGCGTGGACTACGTCACCGCGGCGCTGCGCCTGGCGATCGGCGAGACGCCCGACCTCGACGCGCTCGCGCCGCGCTTCGAGCGCGCCGTGGCGAACCGCTACTTCTTCCCCGCGCCGGGGCGGCTGCTCGCGGTGGAAGGCCTGGACGAGCTCGCGGGCGCGCCGTGGCTCGCGAAGCTCGAGCTCTGGTACCGCCCCGGCGAGGTCGTCCCGCCGCTCGCCAGCCACGCGCACCGCTTCGGCGTGTTCGTCGTCGTCGCCGAGGACCGCGCGCGCGCCCAGGAGCGCGTCGAGCAGGTCTACCGCACGGTGCGCATCCGCACCGAGCCGCTCGCCGCGGCGGCCTGAGCGTCGCGCTGGCCGCGCGGGGGCCGTCGTGGGAGGATGCTCCCGCGCCGGCGGCCGGGGTAAGCCCGCCCGCTCTGCCCGCGTCGAAGGGGCATCATGATCACGATCCGCAAGAGCGACGAGCGCGGCCACGCCGACCACGGCTGGCTCGACACCTGGCACACGTTCTCGTTCGCGAGCTACTTCGACCCCGCGCACATGGGCTTCGGCCCGCTGCGCGTGATCAACCAGGACTTCGTGAAGCCCGGCCGCGGCTTCCCGACGCACGCCCACAACGACATGGAGATCGTCACGGTCGTGCTCGAGGGCGAGCTGGCGCACCGGGACAGCATGGGCACCGGCTCGACCATCCGGCCGGGCGAGGTGCAGCTCATGTCGGCCGCGAGCGGCGTGACGCACAGCGAGTTCAACGCCTCGGAGCGCGAGGTCTTGCACCTGCTCCAGATGTGGGTGATCCCCGCGCGGCGCGGCGGACGCCCGCGCTACGAGCAGCGCGAGTTCCCGCTGGCCGGGCGCCGCGGCGCGCTGCAGCTCGTCGTCTCGCCCGACGGGCGCGACGGCTCGCTCACGATCGGTCAGGACGCCTCGCTCCTGGTCGGTCTCCTCGACGGCGAGGAGAGCGTCAGCTACCCGCTCGCGGGGCGCGGCGCCTGGTTGCACCTGGCCCGCGGGCACGCGACGATCAACGGCCGCGAGCTCGGGCCCGGCGACGGCGCCGCCGTGCGCGAGGAGGGCGAGATCGTCCTCGCGCGCGGGCGGGGGGCCGAGCTCGTCTTGTGGGACCTGCCGCTGGAGACGCGATGAAGAAAGCTGCCGAGACGTCCGCACCGATCCACGACCTGTTCGCCCAGCGCTGGAGCCCGCGCGCCTTCGACGCGCGGCCGGTGGAGGTGCGGACGCTCGCCAGCCTGTTCGAGGCCGCGCGCTGGGCGCCCTCGTGCTTCAACGAGCAGCCCTGGCGCTTCTTCGTCGCCCGCCGCGAGGACGGGGCGGCGTTCGAGCGCCTGGCCTCGTTCCTGGTCGAGGGCAACGCCTGGGCGCGGCAGGCGGCCGTGCTCGTCGTCACCGCCGCCAGCACGACCTTCGCGCACAACAAGAAGCAGAACCGCCACGCCTGGTACGACGTCGGTCAGGCGACCCTGAGCCTCGTGCTGCAAGGGCAGGCGCTGGGCCTCGCGTCGCACCAGATGGCCGGCTTCGACGCCGAGCGCGCGCGCGCGGAGCTCGGCATGCCCGATGGCATCGAGCCGGTCACGATGGTCGCGATCGGCCACCGCGGCGCCGCCGACACCCTGCCGGCCGCGCTGGCCGAGCGCGAGCGCGCCCCGCGCACGCGCCGCCCGCTCGCGGGCACGGTCTTCGCCGACGGCTGGGAGAAGCCGTTCCCCGGGCTCGGCTGACGGACCCTGCCGGGGTCGCGCTCGCTACGCCTCCCACAGGGAGGCTTCCAGCGCGATCCGGCTCCCGGGACCATCGACGCCGAGAGCCCGGGTCGAGCCTCAGCCCTTCATCGAATCCAGGAAGGCGTCGGCCTCGGCGATCGAGGCCTCCATGTCGGCGATCAGGGCGTCGACGTTGCCCTCGATCGTCGTCAGCTCGCCGGAGAGCGAGGCGATCGCGCGCGCGTTCAGGTTGTGCTTGAGCGCCAGCACGTGGTCGCGGAAGGAGACCAGCACCGGCTGCATGCTCGCCTCGGCCTTGCGCATGGCGGCGAGGAGCTCGCCGTAGCGCTCCTTCGTCTGCCCGAGCATCTCGCGGCTCTGCGCCTTCAGCCCGGCGTCCTGCATCGAGCCGATCTCGTCCCCCCACTCCTCGAAGAGGTCGCCGGCGACGGTCTCGATCGAGGCGATGCGCGAGCTGACCTCCTTCGCGCGCTTGTCGCAGTCCTCGTAGGCGTCGTTCAGCCGGTCGTAGACCGCGGCCAGCTCGCCGCCGTCGAACGAGTGCAGCGCGCGGAACGCCTCCAGCGCGTCGCGGAACTGCTCCTTGGCCTCGGTCTGCGCCTCGCGCCCCTCCTCGACGCGGTCGACCAGGATGTCGCGCTTCTCGACCCCCAGCTTCTCCATCGTCCAGTAGTAGGGCGAGCGGCAGGCGGCG
>CADEGS010000259.1 GCA_902826945.1 uncultured bacterium | reverse complement strand
CTCCGCGCTGTGCGGCGCGCTCCTGCTCGCGCCCTGGGCGCCGGCTCCGGCCGGCCTAGAGGTGGTCGCGCTCGACGTCGGCGCGGGCAGCGCGCTCGTCGCGCGCGCGCCCGGGCTGAGCGCGCTCGTGCTCGACGCCGGGTCGCGCAACCGCCCGGGGGTCTACGACGAGGCGCTCGGCCCGCTGCTCCGCGCCTGGGACGTGCGCCGGCCGGTCGTCGCGCTGACGCACCTCGACCGCGACCACTCGGGCGCGCTCGAGCGGCTGGTCGCGCGCACGCCGCCGCGGCTGTGGCTCGGGCCGCTGCCGGAGGGAGTGGTTCTCCCGAGCGGCGTCCCGCGGCTCGACGCGGAGCAAGGCGCGCTGGCGCTCCCGCTGGCTCCGGGCCTCGCCGCGCGCTGGCTGCGCGGGCAGCCCTCGGCGGACAACGAGGGCTCGCGCAGCCTGCTGCTGGAGGACGCGCGCGCGGGCTTGCTGCTCTTGTGCGGGGACGCCGAAGGGCCGGGACTGGCGGCGATGCTCGCCGACCCGGCGCTCGGCGGGCCGCTCGCGCTCCTGCTCTTCCCCCACCACGGCTCGGACACGCCGGAGCTCGCGCACCTGCTCGCCCGCACCGCGCCGCGCTCGATCTGGATCAGCGCCGAGGGGCGGCCGCCGGTCGCGAGCGAGCTCACGCGGCGCGGGCTCGCCTGGCGCTCGACCGCCTGCGGCCCGCTCTCCTTCCCCGCGCCGTCCGGCGGAAATCCGGCAACCGGAGGCCCCAGCCGCTCTAGCGCTTGTCGATGAGCCCTCCCGGTCCGAAGCGCGCGCGGCGCGCCCGTCTGCTCGGGCCCGTGGCACGCTTGCTGCTGCCGCCGCTCGCGGCAGCCGCGGCGCAGCCGACCCTCGCGGCGAGCGCGTGGGCCCACCCCTGCGGCGAGCCCACGCCGCAGAGCGCGGCCGTGCGCCTGCTGCACCTGCGCGAGGGCGCCGTGCTGCGCGCGCCCGCGCGCGCGGCCGAAGGCGGCTGGGAGGTGCGGCGCGAGCGCTCGGCCGACGGCGGCGCGTGGATCCACCTGCCCGCGGCGGCCGTCGAGCGGGTCGCGCTCGAGCGCGACGTGCTCGAGGAGGCGCGCGTGCGCGAGCGCACGCTCCTGCGCGGCCGCGGCCTCGCGGCCAGCGCCGCGGCGCTGCAGGAGGCGCGCGCGGCCCACGCGGGCTGGCTGCTCGACGAGGGGCTCGTGCCCGAGGCGCTGCGGGCGCTGGACGAGCTGCTCGAGGAGGCGCCCGATCAGCCGCGCGCGCGAGCCCTGTGCCTCGACGCGCGGCTCGCGCTGCCGCTCCCCGCGCTCGCCGCAGGAGCGGCCGGCGCGGACGACGGCGGCGCGGATCTCGAACCGTTCCTCGCCTCCGCGGCCCGCGGGGACGGCGTGCTGCGCGAGCAGGCCGCCGCGCGGCTGCGCGCCGCGCTCGCGCCCCGCGAGCCCGCGGAGCCCTCCGGGAGCGGCGCGCCCCTCCCGGTCGCCGCGCTCGACCGCGCGCTGTGCGCGGAGCTGCGCCACGGCGACTCACGCCGGCGCGCGCTGGCCGCCTTCCTGCTGCGCCGTGGCCTGCCGGGCCGCGCGCTGCGCGAGCTGCTCGCGCGCTCGACGGCCGACGGGTCGCGCGCCGTGCGCCTGGAGGCGAACCGCGCGCTCGGCGACGCCGACGACGCGCGCGTGCTCGGGACGCTCGTGCGCCTGCTCTCCGCGCCGCGCCCCGAGACGAGCGCGCGCGCGGTCGAGGCGCTGGCGGACATCGGTCACGGCGCCGCCGTGCAGCCCCTGATCGCCTTCCTCGAGCGCTCGCGGCGCTCGGGCGCGGGCGGCTCGGGCAGCGTGGGCTTCGGCACCTGGACCGCCGTCGTCGGCGACTTCGACGTCGAGGTGGCGCAGGGCGCGGCGATCGCCGACCCGCGCCCGCGCGTCGTGGGCGACGGCGTCTCGCTCGACGCGCGCATCCTCGGGACGAGCGAGACCTCGAGCGCGCGCGCCCTCGCCTGCGACGCGCTGGAGCGGATCACCGGCGAGCGCCCCGGGCGCTCGAGCCGGGCCTGGAGCACCTGGTGGCAGACGCACGGGGCCGCGTGGTCCGAGGCGCATCCTCCGCCGCCCGACCGCTCGGCGCCCGGGAGCCCGGGCGGCGGCTGACAGGGCCGCCGTCCGAGTCCTTCGGAGGCGGGTCCGCGCCGGGGTGACGCGGGCTCGCCTCCCTCCTTATCTCTTCCAGGCCCGCGGGGGGCGCCGCTCAGCCGGCCTGCGGCGCGCCGAAGGCGCCTGCGACCAGCCCCTGGAAGCCCTGCACCGCCGTGCGCTGCAGGTAGGGCGCGAGCCCGCGCAGCCCGCCCAGCTCCTCGCCGCCGCCGGCGCGCCCGGGGCCGCCGTGGACGCTCGCCGGCAGGACGGTGCCGGGCGGCACGGCCTGGTCGGCGACCTTGTCGCTGCCGATCCACACGCGGCCGTGCCAGGGCGCGATGCCGAGCACGACCTCCTCCGTCCAGCGCCGCTCATTCGCGTACAGGCTCGCGACGAGCCCGCCGCCGCCGCGGTTCGCGAGCGCGATCGCCTCGGCCGCGTCGCCCGAGTACGGCAGCAGGCTGGCGACCGGGCCGAAGACCTCGAGCTCGTGGAAGACCGCCGCGCCGCTCTCCTGCGCCTGCACGAGCGTGGGCGCGACGAACCAGCCGCGCTCGTGCACCGGCGCGGTGCCGCCGCAGACGAGAGAGCCGGCCGCGGCCAGGCGCTCGATCCCCTGGCGCACGTCGGCCAGCTGGGCCTTGCTCGCGAGCGGCCCCATGCGCGTCTCGCGGCTGGCCGGGTCGCCGACCGACACGCGCTCGAGGCCGAGGACGAGCTCGCGGCCGACGTCCGCGGCGAGCGCGCGCGGCACGAGGATGCGCCGCACCGCGGTGCACTTCTGGCCCGCCTTCTGCACGAGGTCGAGCTCGACGTTCGAGAGGAACAGGTTCCAGGCCTCGGAGCCGGGCTCGACGTCGGGCGCCAGCACGGCGACGTTGAGCGAGTCGGCCTCGACGTTCACGTGCACGTTGTGGCGCACCAGGCTCGGGTTGCCGCGCAGCTCGGCGCCGGTCTTCGAGGAGCCCGTGAACGCCAGCACGTCCTGCGGCCCCATCGCGTCGACGAGCCCCCTGGCGTCGCCGCACACGAGCTGGAAGGCGCCCTCGGGCAGGTGGCCGCTCGCGAGCAGGACCTGCGCCACGCGCCAGGCGAGCTGCGCGGTCGGCGTGCCCGGCTTCTCGACCACCGGCATGCCGGCGAGCAGCGCGCAGGCCATCTTCTCGCACATGTTCCAGGCCGGGAAGTTGAACGCGTTCACGTGCACCGCGACGCCCTGGCGCGGCACGAGCACGTGCTGGCCCCAGAAGCGCGTCGTGCGCCCGAGCTGCACGCCCTCGCCGTCGGAGAGGAAGCCCGCCTCGGGCAGGCTGGCCGCCAGCGCCGCGTAGCTCGCCAGCGTCCCGATGGCGCCGTCCACGTCGAACTTCGCGTCCGAGCGCGTCGTCCCCGCGCAGGCGATCGAGAGGTCGAGCAACGCGTCGCGCTGCGCGTGGATCGCCTTCGAGAGCGCGCCGAGCAGCGCGCCGCGCGCGCGGAAGCCCAGCGCGCGCAGTGCCGGACCGCCGCTCTCGCGCGCGTGCGCGAGGACGCGCGCGAAGTCGAGGCCGCCGCCGCGCACCTCGGCCAGCGGCTCCTCGGTGGCGGGGTTCACGAGCGCTCGCGGGGGAGCCTCGCCGGTGTGCCAGGCGCCCAGGACGAAGGACTGGAGGGTCTGCATGGTGGTCTCGCGCGGGGAAGCGGGGCGGAAAGGGTAGCGCCGGGCCCGCGCGGGGCCAAAGCGCGGCGGCGCGCGCGGGGCGCGGCCGGCTCGCGGGCGCCGGCGCCGCCGCGTGGGCCCGCGCAGGCTTGGCGCGCGGGGCGGCGTCCGTCACGATCCGCGCATGGCCGAAGCCCCCGTCGCCTCCGCTCGCTGGCTGCCTCCCGAGACCTTCCGCGGCGTGCGCGCCGTCGTGACCGGCGGCGGCACCGGGCTCGGCCTCCAGATCAGCCGCGGCCTGTGCGCGCTCGGCGCCGAGGTCACGATCGTCTCGCGCGACCCCGCGCACCACGCGGCCTTCCTCGACGAGGGTCGCGCGCGCGGCTGGAGCGCGCACGCGCGCGCGCTCGACGTGCGCCAGCCCGACCAGGTGCACGCGCTCGCGCAGGAGCTGGAGGCGCGCGGCCGGATCGACGTGCTGGTGAACAACGCCGCCGGCAACTTCGTGTGTCCCGCCGAGCGCCTCTCGCCCAACGCCTGGCGCGCCGTGCTCGGGATCGTGCTCGACGGCACGTTCTACTGCAGCCGCTCCTTCGGGCGCGGGATGATCCGCGCCGGCGGCGGGCAGATCTTCAACGTCGTCGCGACCTACGCCTGGACCGGCATGGCCGGCGTCGCGCACTCCGCCAGCGCCAAGGCGGGCGTGCTGGCCCTGACGCGCACGCTGGCCGTCGAGTGGGCGCGCCACGGGATCCGCGTCAACGCGATCGCGCCCGGGCCGTTCGAGAGCGAGGGCGCGCGCGGCAACCTGTGGCCCGACGACGCGGCGCGCGACGCGATCGCGCGCGATCTGCCGCTCGGCCGCTTCGGCAGCGCCGACGAGGTCGCGGCGCACGCGCTCTACGCGCTCTCGCCCGCGTGCGCGTGGATGACGGGCGAGTGCCTGGTGCTCGACGGCGGCGCGTCGCTCGCGCGCTCGATGTGGGAGCCGGGCACGCGCCTCGCGCGCGAGCGGCCCGACGCGCGCGGGAGCGCGGAGGACGCGCCGTGAGGACGGGTCCGGGCTCGTCGGGTCCCGAGCGCCGGGGAGCCGGCGCCCGATCGAGCGGCGCCGATCCCGACGGCCGCGGCGCGCTCGCGACCGAGGCCGTGCTGCCCGCCGCGCGCGAGCTCGACGCGCTCGCGCCCGAGGCGGCCTTCGACCTCTTCCAGGCCGAGGACGAGGCGGCCGCGCGCGCGCTCGCCGCGGCGAAGCGGCCGATCTGCGACGCGCTCGCGCTCGTCGTCGCGGCGCTGCGCGGCGGCGGGCGGCTCTTCTACGTCGGTGCGGGCACGAGCGGACGGCTGGGCGTGCTCGACGCGGCCGAGTGCCCGCCGACCTTCCAGAGCGACCCCGAGCAGGTCCAGGGCCTGCTCGCCGGCGGGCGCGAGGCGATGTTCCGCGCCATCGAGGGCGTCGAGGACGACGCGGCGGCCGGGGCCGCGGCGGTCGAGGCCGCGCGCGCGGGCCCGCGCGACGTCGTCTTCGGCGTCGCCGCCGGCGGCACGACGCCCTTCGTGCACGGCGCGCTGGCGCGCGCGCGCGCGGCGGGCGCGCGCACCGTGTTCCTCGCCTGCGTGCCGTTCGACGCGGCGCCCGACGAGGCCGACGTCTCGATCCGCCTGGCGACCGGCCCGGAGGTCGTGGCCGGCAGCACGCGCCTCAAGGCCGGCACGGCGACGAAGCTCGTGCTGAACCGCGTCAGCACGCTCGCGATGGTCGCGCTCGGCAAGGTGCACGCCGGCCTGATGGTCGACGTGGACGCGCGCGGCAACCAGAAGCTCGCGGCGCGCGCGCTGCGCATCCTGCACGCGCTGAGCGGCCTCGAGGGCGCCCCCGCGCAGGCGCTGCTCGACGCCGCGGGCGGGCGCGTCAAGACGGCGGCCTTGATGCACGCGCGCGCGCTCGCGCGCGAGGCGGCGGAGGAGCGGCTCGCGCGCGCCGGCGGCTCGCTGCGGCGCGCGCTGGCGGCGGAGG
>CADEGS010000258.1 GCA_902826945.1 uncultured bacterium | reverse complement strand
GTTCCAGGGCGAACCGCCGAGGAGGAGCAACGCCGCCAGGCGGTGGAGGAGGGCGGAAGGTGCATGCGTACTTCTGAGACAGGACACTAGAGGAACTCGGGACCCTCCTCGCGCAGGCGGTCCACGATCCGCTTCACGTCCTGCGCGCGCTCGCGCGGCACGACGAGCGTCGTGCGGCCGGCGCGCACGACGACCAGGTCGCGCACGCCGACCAGCGCCACCAGCTCGCCCGGGTCCTCGGCGTAGGCGACGCAGCCGCTCGCGTCCTCGGCCAAGAGCCGCCCGCCCGCGGCGGGCACGCGCCAGTTGCCGTCGGCTCCGGGCGGATGGAGCTCGGGCAAGGCCGCCCACGAGCCGACGTCGCTCCAGCGGTAGTCGATCGGCAGCAGGCGCACGTTGTCGGCGCGCTCGAGGACCTCGACGTCCACCGGCGCGCTGGGCAGCGCGGCGTAGACCGCGGCCAGCGGCTCGCCGGCGGCGAGCCGCTCGATCCCGTGCGCGATCGCCGGCGCGTGGCGGCGGAAGGCCTCGCGCACGACCGACGCGCGCCACACGAACATGCCCGAGTTCCACAGGAAGCTACCGCTCGCCAGGAAGGCTTGCGCGCGCTCGCGCGAGGGCTTCTCGACGAAGCGCAGGACGGCGTGCACCGCGATCCCCGCGCGGCGGTGCAGGAGCTCGCCCGCCTCGACGTACCCGTAGCCGGTGGCGGGGAAGGTCGGGCGGATGCCGAAGGTGACGAGCACGTCGGCCGCGCGCGCCTCCTCGGCCGCGGCGCCCAGCGTGGCGCGGAAGGCCTGCGCCGGCTCGATCACGTGGTCGGCGGGCAGCACGGCCATCGTGCAGTCGCCGTGGCGGCGCGCGAGCTCGTGCGCGGCCCACGCGACGCAAGGCGCGGTGTTGCGCGCGACGGGCTCGCCCAGGACGTTCTCGGGCGGGAGCGCCGGCAGCGCCGCGCGCACCTGGGCGGCCTGCTCCGCGGCCGTCACGACGTAGACGTGCTCGGGCCGCGCCAGGCCCTCCAGGCGCTCGAAGGTCTCGACGAGCATCGGCGCGCGCCCGGAGATCGGCAGGAACTGCTTGGGGCGCGCGCGCCGGCTGGCGGGCCAGAAGCGCGTCCCCGAGCCGCCGGCCAGGACGACCGCGCACAGCGGGGGAGTGGCCATGGCGGGAAGGTAGCGGCCCCGCCCGCGCGGCGGAAGCGTCAGAACCGCTCGGGGAAGGCGCCGAAGTCGGGCAGCGGGAGCTGGCGCGCCGGGTGCTCGTCGAAGCCGCTCAGGAACTCGAGCACCGCGTTGCGGATCGAGACGCGCGGGCGCGCCATGTCGCCGCGCACGGCCACGCGCCACAGGCTGTTGTTCAGCCAGTACAGGATCCGGTTCAGCGGCCCCAGGCGGTCGAGCAGGCTGTAGCGCGCCTCGAGGTCGTAGGAGAGCCGGCCGTCGAAGTCGATCCAGCCCGAGCCGACCAGGTTGAGCAGCGCGCTGCGCACGCGCACGTCGGTCGTGCGGATGCGGCCGTCCTGCACCTCGAAGTGCGCGCGCATGCGGTCGAAGACGGCCGTGTTGTCCGAGCCCAGCGTCTGGAACAGGGCGCGCATGACCGGGATCGACCACAGCCGGCCCTCGTCGAGCTCGAACCAGCCGCCGCCGCTGATCCCGAGCACGTCGCGCGGCTTGCCGCGCAGCCGCAGGCCGGCGTCGATCACGCCGGCGTCGGCCACGCTGGACTGGAACACGCCCTCCAGCAGGCTGGCGACCTGCACCCGCCCCAGGCGCAGCGCGAGGTCGAAGTGGTAGGGCGGCGCCAGGTCGAAGGCCAGCGCCTTGCGCGTGCCCTGGCCCTCGCCGCCCAGCGACTCGAGCCGGCCGCCCTCGAAGGCGCCCTCGAGGTTGTCGATCGAGAGCCGCCCGTCCACGTACGAGAAAAGCATGCGCGCCTCGCTCAGGCGCCGCTCCAGGAACGAGGCGTCGAGGTCGCGCGCGCGCCCCCAGCCGCGCACGCGCCCGCCCTCGAAGATCAGCTCCTCGATCTGGACCAGCGCGTGGGGGACCTCGATCGGGATGCCGAAGCGCATGGCCAGGTCGTGCGGGCGCACGTCGCCGCGCACGGCCACCTTGCCCGCCAGGCCGCGCTCGCTGGTGACGACGAGCTGCGCCCCGTCCACGTCCAGCGCGCCGCGCCAGTCGGGGTTGTCGCGGAAGGCGGCCAGCGTCTCCTCGCCCAGCAGGCTCGAGAGGTGGCGGTCGTCGAGCGGCAGGTCGTGCACGTGCAGCTCCGCCTGCAGCGCGTAGCCGTCGGGGTCGCTCCAGAAGGTCGGCCGCTGCAGGATCGGGTCGGCGATCGCGAGGCGCGCCGCGTCGGCCAGCCGGAAGACGCGCACGTCGCGCAGCTCGAGCGGGTGACCCGCGAGCGCGGCGGTCAGGCGCGGGCTGCCGAGCACCTCCGAGCGCTGCACCAGCACGCCGTGCAGGTCCTCCAGCCGCAGGCTGCCGTTCGAGAGCGCGTTGTCGCGCAGGAAGACGCGGTACAGGTTGGCCGGCGCCACCTCGCTCGAGGGCACGAGCTCGCTCTGCACCGTGAAGTCGAGCCGGCCCTCGAGCGCGCTCTCGGACACGTCGCCTCCGCTCTCGGCCGCGCCCAGCGCCTGCAGGAGGGCGCCGCGGAAGCTCGTGTTCGCGGGGTCCACGCCCGCGCCGTGCACGAGCACCTGGCTCGGCAGCCCGGAGTAGAGCTCGCCGCGGCAGGCCAGGTCGACGCCGCCCGACCAGGCGCCGGCCAGGGCCAGGCGCGTCGTGCTCACGGTCGAGACGGGGCCGAGCTCCTCCGTCTCGACCAGGACTCGCCCGCGCAGGTCCTGCGTGCGGCGCCGGAAGGACCTCGGCGTCAGCTCGGCCTGCGTCGGAGCGACCTCGAGCGCGGTGCGGTACGCCTCGGCCGGCGCCGCGCGGCCGCCGTCGAAGCGCACGCGCGCGCCGCCCTTCGCGCCGAGCTCCTCGACCGGCTGCGCGACGCCGGGGAAGCGCCGCGCCAGCGCGTCCCAGTCGCGCCCGCGCAGGAACAGCTCGTCGATCGCGATCGAGAGCGCCTGCGTCTTGCGCTCGGGCACGTCGGCGGGGTCGTCGAGCGTGCGGAAGTCGTCGCGCACGAAGCCCGACACGCTGGCGCGCGCGGCCTTGCCCTCCGGCGGGGACTCCGCGTTCGAGAAGCGGTAGGCGAGCCCGGCGGGGCGCACGACGCGCGAGCGGTCGGGCGTCGCCCACGCGGAGCGCCGCGCCCAGCGCAGGGCGAGCGTGCCGCCGGCGCGCTCGAAGGGGATCGGCAGCTCGTGCCAGGCGCAGCTCACGCCGCGCAGCGCGATGTCGCCGCTGCCGGTCAGCCCGCGCGTCCCCGCGTCCTCGTACAGCCGCCACAGGAAGGAGAGCTCGCCGCCCTGCGGCTGGTAGTCCTGCCAGACGCCCGCCGTCGCGTGGTTGCCCGCCAGCGCGCGCCGCAGCGCGTCGTCCACGAGGACGCGCTCGCTCGCGAGCTCGATGTCGAGCCGCGAGGCCTCGCCGGGCCGCTCGGGCGAGCTCGCGCCCCCGCGCGCGCGCGCGCGGCCGCTCGGGTGCTCGCCCTCGACCTCGAACCACAGCCGGGCGAAGCCGCCGTCCGCCGGCCGCGCGGCGAGGAGCGCGCGGCCGCGCACGGCCTCGAGCGGCAGCGGCATCCCGCGCGCGCGGCCTTCCTCGTCCGGCTCGCCGACGTAGGTGAGCCCCAGCTCGCCCGCGGGCTCGAGGGCCACGGCCAGCTCGGGCGCGCTCCAGCGCAGCGCGCCGTCCTCGAGGCGCGGCGGGGCCAGGCGCACGTCGAGCGTGGCCGGCGTCGTCCCGCGCGGCGCCAGCGAGCGCAGCAGCGCGCGGCGGCGCTCGTCGGCGCCCAGCGCCAGGAGCAGCTCCTCGCTCGGGCGCAGCGCGCCGCAGCGCGCCCAGGCGTGCGCCCAGGTGCCCTCGGGCAGCTCGCGCCCGAAGGTGCCCCAGGCGGTGAAGGGCGCGCCCAGCCAGGCGGCCGACGCGCGCGCGCGCGCCGACCACTGCTCGCGGTCCCACAGCGCCTGTCCGCCGCGCAGGTCGAAGGAGAGCTCGAGATCGCCGGCCAGCGCCTCGACGCGCGGGTCGCCCGGGCGCGTCAGGAGCCGCCCGTCCTCGACGCGCGCGCGCAGCTCGCCGCTGGTGTGCAGGCGCTCGCCGCTCCAGTCGAGGTGCGCCGAGCCCTCCAGCGTCAGCGCGCCCGAGAGCTCCTCCAGCCGCAGCGAGGCCAGCGCGGGCGGGGCCCGGAACGAGCGCGAGTCGAGCGCCAGGCCGCGCGCGGCGGTGCGGATCGAGAGCCCGCTCGCGGTGCGCCGGCCATCGACCACGACCACGCCGGTGCCGCGCACGAGCCCGCCCAGCACCGGCGTCACGCCGCCGCGCAGGCGGTAGCCGTCGCCGTCGGGCAGCGCCAGGAGCGAGGCGCGCCCGAGCGGGAAGGGCGTGCCGTCGGGCAGCTCGAGCTCGACGTCGAGGTCGCGGATCGAGCACTGCGGCGAGCCCAGCCTGCCGCTCCTCCCCGCCTCGCGCTCGAGCGTGTCCGTGGCCTGCTCGAGCGCGCCGAGGAGGCGGTCGGAGATGCGCACCAGCCCGCCCTGGACCTCGAGCCGGGCCACCGGCCGCGCGTCGTCCAGGCCGAGCGAAAGGCTCGCGCGGCGCAGGTGCAAGAGCTCCTCGGGCGCGCGCGTCTCGCCCGCCGCGCGCGGCGCGCGCAGGCGCAGGTCCTCGACCACGAGGCCGGGCTGGAACCAGCGCAGGCTGACGCGCTCGACCGAGAGCCCGGCGCCCAGGGGGCCCAGACGCCACGCCAGCCGCGTGCGCACCAGGCCGGTGAGCACCCCGCTCTCCTCGACCACGAGGAGCAGGAAGGCCGCCGTCACCGCCAGCCAGGCGAGGCCGACCAGGATGCGCTGCAGGGCTCTCACGGGGTCGCGCGCGGGCGCGTCGCGCGCGCGCGGCGCGGTCCCGGGGGCGGGCGCCCGCCCTTCGGCCCGGACCTCGCGCGCGTGGCGCGCGCGCCATCCTGGCGCAGGGGACGTGCCCGATGCACGCGATTTCCGGCGCGCGCTCCGACGCGTGCCGGTCGAGACCGAGGTCCGATTGGAGCCCGAACTCGGCAGAAAAACCGGGAAAAGACGCGATTGGGCTTGTTGACACCCCCCTCGGGCTTCTCCATTCTCTCCCTCGCGTCACGCTTCCAAACCGACAGCGCCGCACGCGCCGGACCCTGCCGGCGGGGCGCGATGACCACATTCCTCCCGCACCCGGGAAGGCTTCGACATGGCCAAGAAGAAAGCGAAGAAGACCACGACGAACCGCAAGACGGCCAAGGGCAAGCGCTCGCCGGCCGAGATGATCATCAGCAAGAGCCGCACGAAGGCCTGCGCTTCGATCAACGTCTCCGGCGACTTCTACGGCGCGCTGGACGTCGCCGTGCGCAACCTGATCAACGGCGCCGAGAAGCGCGCGACGGACAACGGCCGCAAGACCCTGCGGCCCTACGACCTGTAGCGCGCCGGGGGCGCGCCGCACAGGCGCGGCCCCGCGGCATCTCCTTCGCACCCGCTCTCCCGGCGGCCGGCGCGCGAGCGCCGCGCACGGGAGGGCGGGTGCGGGCGTTCTCGGGGGCGGTCGCGAGCGTGCGAGAGGGCGCGCTGGGGCCAGCGAGCGGCGTGCATCGCGGTCGGGTGCGCGTGCTTCCGTCGCTGCGCGACGATCGCTTCGCGCTGCGCGCGCAGGAGGCCTG
>CADEGS010000257.1:2284-5890 GCA_902826945.1 uncultured bacterium | reverse complement strand
GCAGCATCGCGCGCACCTCGTCCATGATCGCCAGGAAGGCCGGGTCGAGGTGCCCCAGCGTGGGCTTCGCGAGCGCGCCCAGCACCGACGGCGCGACCTCGGACGGGCCGGGCCCGAGCAGCGTGCGGCGCGGCGGGCACAGGGCGGGAGGCGGGAACGGGGAGCGCTCGTCCATGGGCGGTTCGCGGGGGTGGCCGCGGATGGTACCCGGACGAGCGCCGTCGCTCAGCTCCGCGGCGCGCCCTTCGCGGCGCCGTGGAACTGCTCCGCCTCGGTCGAGCCGGCCATCGCGGTCGTCGAGGACTGCCCGCCCGAGACCGCCTCGGCGACGGCGTCGAAGTAGCCGGTGCCGACCTCGCGCTGGTGGCGCGTGGCGCTGTAGCCGGCGCTCTCGGCGGCGAACTCGGCCTGCTGCAGCTCGGAGTAGGCCGCCATGCCGCGCGCGCGGTAGCCGCGCGCCAGCTCGAACATGCCGTGGTTCAGCGCGTGGAAGCCGGCCAGCGTGACGAACTGGAACTTGTAGCCCATCGCGCCCAGCTCGCGCTGGAAGCGCTCGATCGTGGCGTCGTCGAGCTTGGCCTTCCAGTTGAAGGACGGCGAGCAGTTGTAGGCGAGCAGCTTGCCCGGGAAGCGCGCGTGAACGCCCTCGGCGAAGCGGCGCGCCTCGGCCAGGTCGGGCTTGGACGTCTCGCACCACAGGAGGTCGGCGTAGGGCGCGTAGGAGAGCGCGCGCGCGATGGCCTGGTCCAGGCCGGCGCGCGTGCGGAAGAAGCCCTCGCTCGTGCGCTCGCCGGTCAGGAACGGGCGGTCGCGCTCGTCCACGTCGCTCGTCACCAGGCTGGCCGCGTCGGCGTCGGTGCGCGCGATCAGGACGGTCGGCACGCCGCACACGTCGGCCGCCAGGCGCGCGGCGTTCAGCGTGCGCACGAAGGTCTGCGTCGGCACCAGGACCTTGCCGCCCAGGTGGCCGCACTTCTTCTCCGAGGCGAGCTGGTCCTCGAAGTGCACGCCGGCGGCGCCGGCCTCGACCATCGCCTTCATCAGCTCGAAGGCGTTCAGCGGCCCGCCGAAGCCGGCCTCGGCGTCGGCCACGATCGGCGCGAACCAGTGCACCGAGCGCTCGCCCTCGAGGTGCGCGATCTGGTCGGCGCGCTGCAGGCACTGGTTGATGCGCTTGACGACGGCGGGGACGCTGTTCGCCGGGTACAGGCTCTGGTCGGGGTACATGTGCCCGGCCAGGTTCGCGTCGGCGGCCACCTGCCAGCCGGAGAGGTAGATCGCCTGCAGGCCGGCGCGCACCATCTGCATGGCCTGGTTGCCGGTCAGCGCGCCCAGCGCGTGCACGTAGTCCTGCGCGTGCAGGAGCTCCCACAGCCGCGCGCTCCCGACCTCGGCCAGCGTGTGGCGCACGCACAGCGTGCCGCGCAGGCGCTCGACGTCGGCGGGCGCGTAGTCGCGGCGGATGCCGTCCCAGCGCCGCGCGCCCAGCGCGGAGCCGTTCGTGTGCTCGGGCAGGTAGGGGGACGACATGGCGGGCTCTCCGGGGCCTCAGATGTGCTCGTAGGCGAGCAGGGTCAGGAATTCGGGCAGCTCGTCCGCGTGCACCAGCTCGTCGAAGAGCCGCGCGGCGAGGTCCAGGTGGGGGTAGTCGCCGCCGGCGCGCAGGCGCGCGAGCTCCTCGGCCGCCGCGGCGCGCAAGAGCGCGGCGTCCACGCGCCGGCCGTCGTCGAGGCGCGCGCCGTGGCGGCGCCACTGCCAGAGCTGCGCGCGCGAGATCTCGGCCGTGGCCGCGTCCTCCATCAGGTGCTCGATCGGCACGCAGCCCGTCCCGCCGAGCCAGGCCTCGAGGTAGCGGATGCCGACGCGCAGGTTCTGGCGCAGGCCGGCCTCGGTGATCGCGCCGGCGGGCACGCGCAAGAGGTCCTCGGCCGCGACGCGCACGTCGTCGCGCGCGCGCTCGAGCTGGTTCGGCCCGGCGAAGGCCGCGTCGAAGACCTCGCGCGCCAGCGGCACGAGCGCGGGATGCGCCACCCACGTGCCGTCGTGGCCGTCGCGCGCCTCGCGCTCCTTGTCCGCGCGCACCTTGGCCAGCGCGCGCGCGTTGGCGTCGGGGTCGTCCTTGATCGGGATCTGCGCCGCCATGCCGCCCATCGCGTGCACGCCGCGGCGGTGGCAGGTCTTGATCAGGAGCTGGCTGTAGGAGCGCAGGAAGTGGCGGTCCATCCCGACCGAGCCGCGGTCGGGCAGCACGCACGCTGGCGCGGCGCGGAAGCGCTTGATGAAGCTGAAGATGTAGTCCCAGCGCCCGCAGTTGAGCCCGGCGGAGTGCTCGCGCAGCTCCCACAGGATCTCGTCCATCTCGAACGCGGCCAGGATCGTCTCGATCAGGACGGTGGCCTTGATCGTGCCGCGCGAGAGGCCGAGCGCCTCCTGCGCCGCGACGAACACGTCGTTCCACAGGCGCGCCTCGAGCCGGCTCTCGAGCTTGGGCAGGTAGAAGTAGGGCCCGCTGCCGCGCGCGACGAGCTCGCGCGCGTTGTGGAACAGGAACAGCGCGAAGTCGAACAGCGACGCGCACGCCGGGCGGCCGTCGACGACGAGGTGCTTCTCGGGCAGGTGCCAGCCGCGCGGTCGCACGAAGAGCACGGCGGTGCGCTCGGCCAGCGCGTAGCGCTTGCCGCTCTCGTGCGTGAAGTCGATCGCGCGCCGCACGGCGTCGTGCAGGTTGCGCTGGCCCTGCGTGACGTTCTCCCAGGTCGGCGCGGTGGCGTCCTCGAAGTCCGCCATGAACACGCTCGCGCCGGAGTTCAGCGCGTTGACGACCATCTTGCGGTCCACCGGACCGGTGATCTCGACGCGCCGCTCGGAGAGGTCGGCGGGCAGCGCCGCGCAGCGCCAGGGCTCGGCGCGCAGCTCCGCCGTCTCGGCCGGAAAATCCGGCCGCCAGCCGGCGTCGAGGCGCGCCTGGCGCAGGGCGCGCTGCGCGAGGAGCTCGTCGCGCCGCCCCCGGAAGCGGCGCTCCAGCGCGACCCAGAAGGCGAGCGCCTGCGGCGTGAGGAGCGCCAGCGCCTCCGGGGCGGGCGCCGCGCAGAGCTCGACCCCGGCGGGCAGCTCGAAGGTCGGGGCGCTCGCTCGGGCGGGGTGCGTCATCGGGGCGCGGACGAAGGTCGGGGGTGGCTCTCCGCCGCGGGGACCCCAGGGTATCCGAGCCGTCGAGCGCTCGGGCGTCCCCATCGAGCGGCGTGCCCCCATCCTTCGGCCCGCGCCGACCGCCGGCGCGAGCCCGGATCAACCTTCCGGGGGCGCGCGGGGCGCCGCGGCGAGCGGCGAGGCGGCGCGCGCGGCGCGCAGCTCCTCCCCCAGCCGGTCGCGCTCGCGCGCGAGCTCGGCGCGCAGGGCGCGCGCGTCGGCCGTCCGGAAAGAGCTTCGCAGCCCGGCGAGCGCGGCGCGCGCCTCGTCCGCCCGCGCCAGCGCGAACAGCCCCGCCGCCGCGGCCGCGAGCGGCGCGAGGAGCGCGCCCGGCGCGCCCAGCGCCCGCTCGCCGAGCACGGCCAGCAGCGCCAGCCAGAGCGGGAAGACGACCGCGCCAGCGAGGATCTGCACCGG
>CADEGS010000257.1:0-2274 GCA_902826945.1 uncultured bacterium | reverse complement strand
GCGCGTGATCCAGGGCACGATCCGGTAGGGCAGCCACCACGCGAGCGCGCCGGGCAGGACGAGCGCGAGGGACAGCGCGCGCCGCGCGAGCGGGAAGCCCGCCTGCGGCCGCAGGCGCTCGAGGCTCGAGCCGGCGCGCGCCAGGCGCTCGCGGAACGCCTCGACGCGCGCGACGAGCGCCGCCGCGCGCGCGGGATCGGCGCGGCGCAGCAGGCCGAGCTCCTGCGCGTACGTGCGCAGGCGCGGCCAGCGCGGCTCGTCGCCCTCGGCGAGCAGCTCCTCGGCCAGCTCGAGCAGCGCCAGGTCCTCCCAGCGCTCGAGCTCGAGCATCACCTCCCGCAGCCCCTCCGCGACGCGCTCGGTCAGCGCGCGCACGGCCGCGCGCGGGTCCAGCGCGTGCGGCGCGCGCCACGCCGCGGCGTCGATCGGCGCCCCGCTCCAGACCGCGACCTCGCTCCGGAAGCGCCGCTTGGCGCGGTAGATCAGCCCGACGGGCAGGATGCGCACGGCGAGCGTCGCTCCGGCGCGCTCCTGCGCCCCGAGCGCCATGCGCGCGGCGCCGGTGCGCAGCTCCGCCAGGCGCGGCTCGGAGTGGCTCTTGCCCTCGGGGAACAGGCACACCGCCTCGCCGCGCGCGAGCGCCTCCTCGACCGCGGCGAAGGTGCGCTCGTTGGCGCCGGTCGCGACGCCCTCGCCGCGGCGCTCGACCGGCAGCGTGCCCGCCCAGCGCACGAGCGCGCCGAGCAGCGGCATCTCGAACAGGGGCGCCTTGCCGAGGAAGCGCACGCGCCGCCCGGCGACCGAGGCCAGCAGGATCGGGTCGACGAGCCCGTTCGGGTGGTTCGCGACGAGCAGGAGCGGGCCCGCGGGCGCGCGCGCCCCCAGGCGCGTCACGCGGTAGTAGAGGCGCGCCGCGAGGAGCGAGAGGAGGAGGATCGCGCGCTGCATCGGCGGCCGGGGAGGGTAGCGTGGCGCGCGCCCGCCGTGCGCTCCCCGCCGCTCGTCCCGCTGCTCGCGCTGTCCGCGCTCCCCTCGCTCGGGGGCGCGTGCGGGGGCGCGCCGCCGGCCCCGCGCGGCGCGGGCGCGCGCGAGCACCTGGTTTTCGAGGACCCCTGCGCGCCGCGCGCGAGCGCCGTCGCGCGCGCCCCCTTCGCCTGCGCCGAGCTCGTGCCCTCCTGGAACGCGCGCGCGGCGCCGGGCGCGGCCTGGCTGGTCGAGCTCTCGGTGGCGGACGCCGACGAGCGCTGGTCGCCGTGGCTCGTCGTGGGCGCCTTCGGCCTGGAGGGCGCCGCGCTGGCGCGGCTGCGCGCCGAGCTCCCCGGGCGCACGCGCTGCGCGCTCGGGCGCGTGGAGATCGACGCGTTCGTCGGCGAGCGCCCGTTCGACCGCGCGCGGCTGCGGCTCGCCGCCGCGCCGGGCGCGGCGCTCGACGCGTCGGTCGCGTTGGAGCGCGTGGCCTTCGCCTTCAGCGCGCGCGGCGCGCCGCTCGCGGGCGCCGCCGACCGCGGCGCGCCGCTGGCGCTGGACGTGCCGTTCCGCAGCCAGCGAGCGCTCGCGCCGGCGCTCGCGCCGCGCGCCTGCAGCCCGACCGCCCTCGCGATGGCGCTCGCCTTCCACGGCGTCGCGCGTCCGACCGAGGAGGTCGCCGCCGCGCTCTTCGACCCGCTGCACGACGTCTACGGCAACTGGTCGCGCGCGGTGCAGGTCGCGGGCGCGCTGGGCGTGCCCGGCCGCGTCGAGCGCCTCGAGGGCTGGGCCGCGGTGCGCGCCCTGCTCGAGGCCGGGCGGCCCATCGTCGCGAGCGTGCGCGCGCTCCCGGGCGAGCTGCCCGAGGCCCCGCTCGGCTACCCCGACGGGCACCTGCTCGTGATCACCGGGCTGGACGGCCGGGGCGGGGTGCTCGTCAACGACCCGGCGCTGCCCGACGAGGCCGGCGGCCGCGCGCGCGTTCCCTGCGAGGCGCTCGGCCGCGCCTGGCTCGAGCGCCGGCGCGGCACGGCCTACGTGCTCGCGCCGCCGGCGGCGCCGTCCGTGGCTCGCTGAGCGCGGCGGCGTCCGTGGCCGAGCGCACGCGCCGGAGGGGCACGAGGCCGCGGGCGCGCGCCGATGGGGCCGTCTCCGCACAGGGAGTCGCGCCGTGGGGCCCGGCCTGGCGGACGTGCGCGGCGACCCGGCGGACGCCCGGCGCGGCCTGCTCGAGGCGTCCTGTGGAAAGCGCACGGAGCCGGCGCTCGCCATCGAGCGCCGGCTCCCGGAGAACGGAGTGCGTCGCGC
>CADEGS010000256.1 GCA_902826945.1 uncultured bacterium | reverse complement strand
GGCGTCTCGATCGACTTCAAGGTCATGATCCACAAGATCCACTCGGGCGCGCACCTGCCCTCGGTGCAGGGCGTCACCACCGACGCGAACGGCGACCGCGTCTACGGCGCGGGCACGCCCTACGAGGTGGCCGGCTTCTCTCTGGCCGACTTCTCCGAGGTGGCGTTCCCGGCCTGGCCGCACGCGCTCGTCGCGACGCCGCGCGACCAGGGCTACTCGATGCTCTCACCCGAGAACCGGGCCAAGGAGGACATGATCCGCACCGGCCCGTCGAACTGCGCGGTGTGTCACGGCGACCCGGACGACGCCGGTCCCTTGACGGCGCCGGCGCAGGGCGACCTGTACATGACGCAGCCGACGCGCCAGGCCTGCGGCTCGTGCCACGACGACGTGCACTGGGGCCTGCCCTACACCGCCAACAACCAGACGATGGGCGAGCAGGCGGACAACGCGAACTGCCTCCTGTGCCACGAGCCCACCGGCACGCCGCTGGCGACGTACGACGCGCACCTGCACCCGCTGAAGGACCCGAGCTTCGACCCGGGGCTCGTCTTCGAGGTCTCGGACGTGGTCGAGGCGGGCACGAACGACGCCGACGGGACGATCGACGAGGGCGAGAAGCTCGCGATCGCGCTGCGCATCACCGACGACGGCGGCGCGGAGGTCGCGCCGGCGGACATCTCGTCGCCCTCGGTCGTGATCTCCGGCCCGACGAGCAACTACAACATGCTGCTCAGCGCGTCGATCCCGACCGCGGCCCTGACCGGCTCGCAGCCGTTCGTGCTGAACGTGCCCATGCCGGTCGTGCTCGAGCGCGTGGGCACCTCCACGGCCGCGCTGGACACGTACACGACCGGCTTCGCGCCGCACTGGAACGTCAGCGGGGCCCTGACGAGCGTGCTCGTGCGCACCGCCACGGCGGGCGGGGACAGCACGCTCTCCGCGGCGACCGCGGCGCCGCAGAACTACGTCGACGTGGCCGACGCCGCCGGCTTCGCCCGCAACGACTACATCGTGGTGGACGACGGCACGGCGGACGAGGAGTACGCGCGCATCCAGCTCGTGGACGGCACGCGCCTGTGGTTCAGCGCGCTGGGCAGCACGACCTACCGGCCGGGGCTCGAGCTGGCTCACGCGGCGGGCGCGACCGTGCGCGAGGTGACGCTGACCGCCGCCGTGGCCGGCATCGACTACGCCCTCACCGCCGGCACCGGCGCGATCGAGGAGCTGAACGAGCTGGGCGCGGGAAACGCCGTGCTGGCCAGCTACACGACCGACTTCGTGTGGCCCGCGACCTTCCCGCTCACGCTCAACGACGGCCCGTCGCTCGACCAGACCGCCGGCGAGTGGGTCGGCAAGAGCGTCCCGTCGGGCACGTACTCGCTGGGCGTCTGGAGCTCGCGCACGCTGTCGCTCTCCCTCTACGGCGAGACGAACAGCTATCGCGCGACCTCCGACGCGCGCCTGGTGGACTTCCGCGTCGGGGACGCGGACGAGGTCGATCCCTACGACCTGGTCTCCGCCGGCTCGAACTGCTTCAACTGCCACCAGGAGCTCGGCTTCCACGGCTTCGGCCGGCGCGGCTTCGAGTCCTGCGTGCTGTGCCACGGCGCGGCGGGCGTCGAGGACCGCCCGCGCTACGTCGCGGCCGGCGCCGACGAGACCGCCGGCGTGACGGTCAACTTCCGCACCATGCTGCACAAGATCCACATGGGCGAGGAGCTGGCCAACGCGTCGTCCTACGTCGTCAACGGCTTCGGCTCGAGCGCGTACCCCAACAACTTCACGGCGCACACCTACGCCGAGGTGGTCTTCCCGTCCTCGCCGGGCGGCACGCAGAACTGCGCCAAGTGCCACGGCGACGCGAACACGGCCTGGTACGAGCCCTCCGACCGCTCGCACCCGAGCGAGCAGGACGCGCCGGTCGCGCGCTGGCAGGCCGTGTGCGGGGCGTGCCACGACTCGACCGACGCGCAGGCGCACGTCGCGGTGCAGACCGACGCGCAGGGCAACGAGTCGTGCGGCGTCTGCCACGGCACCTCCGCCGAGTGGAGCGTGCAGCGCGTGCACCGGCCCTACTGAGGACGATGCGCGACGCGCCGCTCGCCTCCCGCGCGCTGCTCCTGGGCCTGCTCGGCCTGGGAGCGGCGGGCGCGGCGTGGTGGCCGGGCGCGCCGAGCGCTGCGGTCCCGCGGGCCGCGGGCCCGTCCGCCGCGCGGGCGGGCGTGCGCGAGGCCGTGCTGGCGCCGCTCGCGCGCGAGGACGAGCGCGGGGAGCGGTTCGCCGTGGCGGCCGACGCCGCCGGGTCGGACGTCGCGCGGCCGGCCAGCGGCGTGCGCGGTCCGCGCGCGGCGCTTCCGGGCAGCGAGCGCGCGGCGCTCGAGGCCTGGCTCGCGCTCGCCGCGGACGTCCCCGGCGCGCTGGAGCGGCGCGCCGCCCGCGTGCTCGCGGCGGACGCGCCCGCGACCGAGCAGGTCGCGCTCCTGCGCGCCCTGCTCGAGACCGGCTCGTCCGAGGCGTCGCGCTGGCTGGCGCACGCGGCGAGCACGCTGCCCGACGATCCCGGCGCCCAGGGCCGCTCCGTCGCCGGCACGGCGCTCGCGCTGCTGGCGGACCGGGCGGCCGTCGATCCCGGCGCGCGCGCGGGCCTGCGCGCGATCGCCTTCGAGACGCCGGGGGCGAGCGCGGCGCTGCGCCGGCGCGCGGCCAGCGCCTACGCGCTCCGCTGCGAGGACTCCGAGCTCTCGGCCCTGCGGCGCGCGCTCCTGGCGGAGCAGGACGCGCTGCTCGTCGCCGGCGTCGCCGCCAGCCTGGCCGAGCGCCCGCAGACGCCGGCCTTGGCCCTCGTGCGCGCGGACGTGCCGCTGGTCGAGTGACCGGTGGCGGGGCCACGGCCTGTGGCTAGAGCTTTTTCTCTCGCCAATTGCCGATTTCGCGCTCACGAGGGCACTTTTTCTCTCGAATTACGGTCCGGCGCGCCGGATGAGCGTCTGCAAGGACTCAGCGGTCGTCGCCGGACGACCGATAGGAATTGCCGGGATCCGGTTGCCCGGGACCGTCCTCTTTCGTATTCCCTCTGCCCGTTCGCTCGCACCAACCCTATCTGGAATTCATGCGACAAAGCCAAAACGACATGGAGCTGCGAGCGCGCGTCGACGCCTTCGTGGCCGACCTTTCCGAGACCATCCGCCGGGCGGCGCTGGAATCCGTCCGCCTGGCCCTGGGCGACGGCGCGAGCGCGCCGGTCCGCCGCGGCCGCAAGCCCGGCAAGGCCGCCGGCCGCAAGGCGCCCGCGCGCAAGGCGCAGAAGGGCGGCCGCGTGCGCCGCTCGGCCGAGGACCTCGGCCAGCTCTCCACCTCGTTCCTGACCTACGTCAAGGGCAACCCCGGCCAGCGCCTCGAGCAGATCGGCACGGGCATGGGCGTGGACACGAAGGAGCTCAAGCGCCCGGTGCAGCTCCTGCTCGCCGACGGCGCGATCCGCACCGAGGGCCAGCGCCGCGGCACGAAGTACTTCGCCGGCGGGCGCGCCAAGGTCGCGAAGGCCGGCCGCAAGGCGGGCAAGAAGAAGAGCGCCAAGAAGGCCGCGTAGAGCGCGCCGGCGGCCGCGATCACGGGCTTCCGGGAGTCGTCCCGGGGGCCCGTTCCCGCCCTGGACCACGCGTCCAGACGAGCTCCATCGCGCCCCCGTAGGGGGTCGCGCGCCAGCGGCCGAGGAGCTGGCGCAGGCGCTCGCGCACGGCCGCGACGAGCGCGGCGGTGAACCACTCCGGCGGCGCGGCGCCCTGGATCGCGAGCCCGGCCACGACGCGCTCGTGCAGCCTGGCCGGGTCCAGGTCGCGCTTGGCGAGCTGCTGCAGCACGGCGACGGCGCGCTCGACCTCGAGCATCGCGGGCGAGTAGCCGCGCTCGGCTTCCGGCCCGGCCAGCTCGGCGAAGCCCTGGCCGGCGGCGAGCGCGCCGAAGAAGCCGCAGTCGAGCCCGGCCGCCTCCTCGAGCGCGAAGTGGGTCAGGTCGTGGAACAGCGTGCTGCGCGTCTCGAGCGCGACGCGCTCGCGGCGCGGGCCGTCCTCGAGCTCGAGCGCGTGGCGCCCGTCGCTCTCCTTGATCCAGCGCAGGAGCATCGCCCCATCCTCGCCTCCGGTGTCGACCCTGGCGAGCCCGCGGGCGCGCTCAGTCCGGCTCCGGCGCCGCGTTCGGCTCCTCCTGGCGCCGTCGCTTGCCCGAGCCGCGCGGCCGCGAGGGCTGGTTGCGCACGACGAAGCGCCGGTTCTCGATCAGGCGCAGGAGGTCGAAGGAGGACACGATCCCGACCACCTCGCGCTCGTGCGTGACCACCAGGTGATGCACGCGGTGGTTGCGCATCATGCGCGCGGCGAGCTGCACGTCCGCGTACTGCGGGATCGTGAGCACCTCGCGCGTCATGTGCTGGCCGACCGTCGCGCGGTCGTCCACCTCGGCCACGAGGTCGAGCGACGTCAAGATGCCGATCGGCTCCCTGTCGGAGTTGACCACGGGCAGGCTGTGGATGCCGTGCCGCGCCAGGAGGTCGCGCGCGTGCCCGATCGACTGCTGGCGCGTCACGACCATGACCTCGCCGCTCATCACGTCGGCCACGCTCGCGATGCCCGAGGAGCTGGACGTGCCGACGTCGCGCGGGACTTTCTTCATCAGGGCTCTTTCCGGGGGTCAGGGACTGGGGGCGCCCGCCGCGACGCCCAGGCGGACGCACAGCGCCTCGATGCGCCCGAAGATCGCCCGCACCTCTTGCGGGCCGTGCGTCTCGAGCCGCGCGAAGGCCTGCACGACCGCGCGGTCGTCGGCGGGCGTGAGCAGCGCCTCGACCAGCGGCATGAGGTCGCGGTTCTCCAGGGCGACGTGCTCGCGCTGGAGCGCGGCCGCGCGCGCGGCGCCCTCCAGGAAATCGCGCACGCTCTGCGGCACGCCGTAGATCGCGCCGAGCAGCGAGCGGTCGAGCGCCTCCAGCACGCGCCGCTCCTCCTCGTGCTGTCCGGAGAGCCGCGCCACCTCCATCCGCTCGGCCACGCTGCGCGCGCGCGCCAGCAGCACCGGGAAGAGGCAGCGCTCCTCGCGCTCCTGGTGCAGGCCGTTGGCGAAGTGCTGCAGCAGGGCGACCAGCTCGGCCGTGACCTGCGCGTCGAGCCGGCCCTGCGCGCGCGCGTCCGCGACCAGCCGCTCGAGCGCGCGCGTCAGGAGCAGGATCCAGCGGTGCTCCTCGAGCAGGATGTCGGTGGTCCACATGGACGGGGGCGCGAGCCCGTCGCGGGGCTCGGCCCGAGCCTATGGGCCGGCGGCGAGGCACGCCGTGGGCCCTAGTGCGCAGGGGAGAGCGAACGGGGACGCACGAGGGCGACGCGCATCGACCGCGTCGGGCTCCGCGACGCGGACACCGCTCGTCGCGCGCGCTACGTGGTCCTCGACGGCTGCTTCGGGCGGCGGGCGCTCGCGCTCGGCCCGCGCCGGATCGCGAGCGCGACGCCGGCCAGGATCACCGAGCCCGCGAGCGCCAGGCGCGCGCTCGCGGGCTCGCCCAGCAGCAGGATGCCGAGCAGCGCGGTGAGCACCGGGACCGCGAGCTGCACGGCCGCCGCCCGCGTCGCGCCCAGCGCGGGCAGGGCCGCGTACCACAGGCTGTAGGCGATGCCCGAGGCGAGCCCTCCGGACGCGGCGGCGAGCGCGAGGCCGCGCGCGCTCGCGTGCGCCCAGGGCAGCGCGCACAGCCCGACGACCGCCGCCGGCGCGAGCGCCAGGCGGAAGTTGCGCGCCGTCGCGGCCAGCGGGCGCGTCCCGCCGCGCCCGAGCAGCGAGTACACGCCCCACGCGACGCCGGCCAGCGCCATCAGCGCCGCGCCGAGCGGATCGGGCGCTCCC
>CADEGS010000255.1 GCA_902826945.1 uncultured bacterium | reverse complement strand
AGCCCGAGCGCGACCGCGCTCGCCGCCGCGACGGCCATGCGCACCGCGAGCGGCGCGTGCGGTGACACGAAGGCCTCGATCACGCCCGCGGCGAAGAGCATCGGGAAGACCGGCGCCAGCAGGCGCAGCGCGCGCCGGCTCTCGTCGGAGAGCGCGCGCCGGCGCGTGCGCGCGCCCGGGCGGATCCAGGCGCGCACCAGGCACAGGCCGGCCGCGCCCGCGAGCAGGATGGCCTGGATCTCGAGCACGCCGTGGCACCACAGGATCGAGGAGATCGCGCCCGCCTGGCCCCAGTGGCCGGCGACGGCCGTGTAGGTGCCGAGCATCAGCGCGTTCGTCGACAGCACCCACAGCCAGAGCGGCGGCAGGAGCGCCGAGGCGAAGAAGATCGCCCCGACGCGCATGTTGTTCGCCATGATCCAGCCGGCGGTGTGCGGCGACTCGCCGATGCCGAAGTCGAAGTTGCCGCGGAAGGGCTGGCCCGGCTCGAGCGCGCGCAGCGCCTCGATCTCGTCCTCGACGACGCGCGCGTCGAGCAGCGAGGGCGCGAGGTCGAGGTCGCGCGCCACCGCGCGCCAGGCGATTCCGGCCAGGCCGTAGAGCAGGAGCGCGCTCAGCGCGAGCAGGCGTCCCTCGCGGCGGATCGCGCGCGGGCACTCGACGAGGAAGAGCCGCGCCAGGCGCGCGACGAGCTCGGCGGGGCGCTCGCGCTCGCCGTGCAGGAGCGCGTGCGCGGCGGCCACCTGCGCGCGCGCGCGGCGCAGCGCGCGCTCGTCGGCGCCGCTCGCCTCGAGGCGCGCGAGGCGCGTGCAGGCCTGGCGGAACAGGCGCGGGAAGCGCTCGAGCTCGTCCTCGCTCCAGCCGTCCGGCTTCCCGCGCGAGAGCAGGCGGCCCAGCGCGCGCTCGCCGTCGGGGTCCGTGGGTTCCAAGGCGGGGCGCGCGCCCTCGCGCGTCGCCGGAGCGTAGCATGGGCGCGTGCGCACGCTCGTGGTGGAGACGACCGAGGGCGTCGGCCTCCCGCTCGAGGTGGCCGGGGCGGGCGCGCGCGGGATCGCGGCCCTGATCGACCTCGTCCTGTGGGGGCTCGGAGCGCTGGCCGTGCTCCTCACGCTGCTCCTGGCGGCGGGCGGCGACGCGAGCGGCGTGGCGGGCTTCGCGCTCGGCCTGGTCGCGGGCGGGCTGTTCTTGACGCTGGTCCTCTACCACGTCGCGTTCGCGCTCCTATGGGACGGGCGCACGCCTGGCAAGGCCTTCCTCGGGCTGCGCGTGCGCGACGCGCACGGCCATCCGCCGCAGGCCTCGCAGGTGCTCCTGCGCTCGCTCTTCCTGCTGGTGGAGATCCTGCCGCTGCCGGTGCCGATCGGCTTCGCGATCCTGGCCGCCTCGCCGCGCGGCCAGCGCCTGGGGGACGCCGTGGCCGGGACGCTCGTGCTGCGCGACCCGCCCGCGCTCGGGCGCGGGCCGCGGGCCGCGCGCGCCGCCGTGGACGCGCCGCCCGTCACGCCGGCGCAGGCCGCGCGCCTGGACGCGCGCGACCGCGCGCTGCTGCGCGCCTTCCTCGCGCGCGAGGAGCTGCGTCCCGCCGCGCGACGCCGCCTCGCGGGCGCGCTCGCGCGCCACTACGCGGCGCGCCTCGGGCTCGAGCCGCCGCGCGGCGAGGAGGCGGCGCGCGGCCTGCTCGAGGGGCTCGAGCGCGCGCTGCGCGCGCGCGCCTGATCAGCCGCCGGTGTCGGAGCGGCGCATGCGGCCGCGGAAGCGCTCGAGCGCCGCGACCGCGGTCTCGTCGAAGCCGCGCCGTCCGCCCTCGATCTCGCCTTCCCACTGGCGCGGGCGGCGCGCGCCGCCGGCCTCGTCGGGGCCGTCGGGCTCCGGCGGCGGGGGGCTCGCGCTCGCCTGCGCGGGCTCGAAGGGCTCGAAGGGCTGCGACCGCCGCGCTCCCGCGTGCCGCAGGCGCACGACCACGAGCTCCTGCACGCCGGCGACGAGCACGAACAGCCCGACCAGCGGCAGCGACCACGCCATGGCGCGCAGGGACCCCGGCAGCGGGCGCAGGAGCACGGGCGCCAGGATCATCGCGACCGCCGCCCAGCGGCCGACGCGCGCGGCGATCTCGGTGGCGCGCACCCAGCCGCGCGTGCGCGCGAGCCAGGCGCGCAGCACGCGGCCGCCGTCCATCGGGAAGGCGGGCAGGAGGTTGAAGGCGCCGAGCATGGCGTTCACGAGCAGCAGGACCATGCAGCCCGCCGCCAGCGTCGGCAGGCCGGCGACGTGCGCCAGCACCGACAGGCAGCCGAAGACCGCGGCCGCGACGACGTTCACCGCGGGGCCGGCGAGCGCCACCCAGGCCTCGATGCGCGGCTCCTCGGGCATCGACGCCAGGCGCGCCATGCCGCCCAGCGGCCACAGCGTCACGTCGAGCACGCGCACGCCCAGGTGCCGCGCGACGAGGGCGTGCCCGAGCTCGTGCACGAGCACCGAGCCAAAGAGCGCCACCAGCCACGAGACCGGCGTCGGCAGGAGCAGGAGGAGCAGGAAGCTCCAGTGCACGCGCACGGGGATCCCGAAGGCGGTGCCGATCTGGGAGGAGCCGATCATGCGGGAGGTCGCTGGCGCCCGGCCTTGCTGGGAAAGGAGCGCGGGCGCTTGCGCGGCGCCGGGCGCCGAAACGTAGGCCGCTCCGCCGCGGGCCGCAAGCGCCCGCGGCGCGCGAAGGCGCGCGGCGGCCCGCGCGCGGGCTCCGGCGCCGCCGGCGGGGGCTCCGGCCGCCTCGCGCGCCGGCGGGGGCGCCGCCTAGCATGGAGCGGTGAAAGCGGCCATGCGCGTCCTGGAGGTCGCGCTCGAGGGCGATCGAGCGCGCGCGCGGCCCGCCCTCGAGCCGGGTCCCGGGCGATGGCCGGCCGCGCGGCTGGGCGGGATCGTCGAGGGCCTGCGCGCGCTCGACGAGGCGGCCGCGCGCGGCGCGCCGGCGCCGCTCGTCGTCGCCGTCGGCGAGGCGGTGCGGCGCGCGCTGCCGACGGCCGCGCGCGCGAGCCTGCTCGCGCGCGCGCCGCTGACCGGCCGGCTCGCGCTGGGGCAGATCGGCGGCGAGCTCGGCCCGCGCCTCGCGCCGCTCGCCGACGCGCTCGTGCTCACGGGGCGCTGCACGCTCGCGGGCGCCGTCCTGTGCGTGGGCGAGGAGGGCGCGCTCGAGCTCGTCTCGCTGCCGGAGCTGGTCGGCCTCGCGCCGCGCGCGGCCGCGCGCGCGCTGCGCGCGCGCTTCGGGCCCGCGGGCATGCTCGTCGCCGGTCCGGCCGGCGAGCGCGGCGTGCGCTTCGCGAGCCTGGCGAACGAGGCCGAGCACCCGAGCTTCGTCGGCCGCGGCGGGCTGGGCGCGGTGCTGGCGAGCCTCGGGCTGAAGGCGCTGGTCGTGCGCGCCGCGCCGGCGCGCGTCGAGCGCTCGCCGCGCGCGCAGGCGCTGCACGCGGCGCTGACGCGCTCGCCGCGCCTGGCGGAGCGCGCGGCGGGCGGCACGCTCGAGCTCTTCGCCGCGCACGCCGCGCGCGGCGAGCTGCGCGGCGCCGCGGGCGAGGCGCTCGACCCCGAGGCGGGGCGCGCGCTGGCCCGCGAGGGCGCGGCGCTGGCGCGCGAGCGCAAGGGCTGCCGCGGCTGCCCGACGCCGTGCGGCTGGGTCTTCGAGCGCGGGGGCGGCGCGCTCCAGCAGGCGCACTTCGGCGCGGCGGAGGCGCTCGGCACACGCCTCGGGCTCGGCGCGCTCGAGGACGCGCTGGCGCTCGTCGCGGCGTGCGACGAGGCGGGCATGGACGCGAAGGAGGCGGGCGGCGTGCTGGGCGTGCTCGAGCGCGCGCGGCGCGCGGGGCGCTTCCCCGGCGCGAGCGCGCTCGGGAGCCGCGAGCGGCTGCTCGCGGACCTCGCGCTCTTCCTCGCGCCCGACGCGCCGGCCTTCCTGCGCGAGGGCAGCGCGGCCGCCGCGCGCGCGCTCGGCGCCCCGGCATCGCTCGCGCGCGGCGAGGCGCCGGGCGTCGAGCGCGGCGCCGCGGCCGCGCTCGCGCGCGCGGTCTCGACCGGCGGCGCGGACCCGATGCGCACCTTCCCGTTCCTGCTCGAGACGGGCGGCGCGGCGCGCGTGGGCGCGCTGACCGGCCTCGCGCTCGCGCCCGACGCCCTCGATCCGGCCGCGCCGCGCGACAAGGGCCGGCTCCTGTGGTGGCACGAGAACCTGGTCGCCGCGCTCGACGCGAGCGGCTTCTGCGCCTTCTCGGGCGCCGGCCTGCTGGCGGACGGCTGCGCGACGCTCGACGAGCTCGCGGCGTGGATCCTGCCCGAGGCGCTCGCGCGCGACGAGAGCGCGTGGGCGGGCGCCGCGCCCGGCGCGCGGCTGCTCGCGCTCGGCGCGAGCCTGGTGCTCGAGCGCCACGCGCTCGACGCGCGCTACGCCGGATCGGGGCAGGCGAGCGCGATCGGCCCGGACGCGGGGGACGCCGGCCTGGCGGCCTTGCTCGCGGCGCCCGGCATGCTCGCGGAGTACCGCGCGTGGCGCGGCCTGGACGAGGGCGGCCGGCCGCGCGCGCGCGCGCTCGCGCGCGCCTGGACGCCGGACGCGGCGCGGGCGCCCGAGGCGGCCGATGGCCCGCGTGGCGCGCGTGGCGCGCGCGAGGCGGCGCCGCTCGACGCCGCGCCCGCGCCCGACGGCGCGCGCGCGGCGGGGGCGCTCGAGCTGCGCGCCGGGGGCGCGCTGGGCGAGGCGCTGCGCGCGCAGGGCGCGCGCGGCCGCTTCGAGCTCGCGCTGCCGTGCAGCGTGCGCGAGGCGCTCGGGGCGATCGCCGCGCGCCACCCCGCGCTCGCGCCGGCGCTCGTGCGCGCGGGGGAGCCCGTGCCCGGCGTGTGGCGCGCGGGCGCGCGCCTCGCGCCCGAGGAGACGGTGCGCGCGGGGGACGTGCTCGAGCTCGTCACGGCGATCGCGGGCGGCTGAGCGCCTGCCCGGCGCGGCGCGCCGCCTTTCCCCGTTTCGGCCGCGCCCGTACCATCCTCCGCCCCCATGGAGATCGCGATCGTGAAGACCGGCGCGCTCGGGGACGTGCTGCGCACGACCTCGATCCTGCCCGGGCTGCGCCGGCGCCACCCCGGCGCGCGCATCGCGTGGATCACGGCGCACGACGCGCTCGACCTCGTGCGCGAGCACCCGCTGCTCGACGAGGCGCGCGGCGTCGACCCGCGCGACGAGGCGGCGCTGGCGGCGCTCGGCGACCTCCTGGCCGGACGCTTCGAGCGCGTGCTCTCGTTCGACGACGAGGCGCCGCTCGCCCGCCTGGCGAGCCGCCTGGCCGCGCACGGCGCGCGCCTCACGGGCGCCTACGAGGACGCGGAGGGCCGCACGCGCTACACCGAGGACGCGGCGCCCTGGTTCGACATGGGCCTGCTCTCCGTGCACGGGAAGGAGGAGGCCGACAGGAGGAAGCGCGAGAACCGCGAGTCGCATCCGGCGCTCTTCGCGCGCATGCTCGGGATCGAGCCGGGCCGACCCGAGCTCGCGCTCCCGCCCCGCGCGAGCGCCTTTGCCGCGGACTTCGCGCGCGCGCGCGGCCTGCACGAGCACGGGCCGGCGATCGGGCTGTGCACGGGCGCCGGCGGGCGCTGGGAGTCGAAGCGGCTGCCCGTCGCGCGCACGATCGAGCTCGCCCGCGAGCTCGAGCGCCGGCTCGCGGGCGGGGCGACCTTCCTGCTCCTCGGCGGGCGCGGGGAGGCGCCGCGCAACGCGGCGATCCAGGCCGGGCTCGCGGGCGTGCGCCTGGTGGACGCGGGCACGGAGCACGACCTGCTCTCGTTCGCCGCGCTGGTGGACCGGCTCGACGTGCTCGTCTCGAGCGACAGCCTGGCGCTGCACGTGGCCATCGCGCGCCGCGTCCC
>CADEGS010000254.1 GCA_902826945.1 uncultured bacterium | reverse complement strand
CGCCTGGCCGAGGAGTGGGACCAGGGGCAGCAGCGCTTCCGCGAGCGCGTGCGCGACGAGATCGCGCGCTCGATCGAGGCCGCGCAGTGGGGCAGCTCGTTCCTCTCGCGCGTCGCGGCGCTGGCCGGCGGCCAGCGCGACCTGCGCCGGCTCCTGGCGCGGCTCGCGAGCGAGGGGCGCGCGGAGGGCCTCGACGAGGAGCAGGTCGCGGAGACCCTGCGCCTGGCGCGCCGCGCGCATCGCTCGGCGCTGATGGCGGCCCACTACGAGGACGTGCGCGGCCTGCTCGGCACGTGGCGCTGGCTGCACCGCTGGGTCGCGGCGCTGCTCGTGCTCCTGGTGCTGCTGCACGTGGCGAACGCGCTCTTCTACGGCGGGTTCTTCCGCTCCGGCGGAGGCGGGGGATGAGGCTGCGCCGCCCGCACCTGTGGATCGCGATCACCTCGGGCTGCCTGGTCGTGTCGCTGGCGCTCGTGGACCTGGGGCAGACCTCCCCAGGCCCGCTGGCGAGCGTCCACGAGCGCTCGCCCGACCTCTCCGGCTCGAGCGGCTGCAGCGCCTGCCACGGCGGCTGGCGGCGCGACATGACCCAGGCCTGCCTGGAGTGCCACGCGGGCGTGGCCGAGGACATCCGGACGCGCCACGGCCTGCACGGGGTGCTCGGCGACGAGAGCGTGGCGCGCTGCGCGCGCTGCCACTCGGACCACCACGGGCCGAGCTTCGCGATGGTCAACGCGCAGAGCTTCGCGGCCGCGGACGTGCCCGACCCGGACGCCTTCGAGCACCAGCGCGTCGGCTTCTCGATGTGGGGCGAGCACCTGGAGATCGACTGCACCGAGTGCCACGAGAACGCCGCCGCCGACGTGCTGCCCGAGGGCGGGACGCGCTACCGCGGGCTCGACCAGGCCTGCGGGACGTGCCACGAGGACAATCACGAGGGCCAGATGGTGCTGGGCTGCGCCAAGTGCCACGGCCAGGTGTCGTTCCTGGAGGACGGGCTCGACTCGCAGGGGCACGACTTCTTCGTGCCGCTGACCGGCGGGCACGCGGACCTGCGCTGCGACGCGTGCCACGCGGCGGGCGAGCCGACCTCGCTCGACGCGCTCGGCCGGGCGCCGAGCCACTCGGTGGCCGCGCGCGAGTGCGGCGACTGCCACGAGACGCCGCACGCGCCGGAGTTCCTCTCCGCGGTGGCCGAGATGGCGGGCAAGAGCCCGCGCTCGAGCTGCGGCGCCTGCCACCGGCCCGAGCACCCGACCTTCCGCGAGGAGACGCTCGAGCTGGCCAAGGCGCAGCACGCCCTGACGGGCTTCCGGCTCGACCCGCCGCACGCCGAGGTCGGCTGCGCCCAGTGCCACGACCGCGCGCTCGAGCCCTTCGCGGCGCGCTACCCGGGCCGCCGCCAGGACGACTGCGCGAGCTGCCACGCCGACCCGCACGGCGGGCAGTTCGCCGCGGGCCCGTTCGCCGACCTGGGCTGCGTGGGCTGCCACGACACGACCCGCTTCGAGCCGCACGCCTTCGACCTGGCGCACCACGAGCGGAGCGCCATGCCGCTCACCGGCAGCCACGTCGAGACGGAGTGCGAGGCCTGCCACGCGGTCCCGGGCGAGGGCGCGCCGCGCGTCTTCCGCGGCACGCCGACCCACTGCAGCGCCTGCCACGCGGACGCGCACGCCGGCTTCTTCGCCGCGCGCGCCGCGGCGGTGGCCGAGCTGTCGGCGCCCGAGTGCGGCGCCTGCCACGAGACGACGACCTTCGACGCGCTGGAGGCCGGCCGCTTCGACCACGGCTTCTGGACCGGCTTCCCCGTGGACGGCGCGCACGCGCAGGAGAGCTGCGAGGCCTGCCACGCGGACGCGCACGAGCCCGACGCGACCGGCCGCACCTTCGGGCGCGTCGAGGACCACTTCGGCCGCTTCAGCGGCTGCGTGACGTGCCACGACGACCCGCACCGGGGCGGCTTCGACGGTCCTTCCTTCGCGCGCCAGGTGGACGGGCGCACGGACTGCGCGCGCTGCCACGTCACGAGCTCGTTCCGCGCCTTCCCCGACGGCTTCGACCACGGCCGCTGGACGGGCTTCCCGCTCTCGGGGGCGCACGAGGCGGTCGGCTGCACCGGCTGCCACGAGGCGTTGCGCCGTCCCGACGACGAGGGCCGCACGTGGGGCCGCGCGCGCGGCAAGGCCTGCGCGGACTGCCACGAGGACCCGCACGCCCGCCAGTTCGACCAGGCCGGGGTCACGAGCTGCGCGCGCTGCCACAAGGCCGGAAAGAGCTTCCAGGAGCTCTCCTTCCACCACAACTGGCACTCGCGCTTCCTGCTCGACGAGGCGCACGAAAAGGTCGCCTGCTCCGCGTGCCACGAGCCCATGACGGTCGATGGAGGGAGGCAGGTCATCCGCTACAAGCCGCTCGGGATGCAGTGCGTGGACTGTCACGGGGTGAACGAGGACCAGATCCTGCGGCGCGCGAGGAAGAAGCGATGAGCCTCGTGCGCGTCCTGGTCCTCGCGTGTGCCTGCGCGTTCCTGTGCGCGCGTGCGCCGCGCGCGGCGCAGCGCGACGCCGAGCGCGTCGAGCTGCGCGTCAGCGAGGCGCGCCCGGGCGGGGTGGTGGTGGTCGACCGCGGCGCCGCGGACGGCCTGCGCGCGGGCGACCTGGTGCTGTTCCACCCGCGCGACGGGCGCCTGCTGGGCGGCAACGTGCTCGAGACGGCGGAGCGCAGCGCCGTGGTCGAGCTGCACGACCGCTCGCTCGTGCTCGAGCCCGGGACGCGCGCCGAGGTGCTCGTGCCGCGCGAGCGGCTGGCGCCGCCGCCGCCCGCCGAGGAGCCGCCCGCGCCGCTCCCGGAGCAGGGCGGAGGGGACGCCGCGGCGGCCGAGCCGCCGCAGGAGACCATCGCCTGGACCAACCGCGACGAGGAGTTCCGCCCGGGCGACCCGTTGCTCGCGCGCATGCGGCCGGTGCGTCCGGAGGAGCGCGACCCGCTCTTGACCGCGCGCCTGCACGTCGGCGGCAGCGCGACCTACACGACCCTGGACGATCGCTCGGACTCGTTCCTGCGCGCCGGCGCGGACGTGCGCGTCGAGAACCCCTTCGGCCGCGGCGGGACGCTGCACGTGGACCTCGAGGGCAACCTGCGCACGACCGACCTGCCGGACCAGGACGACGAGGCGTTCACGAAGCTGCGCTTCGACCGCGCGTCCTATGCCGACGGCGGGACGCGCTACGAGCCCCTGCGCTGGGAGGCCGGGCGCTTCCTGCAGCGCGGCATGGTCGAGTTCGGCCTGCTCGACGGCGTCGAGTGGGGCTGGCGGCGGCGCAACGGGGACAGCTACGGCTTCAGCCTGGGCTTCCTGCCCGAGCCGGGGCCGGACCTCTCGACCGGCGACGACTTCCAGGTCGCCGGCTACTACGAGTGGCTGCTCGACCCCGACCGGAACTTCACGCTGGCCGGCGGCTACCAGAAGACCCTCCACCACGGCGACGCCGACCGCGACCTCCTGGTCGCGCGCATGCGCTACGCCCCGCCGCAGGGCTGGAACGCGTTCGCCACGCTGTGGGTCGACTACTACGGCTCGACCGATCCGGTGAAGGGCACCAGCCTGGACCTGACGCAGGCGCTGGTCGTGCTCGGGCGGGCGTGGAGCGACGGCGCGGCGACGAGCCTGACCTTCACGCACCAGAAGATCCCCGAGATCGACCGCGACGAGTTCCAGCTCCTCGACGACGGCGAGCTCGACGACAACCGCGACGACCGCCTGTCGCTCTCCGGCTGGGTCCTGAGCGGCGGGCACCGCCTGCACAGCGCGGTCGGAGTCTGGTCGGACGAGAACGAGGAGGGCGGCGACGCGCGCCTGGGCCTCGACCTGGCGGGCGCGCTGGGGGAGGGGAGCCACCTGGACCTGACCGGCTTCGTCGTGGCGGGCGCGTTCAGCCGCTCGTTCGGCGGCGAGCTGACGTGGGGCCTCCCGGTCGAGGGCGGGAGCTGGCGCGTCTACTACCAGTTCGCGCACCACACCATCGAGGAGTTCGAGAACGACGCGGACGACGTGCTCCAGCACCGCTTGAGCGTCGGCCGGGAGCTGCGCGACTTCTGGGGCTGGCGGGCGTCCCTGCAGGTGGAAGGGCGCGTGTTCGACGACGAGGGATCCGCTACCCTCGGCTTCTACCTGCAGAGGGCCTACTGAGGTGGTGCGCGTGGACGAAGACGCTCGAGCGAGAGGGACGGCCCGCGGCCGCGGCCTGGTGCCGCTGGCCCTGGCGCTGGCGAGCCTGCTGGCGGCCTGCCTGGCGCGCGGCGAGCGGGCCGGGCTGCCGGCCCGCAACGCCTGGTGGCGCGGCCAGGGGCCGGTCGTGCCGCACGAGTCCTTCCCGGCCGATTGCGGCCTGTGCCACACCGGCGCCAAGTGGCAGGACCTGCGCGCGGACTTCGTCTTCGACCACGCGGCGGAGACCGGCGTGCCGCTGCTCGGGTCGCACGAGCGGGCGCAGTGCCTGCGCTGCCACAACGACCGCGGGCCGGTGGCCGACTTCGTCGGGCGCGGCTGCGCCGGCTGTCACGAGGACGTGCACATCGGCACGCTGGGGCCCTCCTGCACGAACTGCCACGGGCAGGACACCTGGCAGCCGGTCGGCATGCTCGAGATGCACGACCGCTCGCGCTTCCCGCTGGTCGGTGTGCACGCCTCCACCGCCTGCCGCCGCTGCCACGAGGGCGCCGAGGTCGGCCGCTTCGTGCCGACGGACGTCGAGTGCCTGACCTGCCACCGCGACGACCTGCTCGCCGCGGACAACCCGAACCACATCGGGCTCGGCTGGGTGGACAACTGCAACGATTGCCACCTGCCCACGGACTGGCACCAGGTCGTGACGGACTGACCCGCAGGCGTGCGGGCGAAATCGCTTCCGCGCGCTCCTTTCCGCGGCCTTGCCCCGGGCTTGCACGGGTCTCAAGTTCGCGACGGCGCCCCTTCGATCTAGCCCCGAGCGCGGAGAAGGGACCCGCGCGGGAACGAGCTCGGGTCCGGGGGGAGAGCGGGAGAGGGAAAGCCATGCGCGGAGCGCGGTCGCTGGAGAATCGGGGGGCGGGAGGCGTGCTCGCCGCGGCTTTCGTCCTGGCCCTGGCCGGGTGCAGCGGGGAGTCGAGCGGGCGGCAGCAGAGCGCCGCGGTGCAGTCGTGCATGCTGTGCCACAACGGGACGCCGGACGCGAACGACTACTCCGGGCCGGGGATCGAGAACCCGCACCCCTTCGGGACGGCGTCGCAGCTCCTGTGCACGACCTGCCACGGCGGCAACCCCGAGGGCGCGGACAAGCTGGCGAGCCACGTGCCGCCGCCGCCGGAGATCGGCGACCGCGCGCAGTGGGAGACCGACGCGCGCGCCTACTTCAACCGCCTGACGCGCGCCGGCCTGGACACGTTCCCCGACTACACGGTCGACGGCCACGACTACACCGCGATCGACTTCCTGCAGTTCGTCAACCCGGGCGACCTGCGCGTCACGTCGCGCGGTCGCGGCTGCGGCCAGTGCCACGTGGACCACGCGGAGAGCGTCGAGCAGAGCATGCTCGCGACCTCGACGGGCATCTTCTCGGGCGCGCTGTTCACGGCCGGCGTCGAGAACTCCGTGCCGCAGAACCAGGGCCTGTACGGCGACACGGCCGCCGACCTGTCGTTCCGCGCGGTGGAGGACGACCAGTTCTCGGCCGGCTCGGCCTCGGTCGGAGCCGTCCGCTCGCTCGACCAGCACCCGGTGTACAGCGTGCGCAACAGCCAGACGCCGGGCGACATCTTCAACAACCAGGCCTTCACCGCGGCCAACCTGGCCGACGACGTGAACGCGGACGGCTCGCTGGTGACCGGCTCGGAGCTGGCCAAGCTCTACCACGAGCAGGTGGCCTTCACCTGCGGCGACTGCCACC
>CADEGS010000253.1 GCA_902826945.1 uncultured bacterium | reverse complement strand
TCAGGCGCGCTCGGCCGGCGGCGCCTCGAGCAGGCGCAGGAGCTGCGCGTGGTCGATGGGCTTGACCAGGTGGTCGTCGAAGCCGGCCTCGCGCGAGCGGCGGCGGTCCTCCTCCTGGCCCCAGCCGGTCAGGGCGAACAGGCGCAGCTCCCCGGCCCACTCGCGCGCGCGCAGGCGCCGGCAGGTCTCCAGGCCGTCGAGCCCGGGCAGGCCGATGTCGAGCAGCACGACCTCGGGGCGGAAGCGCTCGGCCTCGTCCAGCGCCTGCGGCCCGTCGTGCGCCTCGCGCGCGTCGTGCCCGCTCATGCGCAAGAGGAGCGCCAGCGACGCGGCGTGGTCGTGGTTGTCGTCCACGACGAGGATGCGCCGGCAGCGCCTCGCGCCGGCCGAGGCGGCGGGCGCGTCCGGCGGCGCCGCGGCCGGCCCCGCGGCGCGCGGCAGGCGCACGACGAGCTCGCTGCCGCGGCCGTGACCCTCGCTGTGCGCCGTCACGCGGCCGCCGTGCATCGCGACCAGCCGCCGCACGAGCGTCAGGCCGATGCCGAGGCCGCCGCGCGAGCGCTCCTGCGCCGGGTCGGCCTGCGAGAACATCTCGAAGATCGCCTCGAGCTGCTCGCGCGGGATGCCGATGCCGTCGTCGCGCACGCCGACCTCGACCTCGTCGCCCTCGGCCCGCGCGCGCACCGTGATCGTCCCGCCGCGCGGGGTGTACTTGCAGGCGTTGTGGACCAGGTTGGCGAAGACCTGCGCCAGGCGCACCGGGTCGGCGTCGAGCCACAGCGGCTCCGCGGGCAAGAGCGCGTGCAGCGCCAGCCCCTCCTCCTGCGCGAGCGCGCGCCAGGTCTCGACCGCCTGCTGCACGATCGGCCCCAGCTCGACGCGCGCGCGGCGCAGCTCCAGGCGGTCGCGCGTGATGCGGCTGACGTCGAGCAGGTCGTCCACCAGGCGCACCATGTGGCGCAGCTGGCGCTCGATCGTGTCCAGCGCCAGGCGCAGCGCGTCGCGGTCGTCCTCGGCGCGGCGCACGATCTCGAGCGCGTTCGCGATCGGCGCCAGCGGGTTGCGCAGCTCGTGCGCCAGCGTGGCCAGGAACTCGTCCTTGCGCCGGTCCATGGCGCGCAGCGCGCTGGCGGCGGCGCGCGCGTCGTGGATGTCGTACGTGCAGCCGACGAAGCCCAGGAGCTCGCCGCCGCGCCCGAAGCGCGGCAGGCCGCTCGACTCCATCCAGCGGTACTCGCCGTCGTGGCGCAGGAAGCGGAACTCGGCGTGGAAGGGCGTGCCCTCGGCCTGCGCGCGCGCGTAGGCGTCCAGGTAGGCCGCGCGGTCGTCGGGGTGCACGTAGGGCGTCCAGTCGAGCACCGACCCCTCGGGCAGCTCGGCCAGGCCGAGGTACTCGCGGTAGGAGCGGTTGACGAACGTGCAGCCGTGCGCGTCGTCCAGCCACATCAGGATCGGCGCGTTGTCGGCCACCACGCGGAAGCGCGTCTCGCTCTCGCGCAGCAGGCTCTCGCTCTCCTTGTGCGCCGTGACGTCGCGCGCGATCTTCGAGGCGCCCACGACGCGTCCGCTCTCGTCGCGGATCGGCGAGACGGTCAGCGAGATCGACAGGCGGCGGCCGTCCTTCGCGACGCGCGTGGTCTCGAAGTGGTCGATGCGCTCGCCGCGGCGCAGGCGCTCGAGGATCGAGCGCTCCTCTTCGCGCAGCTCGGAGGGGATGATCAGGTCGATCGAGCGCCCCACGGCCTCCTCCGGCGGGTAGCCGAACACGCGCTCCGCGCCGGCGTTCCAGGAGAGGATCGTCCCGTCCAGCGTCTTGCTGACGATGGCGTCGTCCGAGTCGGACACGATCGCCGCCAGGAGCGCCAGCGAGCGCTGCGCGCGCCGGACCTCGGTCACGTCCAGGGCGAAGCAGCGCGAGTGCACGAACACGCCGTCCCGGAAGAGGCCGCTGGAGCTGATCAGGACGTCGCGCGTCGTGCCGTCGCGCCGCAGGAGGCGCGCGGGCTCGCGCTCGACGCTCTCGCCGCGCTGCAGGCGCGCCAGCATGTCCTCGACCAGGGCGGGGTCCTCGAAGTGCGGCGCCGCGGGCCGGCCGACGTAGTCGTCGGCCGCGTAGCCGAGGAGCTCGAGCTGGGCGCGGTTCGCGCGCAGGACCGTCCCGTCGGGCCCGATCGACTGGATCGCGATCGTGGCGTTCTCGAAGAAATCGGCCAGCTCGCCCTCGCTCTGGCGCAGGGCGAGCTCGCTGGCGCGGCGCTCGGCGACGTCGCGGAACACGAGCACGCAGCCGACGATGCGGCCCTGGCGGTCGCGGATGGGCGCGGCGCTGTCGTCGATCGGGCGCTCGCTCCCGTCGCGCGCGAGCAGCACGGTGTGGTTCGCCAGCCCGACCACGAGCCCCTCGCGCAGGGCGCGCTCCGCAGGGTTCTCGACCGGCGCGCGCGTGTCCTCGTTCACGATGCGGAAGACCTCGTGCAGCGGCCGGCCGGCCGCCTGCGCGCGCGTCCAGCCGGTGAGCGCCTCGGCCACCGCGTTCATGTAGTCGACGCGGCACTGCGCGTCGGTCGTGACGACGGCGTCGCCGATGCAGGCCAGCGTGATGCGCAGCTGCTCCGCGCGCTCGCGCGCCTGGCCCCGCGCGTTGCGCGCGAGCGTGCCGAAGGCGATCAGGATCGAGCACGAGACGAGGAAGGCGCAGGCGCCGACGACCGCGCTCGTGTCGTAAGGCCCGAAGGCGTGCGTCGATCCGAGGAAGAGCCAGTCGCAGGCCAGGTACCCGACGACCGTCGTGACCAGCGCCGGCAGCGGTCCGGCCAGCCACACCGTGACCGCGACGGCGGCCGGCAGGGTGACGAGCGCCAGCGTCTGGTCCAGCCAGCGATCGATCAGCCAGCGCGCGGCGACGGCGGCGAACGCGGCGGCGAGCGCGACCACGAAGCCGCTCCCGCGCGCCTCCGCGCGCGACACCGAGACCGCGACGGTCCCGCCTGCCCCCTTCCCCGCACGCTTGTCCGTCGTCGTGGCCTCCGCAGCCCCGGCGCGCCCGAGTCTACCCGCGGGCGCGGGCGGACCGTCGTCGCCGGAGCTCCGGAGCTTTCTACAACGCTCCCCCGGCCCGAGCGTCCTCGCGCCCCGGCGCCGGGCCGTCGGGAGCAGCGACGACGCGCGCGCTGACCTCCTCGATCGCCCGCTCCTTGCCCGCCGGGTCGGCGGCCTCGGCGTGCTTCTCCGCGCGCAGGACGCCGTGGTGGCGCGCGGCGGCGACCTGGTAGGTCAGCACGGCGCCGACGAACAGGATCGCGCACGAGTAGTAGGTCCAGCTCAGGAACACGACCAGCGTGCCCGCGGCGCCGTAGGCCGAGCCGATCGTGCTCATGCCGAGGTACAGGCCGATCGCCCACTTGCCCAGCGTGAAGAGCGCCGCGGTCAGGACCGCGCCCAGCGCGACGTCCCCGACGCGCAGCTCGACGTCGGGCAGCCACAGGAAGATCGCGCCGAAGATGGCGACGTAGACGAGGAAGGGCGCGACGAGGTTGAAGAGCGCCTCCATGCCGCTGCTGCCCAGCCGCTGCGCGAGCGCGGACACCGCCGCGCTGGCGAAGAGCGAGACGAGCAGCAGGAAGCCCAGCGTCAGCAGCATCCCGAAGGAGAGCAGGCGCTTGCGCAGCCACAGCCAGAGCGCGCCCGCGGCCTTCGACTCGACGCCCCAGATCGCGTTCAGCGAGGCCTGGAGCTGCGCGAAGACGCCCGTCGCCGAGAAGAGCAGCACGACCAGGCCGATCGCGCCCGCCGTGCGCCGCTGCGCGCGCTCGGAGGCCGCCTCCTCGATCAGGCTGCCGATCGCCGCGCCGCCCTGGGGGCCGACCAGCGACACGACCTCGCGCACGAGGTTGTCGCGCAGGTCCGGCCCGAGGAGGCCGGAGGCCCACAGCAAGAGGATCAGGAGCGGCGCCAGCGCCAGGCCGGTGTAGAACGCCATCGCCGCGGCGAGCGTCAGCACGTCGTGCGAGACGACCTGCGCCGCCGAGCGCGCGAGCACGCGCGCCGGGCCGCGCAGGGCGCGCGGCAGCCTGTCGATCCGGAGGCGGCTCATCGGGGCGCGCCGGGGGAGAGCGCTCCGGTCGGCGTGCAAGCGACGTGCCGCGCGACGAGACGGCCGGGAGCGGCCGCACGGTGCGCGGCTCCGCGTCAGACGCCATGGGAGCCGAGGCCGCGCTCGCCCGGGGCGTCCCATGCGCCGCGCCAGGAGGCCGGCGCGCGCGGGCAGGACCGCGAGCGCGACCGTCGCCGGGGCCGAGCGCGAAGGCGGCTCCGACCGCTCGCGCGGGCGGCGCCGGATCATCCCTGCGCGAGCTCGGGCCAGCTCCGCCCGGCCAGCGGCTCGCGGGTCACGGGCAGGCCCAGGCTCTGCCAGCCCGGCTCGACCTTGGTGCCGCTCGCGTCGGGTCCGCCGTGCATGCCGCCGTTCAGGTTGGCGAGCGCGGTGAAGCCCTCGGCGGCGAGCAGCTCGCACGCGTGGCGCGAGCGCACCCCCGCCGCGCAGGTCAGGAGCAGCTTGTCGTCCGCGGCGAAGTGCCGGCGCACGACGGCGACGAACCCGGGGTTGAGCTGCATGCCGTAGGGGCCGCGCAGCGCGACCGGCACGTTGAAGGCGCCGGGCGCGTGGCCGGCGGCGAACTCCTCCGGCGTGCGCACGTCGACCAGGGTCCACGGCTCGGGGCCGGCGAGCAGCGCCTGCGCGCCGCTCGGGTTCGTCTCTTGGATCGGCATGGGGGAGGGCTCCGCAGCGCCCAGGATAGCGCGGGCCGCGACGCGCGGCGGGAAGCGGCTGGCCCGCTTCGTGCAGGGAGCCCGCACGCGGCGCCTCTTCCGCTCTCCCACCGATCCGCACCCGACAGGACAGCCGATGAGCGCCAGAGCGACGTCCCCCGAGACCGGAAGCACCTCCTACACGACCCGCGGCGAGCGCGAGATCGTGATCCGCCGCGACGTCGCCGCGCCGCGCCGGCGCGTGTTCGACGCCTGGACGCGGCCGGAGGACGTGCGCCGCTGGCTGCTCGGGCCCGGCTGGGAGATGCCGTCCTGCGAGATCGACCTGCGCCCCGGCGGCGCGTGGCGCTACGTGTGGCGCAAGGCGAGCGGCGCGCTGACGACGGTGGGGGGGACCTTCGAGGAGGTCCTCCCGCCGGAGCGTCTGGTCACGGTCGAGCGCTGGGGTCCCGAGTGGCCGGAGACCCGCAACACGCTCGTGCTCTCCGAGCGCGACGGCAGGACGTCGATCGAGCTGACCGTCACCTACCCCTCGCGCGCGGCGCGCGACGACGCGCGCGGCCCCGACCTGCAGGCCGGCATGGACCCGAGCTTCGCCCGCCTCGACGCGCTGCTGGCCGGTCCGGACTGAGCGCGACCCGCGCCGCCGGTCGAGCGCCGCCGCGCCCTCGGCGGAGACGGGGGAGGCGCGCCGCCGTCGCGCGCGGCGGTCCGCCCGGGCACCGCCGTGCTGGCGGCGCTGCGCGGGGCTCTTCGCGGTCCGCCCGACCGCCTCCCGGTGGGGCCGACCGCCGCGGCCGGCTAGAGTAGGCCCGGCGCCTCTTCCCCGGGGTGGGGAAGGCGCCCCGAAAGGCTGCCAGGATCCGAGCGATGGGCTTCGACTTCGAGAAGGACTACGGCGTCAACGCCGGCTACGTGCAGGCGCTCTTCGAGGAGTGGAAGGGCGACGCGCAGAGCGTGGACGAGTCCTGGCAGCGGATCTTCGAGCGCGTCCAGGAGGAAGGCGACGCGCGCCCGCGGCGCAGCGAGGCGGAGCAGGCGGCGACGCCCGCGCCCGGCGCGCGGCGGCGCGCGCCGCCGCGCGCGGCGCCCGTCCTCGAGCCCGCGCCCGCGAGCGACGGCGAGGCGCGCGAGCCCGCTCCCGCGGAGAGCGCGCC
>CADEGS010000252.1 GCA_902826945.1 uncultured bacterium | reverse complement strand
CGCGAGATCGCGCACTTGTCGGTGAAGCAGCGCTGCCCCTTGAGGAAGAGCTTCATGCCCTCTCGGCGGCAGAGCTTGCACTTGTTGTCGATGTAGCGGGCCATGTGCGGTTCCTGGGCTCGGGATCAGACGCGGCGGCGCTTGCGCGCGCGGCATCCGTTGTGGGGCAGGGGCGTGACGTCCTCGATCGAGAGCACCTTGAGGCCGGAGGCGGACAGCGCGCGGATGGCCGACTCGCGGCCCGATCCGACGCCCTTCACGCGCACCTCGACCTCCTTCATCCCCTGCCGGCTGGCGGCGGTCGCGGCCTTGTCGGCGGCGCGCTGCGCTGCGTAGGGAGTGCTCTTGCGCGTGCCCTTGAAGCCGACGGCGCCGGCCGCGCCCCAGGCGATCGTGTCGCCGTTCTGGTCGGTGATCGTGACGTGCGTGTTGTTGAAGGTCGCCTTGATGTGCACGACGCCGCGGGCGACGGTGCGCTTGACCTTCTTCTTGGTGGTCTTGGCCATGGTCTTCGTGGCGCCCGGGGGCGCGCTACTTCATCCCCTTCACGGACTTCTTGCCGGCGACGGTCTTCTTCGGCCCCTTGCGCGTGCGGGCGTTCGTGCGCGTGCGCTGCCCGCGCACGGGCAGCCCGCGCCGGTGGCGCAGGCCGCGGTAGCAGCCGATGTCGCGCAGGCGGCTGATGTTGCCCGCGATCGTGCGACGCAGCTGCCCCTCGACCGAGTAGTTCCTCTGGACGTAGGTCGCGATCTGGCTGATCTGCTCCTCGGTGAGCTCGCCGGCCTTCATGCCAGGGTCGAGGCTCAGGCCCTCGCAGACCTTCTTCGCGGTCGTGCGACCGACCCCGAAGATGTAGGTCAGCGAGATCTCGAGGCGCTTGTTGTTGGGGATGTCGACACCGATGACGCGCGGCATGACGGGGCTCCGGCTACTTGCCTTGACGTTGCTTGTGGTTGGGATCGGCCTTGCAGATCACGCGGACCACGCCACGTCTCCGGACGATCTTGCAGTGCATGCAGATGCGGCGGACGCTCGTTCGTACCTTCATCAGCCATCCCTCTTCCTACGCTCGCCCCGGTACACGATCCGACCCTTGGTCAGGTCGTAGGGGGACATCTCCACGGTGATCTTGTCGCCGGGCAGGATGCGGATGTAGTGCATGCGCATCTTGCCGCTGACGTGGGCCAGGATCTCGTGCCCCGACTCCAGGCGCGCCCGGAAGCGGGCGTTGGGCAGCGACTCGGTGACCACGGCCTCCACGGTGATGGGCTCTTCCTTGGCCATGGCCTAGCGCCCCCGCACCTGCTCGAGCAGCGATCGGAAGACCTCGTCCGGAGCGCGCTCGCCGTCGACGGAGCGCAGGACGCCCTGCGCGCGGTAGTGGTCCGCCAGCGGACGCGTCTTCTGGTGGTACACGCGCAGCCGCTCGCGCACGACGTCCGCCTTGTCGTCGGGACGCTGGTAGAGCTCGCCGCCGCAGCGGTCGCAGCGCCCGGCCTGCGCGGGCGGGGCGCTCGTCGCGTGGTAGATCGCGCTGCAGCCGCGGCACAGGAGGCGGCCGGCCGCGCGCCCGACGATGGCCTCGTCGGAGACCTCCAGGTCGATCACGCTCAGGCGCACCGGGCCCAGGCGGGCGTCGAGCGCCCGCGCCTGCGGCGTCGTGCGCGGGAAGCCGTCCAGCAGGTAGCCCTCGGCGCAGTCGGGACGGCCGACGCGCTCGAACAGCATGTCGAGCACGACCTGGTCGGGCACCAGCTCGCCGGCGTCCATGAAGCGCTTGGCCTCGAGCCCGAGCGGCGTGCCCTGCGCGCGGTGCTCGCGCAGGAGGTCGCCGGTCGAGACGTGCGGTAGCGAGAGCTCCGCGCTCAGCCTGGCGGCCTGCGTGCCCTTCCCTGCGCCGGGTGCTCCGAGGAGGATGACCACCGTTTTCATCCTCAGCCCTTGCGGGCCCAGCCGGAGCCGATGCCGCCGCGACCGCCCTTGCCCTTGACGAATCCGTCGTAGTTGCGCATCACGAGCTGCGCGTTGAGCCTGTCTACGAGGTCCATCGCCACGCCGACCACGATCAGCACCGAGGTGCCGCCGAGGAAGTACGCCAGGTGCGGCGGGAGGCCCGGCACGCTGCCGGTGATGAAGTTAGGCAGCACCGCCAGCACGGCCAGGAAGACCGCGCCCGCGAGCGTGATGCGGGTCAGGATGGCCTTGATGTAGCTGGCCGTGCGCGCTCCCGGGCGGATGCCGGGGATGAACGAGCCGGCCTCGCGCAGGTTGTCGGCGATCTCCTCCGGCCGGAACATCAGGTTGTTCCAGAAGAAGCAGAAGGCGAACACCAGGACCAGGCTCAGCGTGACGTGGACGAAGCCGCCCGCGTCGTTCATCACCGCGTTCACCGAGTCCCAGCCCAGCAGGCCGAAGACCACGCTGGGCAGGATCAGGAGCGCGGAGGCGAAGATGATCGGCATGACGCCGGCCATGTTGATCTTGATCGGCAGGTAGTGGCGCTGCCCGCCGTACACGCGGCGCCCGCGCGTCAGGCGCGCGTACTGGATCGGGATGCGGCGCTCGCCCTTCTGGATGCAGACGATCACGAGCACGATCGTGATCCAGATGCCGATCAGGGTCAGGATCGAGTTGTAGGCGTCTTCCTGCTGCGCGAGCAGGCTGGCGATCCCCGCCGGCATCGTCGCGATGATGCCGGACATGATGATCAGCGAGGCGCCGTTGCCGACCCCGTACTCGGTGATCAGCTCGCCCAGCCACATGACGAAGATCGCGCCGGCCATGAGCGCCAGCACGACGACGACCATCGTCCCCACGCCCTCGCCGGCGGTGGACGAGAGCATCGCCGGCTCCTTGCGGATCACGCCGAACCAGATCATCAGCGCCTGCAGCAGGCTGATGGGGACGACGGACAGGCGCGTCCACTGGTTGATCTTCTTCTGCCCCGTCGCGCCCTCCTTCTGGAGCGCCTCGATCTGCGGCGACACCTTCGCCAGCACGGAGAAGATGATCGACGCCGAGATGTAGGGCATGATCCCCAGCGAGAACATCGCCGTCTGCCCGATGGCGCCGCCGGAGAAGGCCGAGAGCAGGCCGAAGGCGGAGCTCGAGCGGCTGGAGAGGTCGCGCAGGAACTGCGGGCTCAGCCCCGGGATCGGGATGTGGAACCCGAGCCGGTAGCAGACCAGGAGCAGGACCGTGGTGACGATCCGCTTGCGCGTCTCGGGGATGCGGAGCAGTTGCAGCGCGACGCTCATGCCGTCCTCACTCGGCGGCCGCCGGCGCAGCACCGGCTTCCAGCACCACGACGGTGCCGCCCGCCTTCTGGATCTTCTCCACGGCGCTCTTCGAGAACTTGTGCGCGTGGACCGTCAGGCGCCGCTCCAGGGCGCCGTTGCCGAGCACCTTGAGGAGCTTGGTGACCGGGCTCGTCAGGCCGCGCTCCAGGATCGCCGCCATGTCGACCGTGTCGCCGTCGGCGAAGGCCGACAGCGTGTCGACGTTGACGATCGTGTAGTCCGTGCGGAAGCGCGCGTTCGTGAAGCCGCGGATCGGCACGCGCCGGTAGATCGGCATCTGGCCGCCCTCGTAGCCCGAGCGGCGCGACGAGCCCGAGCGCGCGCCCCAGCCCTTGTGGCCGCGGCCGCAGGTCTTGCCCTTGCCGGAGCCGATGCCGCGCCCCACGCGCATGCGCACGCGGTGCTTGGTGCCCTTGTTGCAGACGCTCTTCAGGTCCATGGCCGTCTCCTACAGCTTCACGCCGCGCAGCTCGGCGATCGCCTCGGGCGTGCGCAGCTGGGCCAGGGCGTGGAACGTGGCCTTGACGAGGTTGATCGGGTTGGTCGAGCCGTAGGCCTTGGTCAGGATGTCCTTGATCCCGGCCATCTCGCACACCGCGCGCACCGACGCGCCGGCGATGATGCCCGTGCCGGGCGAGGCCGGGATCATGCGGATCAGCGCGCCGCAGAAGCGGCCCGAGGTCTCGTGCGGGATGGTCCCTTGCGCGTCCAGCGGCACGCGCATCAGGTGCTTGCGCGCGTCCTTGTTCGCCTTCTCGATGGCCGAGGGCACCTGGCGCGCCTTGCCGAAGCCGTGGCCGACCAGCCCGCCGCGGTTGCCGGCCACCGCCAGCGCGGAGAACGAGAACCGCCGGCCGCCCTTGACCACCGCCGCCGAGCGGTTGATCCGCAGCAGGATCTCGCTGATGTTCTCGACCGTCGCGGCCTCGGTCGTGTCGAGGTAGTTGAGCTTCGTCTTCATGGCTTCCTAGAACTGGAGCCCGGCCTCGCGGGCGGCGTCGGCCAGCGCCTTGACGCGGCCGTGGTACCTGGAGCAGCCGCGGTCGAACACGACCGTGCTCACGCCCTTCTCGAGGGCCATGCGCGCGATTTCCTTGCCGATCACGGCCGCCTTCTCGGTCTTGGTCTTGCCCGCGAGCTCGCCCGCGATCGCCTTGCCGGTGGTGCCGAGGCCGCACAGCGTGCGGCCGCTCGTGTCGATCACCTGGGCGTAGGTGTGCGCCACGGAGCGGTGCACGCTGAGGCGCGGGCGTTCGCTCGTGCTCAGGCGGTTGCGGACGTGGAAGCGCCGGCGCTGACGGCGGCGGTTCTTGATGTCGATGGCGGTCATGTCGCTCAGCTCCCGAAGCTCTTCCCGGCCTTGCGGCGGACGTGCTCGCCCCTGTAGCGGATGCCCTTGCCCTTGTAGGGCTCGGGCGGGCGCACGGAGCGGATGGTGGCCGCGAACTGGCCGACCGCCTGCTTGTCCGCGCCGCGCAGGTAGATCTCGACGGGCTTCGGCGTCTCGACCTCGATGCCCGCGGGGACCTCGAAGACGATCGGGTGGCAGAAGCCGATGTTGAGGGTCAGCTTCCGGCCCTGGCCGGAGGCGTTCCAGCCCACGCCGACGATCTCGAGCACCTTCTCGTAGCCCTTGGTCACGCCCGTGACCATGTTCCCGAGCAGCGCGCGCGTCATGCCGTGGTAGGCGCGGGACTCGATCGCGCCGCCCTTGCCGTTCGGGCGCACGACGAGCTCCTTCGGCTGGACGTCGAGCTCGACCTCGCCGCGCAGCTCGAGCGACAGGCTCCCCTTCGGGCCCTTCACCGTCACCGTGCGGCCGGCGGCCTGGACCTCGACGCCCTTGGGGATGGCGATGGGCAGTCTTCCGATGCGGGACATGTCAGGAGATCTTGCAGAGGACCTCGCCGCCCACGTTCTCGAGGCGGGCCACGCGGTCCGAGACGACGCCCTTGGGCGTGGAGAGGACGTAGACGCCGAGGCCGCGCAGGACCTTCGGCAGCTCCTTCGGGCCGGAGTACACGCGCCGGCCGGGCTTGCTCACGCGCTCGATCGAGCGGATCACCTGCTCGCCGTCGGGGCCGTACTTCAGGTCGACGCGCAGCGTGCTCGAGGGCTTTCCGGGCTCGACCTCGTAGGCGCGGACGTAGCCCTCGTCGACCAGCACCTGGGCGAGGGACACCTTCAGCTTGGAGGCCGGCATGCGCACGGACGGGCGGCGCGTGGCGGCGCCGTTGCGGATGCGCGTGAGCATGTCGGAGATGGGATCGGTCATCATGGCTCGGGAGCTCCTACCAGGAGGCCTTGCGCATGCCGGGCACCTCGCCGCGCAGCGCCCGCTCGCGCAGGCAGATGCGGCAGACCCCGAACTTGCGGTAGACGGCGCGCACGCGCCCGCAGATCTGGCAGCGCCGGATCAGGCGGGAGGAGAACTTCGGCTTGCGGGCCGCCTTGTGGATCAGGGACGTCTTGGCCATGGATCAGGCCTCGCTCTGGTTGGTGCGGAAGGGCATGCCGAGCTCGCGCAGGAGGAAGAAGGCCTGCTCGTCGTCGGGCGCGTCCGTCACGAACGTGATGTCCATGCCCTGGGTGAACTCGAGCTTGTCGAAGTCGATCTCGGGGAAGACCGACTGCTCGGCCAGGCC
>CADEGS010000251.1 GCA_902826945.1 uncultured bacterium | reverse complement strand
ACCAGCTTGCGGCCGATCCAGGGGTCCTTGCCCAGGCGCTCGTAGAGCGCGCAGTAGGCGTCCCAGAGCTCGCGCATCCCGCCCGGGTCGGGCTCGAAGCGCATCAGCGAGTGGTCGTCGTCCACCAGCACGATGCGGCCGCCGGGCCGCGCCGCGCGCACCATCGCCGCCACCGCGCGCGCGGGGCGGTCGAGGTGCTCGAGCAGGAAGCGCGCGTGCACGACGTCGAACGAGCCCTGCTCGTCCGGAGCGAGCGGCGGGTCGTAGGCGCTGCCCTCGCGCACCTCCAATCGCGCGCCGAGCGGCGCGGCGTTCGCGCGCGCGGCCGCGGCCTGGCGCGGGTCGCGCTCGACCGCCACGACGCGCCCGCCCGGGCCCACCGCGCGCGCCATCGCGGCGGCCAGCAGGCCCGTGCCCGTGCCGAGGTCGAGCACGCGCTCGCCCGGCGCGAGCGCGAGCTGCGCCAGCGAGCCGGCCTCGAGCAGCGAGCCCATCAAGGCCAGCCGCTCCTGCTCGCGCTCCGAGCTGCCGTGGAGGTAGACGTCCGCCGCCTGCACGCCGAGATCCTAGCCGGCGCTCAGGCGCCGACGACGCGCGCCCAGTGTTCGGGATCCGTCACGCCCTCGGTGGCGAGCAGCAGCACCCGCGTGCGCGGGCCGAGCGCGAGCGCGCGCGCGAGCGGCGCGTGCGCCGGGTCCGCGCGCAGCGCGAAGAGGCCCGCCAGCGCGGCGGCGCCGCTCTCCCCCACCGCGTGCCCCTCGCGCGCGAGGGCGCGCATGGCCTCCAGGCACCAGCGGTCCTCGATCGCCAGCGCGCCCGCCAGGCCGTCGCGCACGAGCGGCCAGACCAGCGTCGCCAGCGTCCCGCAGTTCAGGCCGGCCATCACCGAGGCGTGCGTGGCGGGGCCCTCCAGGCGCACGACGCGGCCCGCGGCGAGCGCGGCGCGCGCGCAGTCGGCGCCCAGCGGCTCGACGCTGACGACGCGCGCGCCCGGCCAGGCGTGCGCGGCGTGCGCCAGCGCCGCCGCGAGCAGCGCGCCCACGCCGACCGGGACCAGCACGAGCTCTGGCGGCGCCGCGCCGCGCGCGGCCAGCGCCTCGTCCACCTCGAGGAAGAGCGTCGCGTAGCCCTCGACGACCCAGCGCGGCACCTCGTCGTAGCCCTCCCACGAGGTGTCCTGCACGAGCCAGGCGCGCCCCGCCGCCGCGCGCGCGAGGGCCGCGGCGCGCGCGACCGCGTCGTCGTAGGTGCCGTCCACCACGTCCAGGCGGGCGCCCTCCGCGGCGATCGCCGCGCAGCGCGCCGCCGCGGTGCCGCGCGGCACGAGCACGTGCGCGTCGAAGCCGAAGAGGCGCGCCACGCGCGCCACGCCGCGCCCGTGGTTGCCGTCGGTGGCGGTGACGAGCGTGCGCGGGCGCAGCGGCTCCAGCCGCGCGCGCAGCGCGTCGAGCGTGTCCCAGCCCTCGGGCGCGCCGCCCAGCGCGCGCGCGACCAGCCGCCAGGTCGCCCACGACCCGCCCAGCACCTTGAACGAGGGCAGGCCGAGCCGCTCGCGCTCGAGCTTGACGAGCAGCGCGCCGACGCCGGCCGCGCGCGCCAGCGCGTCCGAGGCCACGAGCGGCGTCGGCGCGTAGCCGGGCAGCCGGCGGTGGAAGGCCAGCGGCTCGCGCGGGGGCGGCGGCCCGAGCGGCCCCGCGCGCCGCGCGGCGTTGACGAGCGAGGCCCCCATGCCGGCCGGGAGCGCCGCGCTCAGCCGCGCGCGGCCAGCACGGCGCGCCGCAGCGACTCGACCAGGCGCGGGACGGAGCGCACCGGCGTCGAGCACAGGGCGACGCGCACGGCGCCCTGCAGCGGCACGACGAACACGCCGTCGGCGCGCATGCGCTCGGCGGTGCGCGCCGCGTCGGGCGTGAAGACCGTCACGAAGAAGCCGCCCTCGTAGCGCGGGAAGGAGAGCCCGCTCTCGCGCGCCAGGGCGTTGAAGGCCGTCACGCGCTCGCCGAGCAGCCGGCGCAGCTCGTCGCGCTCGCGGTCGCTCTGCGCGCGCAGCTCGCGGTCGCGCAACAGCTCCGCCACGGCCAGCATGCCGAGGTGGTTGCAGTTCGACCAGGTGCCGCGGCAGGAGAAGGAGAGCGCGTTGCCGATGCGCGTGCGCTCCTCGGGGTCGGGCGCGAGCGCGACCAGCGCGCCCACGCGCGCGCCGTACTGCGCGAAGGCCTTCGAGGCCGTCCAGGCGAAGAGGCACCCGACGCGGCCGGCGAGGCGCTCGACGTGGCGCAGCCAGAGCTCCGGCCCCGGCGGCGCGAACTTGGCGTAGGCCAGGTCGCACAGGAGCGTCACGGGGCCGCGCTCGCCCGCGTCGAGCAGCGCGTCGCCCAGCGCCTGCCAGTCCTCGTCGTCGAGCGCGTAGCCCGTCGGGTTGTGGCAGGGCGTGTTCAGGAAGACCAGCGCGCGGCCCTGGCGCAGGATCAGCTCGTGCAGCGCCTCGGCGAAGGCGCCGACGTCGAGGCGCCCGTCCGGGCGGAAGGTGCGGAAGGTCGCGAGCCCGCGCCGCGTGTGCGTCGCGAGCGTGCCGTAGGGGCCCCAGAAGTACGACGCGGTCAGGAGCTTCTGGCCCGGCTCGAGGAAGTTGACGATCGCGTGGTGGCACGCGCCCGTGCCGCCCGGCGTCGCCACGGCGAGCGAGTCGGCGAAGAGCGCTCCCTCGCCGAACAGGTCGCGCCGCACGGCCTCGAGGTAGGCGGCCGGGCCGGCGATCGGCGCGTACGCAGCGGCCACGTGGCGCGGCACGCGCTGCATGGCCTCGAACACCGAGGGCAAGAGCGCCAGCCGGCCCGTGTCGTCGGTCAGCGCGCCGATGGTCGAGTTCAGGACGTCCTCGCCCGCGCGCGCGCGACGCTCGGCCTCGGCGGCGAGCGCGAAGATCGGGTCGTCCGCCGGGCGGGCGGAGCTCTCGGGGATCAGATGCTGGCTCGAGGGAGTCGTGGAGGTCACGGCGCACATCCTGCGCGCGCCCGGCGGGCCGGGGTCGATCGGCTTCGGTAAGGAAGGCGTATGGTACGAAAAGCCGCTCCGAGAAGGCCCGCATGCGGCCGGACCGGCCGTCCGCCGACCCTGCGGGATGGGGGCTCGACTGGCGGCCGGAGCCGGCCGAAATACCATGGGCGACCGCCGCCCTGCGGACCACCGAAGACATGCTCCTCTGCGCCTCGATCCTCGCCCTCGCGAACGCCGCCCCGTGCGAGCCCGCGCCCGCTCCCGCCGCGGCCCGGGCCGTCGCGGTCCAGGCGCAGGACGTCCAGGTCCCCTGGTTCGCCGGCACCTGGGACGACCTGCTCGCCAGCGCGGCCCGCGAGGAGCGCCTGGTCTTCGTCGAGTTCTGGACCTCGTGGTGCGTGTGGTGCCGCAAGCTCGAGCGGACCACGCTGCGCGACCCCGCGGTGGTCGGCGAGCTGAAGGACGTGCTCTGCTACGCGATCGACGCCGAGAGCGAGCGCGGCCAGCCGCTGGCGAAGCTCTTCCACGTGCGCACCTACCCCACGCTCGTGTTCCTGAACCCCGACGGCGAGGTGCGCGACGTCCTGACCGACTACCTCGCGCCCCAGGCATTCCTCGCGCAGGTGCGCCGCATCGAGCGCAACGAGGGCACCCTGCACCACCTGCGCGAGCTGCTGAAGACGGACCCGGGCGACCTCGAGGCGCGCTTCCAGCTGGCGCAGAAGCTCGACAAGCTCGGCGACGCCGCGGGCGCGGAGGAGCAGATCCGCGCGATCCTCGAGCGCGATCCCGAGGGACGCTCGGCGCCCGCGCGGCGCGTGCGCCTGAGGACGCTCCTGTCCGGCGTGAAGCAGGACCTGCGCCTGGAGCCGGTCTACGCCTACCTCGACGAGGGGCCGCCCGCCGAGCTCGCCTACCCCGCCTGGCAGGCGCTGTGGACGTACGAGCGGCTGCACTTCGACCGCGCGCGCTCGCCGGAGGACGCCGGCCGGCACCTCGCGAAGTGGCTGGAGGCCTGCCGCTCGCTGTGGAGCACCGTGCCCGACGACCTGCGCGCGAGCGTCGGGAACAACGTCGCGTGGTACCTCTACGAGTACCGCAAGCACCTCGTGCCCGACGACCTGCGCTTCGCGCTCGAGGTCGCGCGCCGCTGCGCCGAGATCGCGCCGTCCGATCCCTACGTGGTGGACACGCTGGCCTGCTGCCTGTTCGAGCTCGGGCACCGCGAGGAGGCCCTGACGACCATCCGCCGCTGCATCGAGCTCGACCCGAAGAACCCGCAGTGGCAGAGCCGGCTGGAGGGCTTCCTCTCGGCCGGCAGCAAGGACGGCTAGAGCGGCCGCGCGGCCGCCGTGCGCGTGGCGCGGCCGACCAGGAAGCGCAGCCGCAGCACGCGCGTGAGGCCGAGGTCGAGCGCGCGTGCGAGCTCGAGCGGCGGGCGGCGGGCGAGCTCCTCGGCCGTGCGCACGCCGGCCTCGGCCAGCCGGCGCAGGAGGTCGGGCTCGAGGCCCTCGAGCGCCAGCGCGCGCAGCGCCGTGCCCGCCGGCTCCGGCGGACGCGGCAGGACGTAGCCCACGGGAGGCGCGGGAGGCTCGCGCTCGTCGAGGCTGCGCCAGGCGAGCAGGACCCCGCGCAGCGGCGCGGCGGCCTCCTCGGGCTCCGGCTCCTCCGCGCCCTCGTCCTCCGCCTCGAACGCCTCGTCCACGGCCAGCACCGCCTCCGGCTCGAGCAGGCCGTCGGCCAGTCGCTCGCCCAGCTCGGCGGCCTCGCGCAAGAAGCGCTCGGCGCGCGCGTCGTCCCACTCGAGCAGACGCGCCAGGTCGCGCGGCTCGTACTCGAGCAGGGCCGAGAGCGACTCGCACCCGTCGCGCCGCAGGAGCGTCAGGGTGGCGGGACCCTCGGCGTGCAGGTTGCACAGGAGCGACAGATCCTTCATGGCAGCCCCTCGACGGCGGGAACGCGCTCCGCGCGCGGCGCGGCGCGCCGTCCGAGCTCCATCACCTCGCGCGCCAGCGCCTCGAAGTCGCGCGCGGCGGCGGACTCGCGGTCGAGCTGGCGCACGGGCACGCCGAACCCGGCGGCCTCGCGCAGCCGCACGCTCTCGCGCACGACCGAGTCGAGCATGGCGCGTCCGAAGCGCGCCTGCATCGCGACCAGCACCTCGCGCGAGAACGGCGAGCGCGGCTGGAAGAGCGTGGCCAGGATGCGCACGTCGAGCGCGCGCCCCAGGCCGCGCGCGAGCTCGTCGAAGATCGTGCGCGCGCGCAGCGCCCCTTGCAGCGCGAAGGCGCCGGTCTCGACCACGAGCAGCACCGTGTCGCTGGCGCGCACGGCGTTGGCGCACAGGACGCCGTCGGCGCGCGGCGGGCAGTCGAGGATGGCCCAGTCGTAGCGGTCCAGGACGGCCTCGAGCACGCCGCCGAGCACGCGCTCCGGCCCGAGCGCGTGCTCGGCCTCCTCCTCGAACTCGGCCAGCGCGAGCGTGGCCGGCACGAGGTGGAAGCCGCCCGGCACCGCGCGCAGCGCCTCGGTCAGGCCCGCGCGCCCGCGCAGCGCGTCCACCACGGACGGGCCGGCCGAGCCGTCGCAGCCCAGCCCCAGCGTCGCGTGCGCCTGGGGGTCGAGGTCCACCAGCAGCACGCGCTTGCCCTGCGAGGCGAGCGCGGCGGCGAGGTTGATCGCCGTGGTGGTCTTGCCCGTGCCGCCCTTCTGGTTCGCGAGCGCCCAGGTCTGCATCACCGGCTCTTATCCCAACTGCGCGGCCGGCGTTCAACACCCGCGCCGGCGCGCCGTGGGTGGGCGGGTCGGAGCCTCGGGGCTGCGAGCGGTCCCCGGTCCACAAGGTCGGGGCCACCCCGCCGCAAGAGACACGCCCCGAGGCGACCCGAGGGACCGCACCGGATACGTGCTTCCGTCGCTGCGCGACGATGGGGTCGCGCCTGGCGGCGCGACGAGGCC
>CADEGS010000250.1 GCA_902826945.1 uncultured bacterium | reverse complement strand
GGCGCCTCGGGCGAGATGCGCTGCACCTCGCCCGTCACGTAGCGGTCGAGGATCAGGTCGCCCACGATCAGGACGCGCGGGCGCCCCAGGCGCTCGATCGCGTGCTGCAGGTCGGCCTCGTTCACGCCGCGCCCTCGCGGCGGTAGTAGCCGTCGCTCTGCTGCAGGACCCGCACGTAGGACGCGACGCCGTCGGCGAGCGGCGTGAACTCGCGCTCGTAGCCCGCGGCGCGCAGCGCGCCCAGGTCGGCCTGCGTGTAGGCCTGGTACTTGCCGACCAGCGCGTCGGGGAAGGGCACCTCCTCGATGCGCGCGCCGGGGTAGTGGCCGGCCGCGGCGCGCGCCAGGTCGAGGAAGCTCTCGGCGCGGCCCGAGCCGCAGTTGAAGACGCCGCTCGTGCGGCCCTCGTCGAGGAAGTGCAGGTTGACCGCCACGCAGTCGTCCACGAACACGAAGTCGCGCCGGAAGCCCTCGCTGCCGGCGAAGACGCGCAGCGCGCCGCCGGCCTGGATCTGGCGGTGGAACTGGTGCACGACCGAGGCCATGCGTCCCTTGTGCGCCTCCTGCGGTCCGTACACGTTGAAGTAGCGCAGACCGACGACCTGCGTGCGCGCGCGCGGCAGCACGCGCCGCACGTGGCGGTCGAAGAGGTGCTTCGAGTAGCCGTAGACGTTGAGCGGGTCCTCGCAGGCGAGCTCCTCGCGGAAGCCGCGCGCGCCGTCGCCGTAGACCGCCGCCGAGGAGGCGTACAGGAACGGGCAGCGCCCGAGCGCGAGCTCGAGCATGCGCTTCGAGGCCTCGTGGTTCGCGGCCAGCATGGCGCGGCCGTCGTGGACCATCGTGTCCGAGCAGGCGCCCTGGTGGATCAGCGCCTCGAGCGTGCCGGAGACGTAGCGCGCCGGGTCCGCGCCGAAGTCGCGCCAGTCCACCAGGTCCAGGTAGTCGAGCGCGTTCAGGTTGCGGTGCTTCTCGCCGTTCTCGAGGTCGTCCACGACCAGGATGTCGTCGACGCCGCGGCGGTTCAGGCCGCGGACGAGGTTCGAGCCGACGAAGCCGGCGCCTCCGGTGACGATGATCATGCGGGCCTCGCCAGCGGCGCGCGCGGGCGCCGGAGCGACGGGATCATAGCGCGGCCTCCTCGCCCGCGCCCGGCTCCTCGGGCGTGTCCCGGTAGCGGTCGTGGAGCCAGAAGTACTGCTCGGGCGCGGCCAGGATGGCGCCTTCGAAGACCTCGTTCACGCGCCGGGCGATCTGCGCGGGCCCGGCGCCGGCGAGCTCGTCGGGCCACAGGACGCGCGGGAACTCCACCCGGAAGCGCGCGTCGCGCTCGTCCGCGTAGGTGCAGAACACGAGCACGAGCGGCGCGCGCACGCGCCGCAGCAGCACGCCGGCCGAGCGGTCGCAGCGCGCCGGCCGGCCGAAGAAGGGCGCCAGCACCGGCTTCTGGCGCGCGCGCTGGTCGAGCAGCATGCCGATCGAGCCGCCCGCGGCCAGCACGCGCGGCGCGTCCCCCATCGCGCCGCGGCGCGGCAGCAGGCGCACGCCGCGCGCCTCGCGCGAGGCCTGCGCCGCGCGCGACAGCGCGCGGTTCCGCATCGGCTTCGCGATCGCGTACATCGGGTCGAAGCCGAGCCAGGGCGCGAGCGTCACCAGGATCTCCCAGTTGCCGAGGTGCGCCGTGACGAACACGCAGCCCGAGCGCGAGGCGACCGCGCGCCGCGCGTCCTCGCTCCAGCGCACGTCGAAGCGCTCGAGCGTGCGCTCCCAGGGCACCAGGCGCGGCCAGCGGTGCGCGTCCACGAGCACGCGCAGGAAGTGGCGGTAGGCCTGCAGCACGCGCGCCTCGAGCTCGCGCGGCGGGAGCGGCCCGAGCGCCTGGCGCAGGAAGGCGCGCGCCGCGTCGGCGTGGCGGCGGTCGAGCCGGCGCGCGGCGCGCGCGAGCAGCGCCGTCGCCGCGCGCCGCGCCGGCGCGGGCAGCCGCCCGAGCGCCTCCAGCGCGCCGAGCGCGAGCCAGGCCTGCGCGCGCTCGGCCGGCCCGTCGGCGGGCCCCCACACGCTCTGCCAGGGAACCGGCCAGTCCGCCTCGGCGCGCCGCGCGGGGTGCGTCGGCGCGGGGCTAGCCATGCAGCCCCTCGTGCAGCGTGGCGCGCTCGCGCTCGCGCGGCCCGCGCGGCAAGGCGTCGAGCAAGGCGTCGAGGACCGGCGCGCCGCGCACGAGCGCGAGCTCGACCTCGAGCGCCAGCGGCGCGCGCTCCGGCGCGAGCCCCAGGCGCTCGAGCTTCACCGCGTCCTTCTGCGTCGTCACGATCCAGCGCCCCTCTGCGCCGAGCCCCGCCAGGTCCGCGGGCGCGTGGTCGTGGTGATCGGGCAGCGCGCGGTGCACGGCGACGCGCGCGCCGAGCGCGCGCACCGTGCGCTCGAAGGCGTCGGCGTTGCCGACGGCGCTCAGCAGGTCGACCGTGCGCCCGGCGAGCCGCGCCGGGTCGCCCGCCGCGGCGCCGGGCACGGCCGGACGCAGCGCGCGCGGCCGATGCACGGCGTGCGCCAGCGGGCGCCCGGGCGCCTGGCGCTCGAGCTCCGCCTCGAGCGCGGCCAGCGCGTCGGGCGCGACCTGGTCCGTGCGCGTCAGCACGACCAGGTCGGCGCGCGCGAGCGCCGCCGGCGGCTCGCGCAGGAGCCCGCGCGGCAGGAGCGCGCGCACCGCCCGCGCGCCCGAGGTCGGCGGCGGCAAGCCCCACGGCCGCAGCGCGTCGACCAGGACCAGGTCGAGCGCGCGCGCCAGGCGGCGGTGCTGGAAGCCGTCGTCGAGCACGACGACGTCGCAGCCCGACGCGGCCGCCAGCCGCTCGCCGCCGCGCACGCGGTCGGGGTCGGCGTGCAGCGCGACGTCGGGGAGCTCGCGCGCCAGGAGCAACGCCTCGTCGTTCGGCGCGCCGCGGCGCGCGCCGTAGCCGCGCGAGAGCACGGCCGGCCGCCGCCCGCGCGCGCGCAGCGCGCGGCACAGGAAGGCGACGAAGGGCGTCTTGCCGGTGCCGCCGGTCGTCAGGTTGCCGACCGAGACGACCGGCACCTCGAGCGCGGCGGCGCGCAGGATCCCGCGCGCGTACAGGCCCGAGCGCGCCGCGCCCAGCGCGCCGAACAGCGCCGCCGGCAGGCGCAAGAGCTCGACCGCTCCGCCGCGCTCCGCCAGCCATTCGGGTCGGCCCGGCACGCCCGCCCGAGAGCCGGCTCCTCGCGCCGCGCGGGCGGCGCGGCTCAGAGCAGCGGCTTCTCCTCCTCCGGGATGAGCTCGATCAGCCCGCGCTCCATCTCGAGGAAGGCGATCTTGATCGGGTTCTTCTCGCGCGTCTCGATCAGGGGCGCCGCGCCGCGGATCAGCTCGCGCACCCGCTTCTGGAGCAGGGCCGTCTTGCGGAAGGAGCCGGAGACGGACTTCTGCAGTCGTTGGGGCAGGGTCGTGTCCATGCGCGCGGGGAAGGGCCTCGGTCGGAGGGAGTCGAGACGCCGGCGGCCGACGGGAAGCGCGCCGGCCGCGACGAGCCCGATATCCTAGTCCGCGGCCCGCGGCGCCTGCAATCCCCGGGCCAGCTCCGGGCCGGCGCCCAGGGGGTTCGAGGCGTCGACGAGGCAGTCGGCCAGGCGGGAGGGGGCGTAGCGCTCCTCGAAGGCGCGCCAGGCCGGCAAGAGGCCCCCCCGCAGGGCGGCCAGGGCCGGCCCCGAGCCGCCCTCGCGCGCGGCGGCGCGCAGGAGCACGCGCTCGACGTCGAGCTCGAGATGCACGATGCGGGCCAGCCGCGGGGCGAGCCGCGGATCGGTCAGGAAGGGCCCCTCGAGCAGCAGCAGGTCGCCCGGCGCGACCTCGTCGCCGCCGACACGCGCGGCCTCCCCGCGCGCGTGGGGCTCGAGCAGCGCGCGCTCGAGCGCCTCGACGTCGTAGAGCGCCTCGAGCGGGCGCTCGAGCAGCGCGTCGGGCGCGGGCCGGCCGGGCCGGCGGAAGGCCTCCAGGCCCACGACGGCGCACGCGCGCCCGCGCGCCCGCAGGAGGCGCGCGGCGTCGCGCGCGAAGAGGCTCTTGCCCGCGAGCGGCGCGCCGCTGACGCCCAGCACCGCCGGCCGCGGCTCCTCGCCCGCGCGCGGCCAGCAGGGCGGGCGCAGCGCGCCGGCGCGCTGCAGGGCGTCCTCGATCCACGCGCCGCGCGTCTCGAGCAGCGGCAGCAGGCCGGGCAGGTCCAGGACGCGGCCCTCGGCGCGCACCTCCTCGCCCTCGCCCGCGAAGCCGAAGGCGCAGTGCACGTGCGGCAGGCCGTTGGCCCAGGCGGCGTCGCGGTCCACCGAGCGGTCCCCCACCATGAACCCGCTGCGCGTGCCGAAGCGCGCGAGCAGCGCGCCGACCATGTCGGCCTTGCACGACACGCCGGGCGAGTCGAGGCAGAGCGCGTCGTCCACGAGCGCGCGCAGGCCCAGGCGCTCGAGCATGTGCTCGAGGTACGAGCGCGAGCAGTTCGAGGCGATGCCCAGGCGCAGACCCTGGGCGCGCAGGGCGCGCAGCACGTCCAGGGCGCCCGGCATCAGCGCGGCGCCGCCGGCGCGCAGCAGGCGGTGCTCCTCCTCGACGCAGGCCTCCTGCACCAGCGCGCGCTGGCCGTCGGGGAGGTCGGGGAAGAGCTCGCGGAAGCCGGACTCGAGCGGCTTGCCGACGAGCCCCATCCACGCCGCCGCGCCGGGCAGCTCGCGCGTCAGGCCGAGCGCCGCGAAGGCGCGCCGCGCGCCGCTGCGCGCGGCCTGCACCCAGAAGCGGTCGGTGGCGACGAGGGTGCCGTCGAGGTCGAAGACCGCGCAGTCGAAGAGGATCGGCATCGCGGCGCGCACGCGCGCGGCGCGCTCAGCGCGGGCGCTTTCCGTGCAGCAGCACGTCCAGCCGGTCGAGCGAGACGGGCCAGGCGCAGACGGCGTCGGCGCCAGCCTCCTCCGCTTCCCAGGCCCAGTGGGCGATCGGGTGGCGCCCGGACACGAGCAGGTGGCTGGTGGGGTGCTGCGCGCGCAGGCGGCGCAGGACGTCCGCTCCGCCCGGCTCGTAGCCGCACAGCCAGACCGTGTGGATGCGCCCCACGTCCGGCCGCAGCGAGAACGTGACGTGCGGGAGCTCCTGCACCAGGTGCTGGGCGAGCACGCGCGAGAGGCCGCGCTCGGGGTGCAGCGTCGCGAGCAGGCAGACGAGCTGTCCGCGCGCGAGGCGCAGCTCCTCCCTGCGCAGCACTCCTGATCCGTGATCCCCTGCGATCGTCATCGGTCCTGCCCCCGAAACGCGGCCGTGCCCTGGGTGTCTAGGTTCCTTAACGGCCGGAATCGATGGCTTCGTGCCCTCGGGCAGGCATCCGGGCGCCGCATGCGACCCGTTTACTGAAGTCTTACCCGCGTGGATCCCCCTCCCGCCGCCGCCCGGCGGGCCCCCGGGGGCCCGGGGGCCTATGCTCCAGCCGTCCCCGCCCCCGCCCGCCGCATGGCTCCGCCCCCCCTCCCCGCCCCCCCGCCGACCCCGCCGCGGGCCCCCCTCCGCGGCGCCGACGGGGAGGAGGGTCCGGTCCGGTCGGCTCCCTCCGGCCGCGACGCCGCCCCGGCGGCCGGTCTCCGGCGCGCCCCCCGCCCGTGAGAGCGCTGCGACGCCTGGGCGCCTTCTACCGGCGCTTCCTGCGCCACTGGCGCAAGCTCCTGCCCGGGCTCCTGTGCATCCCGGTCGTGGCGCTGTGCGACATCAAGCTGACGCTCCTGATCGGCGACGCGCTCTCGCGCCTGCAGGAGCGGAGCGACGCGTCGTTCCTGCGCGGCTTCTTCCTGACGCTGATGGGGATCGCGCTCGTGCAGGGCGTCTTCCGCTACTTCCAGCGCTGGTGGATCGTCGGCGTGTCGCGCCTGGTCGAGACCGACCTGAAGCAGGAGCTGTTCGAGAAGCTGTGCGCGCTGTCGGAG
>CADEGS010000249.1:2038-5971 GCA_902826945.1 uncultured bacterium | reverse complement strand
CCCTCCAACCGGCTGTCGTGACCTGCCACCTGCGCGGGCCCGTCGCTCCCGGGGGGGGCCGAGCCCGCCAGCGCGGCGACCAGCGCCAACGGCAGGCCGAGGTCGACGAACGCGGGGGTGGGGCGGTGCGTCGGGTCGACCGCCCCCCCCGGCGCCACGGCGGAGGGCGGCGCGGCGGCGAGCGCGGCCGGCGCGAGGCCGGCAGGGGCGTGTCGGCGTCGGCGCGGTGGTCGCGCTCGGGCTCGCGCTGGGCACGGCGCGCCGGCGCCTGGTCTGGGCCGGCCTCGCGTGGGCCGCGCTCGCGGCGGCGCCGCTCTTCGCCGTGCTGGCCGGGGGCGCGCTCGACCCGACGAACCGCCGCACGCTCGCGTTCTTCGACCTCGGCCTGGCGTTGGCGCTGGGCGGCGCGCTGGCGCGCTCGTCCCCAACGGGGAGCGAAGGCGAGGCGCAGGGAGCGGCGCGCGCGCGCCTGCGGGCGGTGCTCGCCGCCGCGCTGGCCGTGTGCGTCCTGCGCGGCGCGCTCGCCTGGCGCGACACGCGCGAGTGGGCCGCGGCCGGCGCGCTCTGCGAGAGCGCGACCCTGCGCGTGCGCGCCGAGGCGGCCGCCTCCGGCATGCCTGCGGACGGCGACGGGGAGTCGGCGCTGCCGCTCCTCGCCGGCGCGCTCCCGCGCGTGCACCGCGGCGCGTACGCGCTCTCGTGGGGCGTCGCCGAGCGGCTGCGCGCCCCCTTCCCGCCCGCCGCGCGGCGCGCCTGGCCCGCGCGCGAGGTGTTCCCGAGCGAGCGTGCGCCGCTCGCCTTCCCGCCGCCCTACCGGCCGGTCGGGAGCTCCTTCGTCCCGCCCGCCGACGGCGCGCTCGCCGTCCTGGTCGAGAGCGCCGACGCGCCGGCGCTGCGGGTGGACGAGCGCGTGCCGCAGTCCGACGCCGACCGCTCCGACGCGCTCCTCGTCGATCCCGCCGGCCTGGCGGGCTGCCGCGCGGCCGAGCTCGTGCTCTACACCGAGCTCGGCTACCAGGCCTTCGACTGGGACCCGGCGCGCACGCGCGTCAGCCTGAGCGAGGCCTTCGCCTGCTCGAACGGCCGGGTCAGCCTGGCGGACGCGTGGATCCTGTCCGCCAGCCTCGGGGCGCGCGACGCCTACCTCGAGCTGCGGGCCGTGCCCGACGAGGCCGGCGGCGAGACGCGCACCAGCCGCTGGGTGGAGCTCGTGTGGGACCCGGCCGTGCTCGCCCGCGTGCGGAGCTACGTGCCCTAGAAGGGATTTCCGGGGCCGGAAGCGCCGCCTTCCCCCTCCCGCTTTGTAAGCGGTGCCGGTACAAGAGCGGACATGCCGCCCTGGGTGCAAAAGGCGCATCGATTCCTCGCCGCCTCGTTCCTCCACACGGCGTTGCTGCTGGGCGCCGTGCTCGCCGCGATCCACGCCTGGGTCCCGGTGCGGGCCTCCGAGCCGGTGTACTCGAGGCACTTCGCGGCAGCGTCGTACACGCGCACGAGCCCCGAGCACGTGCAGGAGATCGGCCGCGCCTTCGACGAGATGGGCGAGCAGAGCTCCTACGCCTACGAGCCGTGGGTCCTCTTCCGCGAGCGCTCGTTCCACAGCCCGCTCCTGAACGTGAGCCACGAGGGTCTGCGCTACACGCACGGCGTGCCGCTCGACTGCGGGAGCAAGGAGCCCCTGCGCGTGTGGGTGCTCGGCGGATCGACGGTCTTCGGCTGGGGCGTGCCGGACAGCCAGACGATCCCCTCGCACCTGCAGGGGATCCTGGCGGCGGCCTTCCCCGACCGCTGCGTGCAGGTCACGAACTTCGGGCACTCGTACTACTACAGCTCGCTCGAGCTCGCGTACTTCACGCGTCTCCTGCGCCAGCGCGAGCACCCGCACTGCGCGATCGTCCTCGACGGCCTGAACGACTCCTTCTACCTGGCGACGGGGTACGACGTGCCCTACTTCGCCGACATCGCCTACCGCGCCTGGGAGCGCGAGCGCGAGGAGGAGCTCGGCGTCGTCGGCGATCAGCCCTGGGTCACGTTCAACCGCAGCATGCCGGTCTTCCGCCTGCTGGAGCGCTTCGGTCGCGGCCCGCGGCCGGAGTACCAGACGGAGGGGCGCTTCGGGGTCGAGCCCGCCGACCCGCTGGCCTACGCGCTCGAGACCTTCCGCACGAACCACCGCGCGTTCGAGGCGCTGGGCCGCGCGTTCGGGATCCCGGTGCTGCACCTCCTGCAGCCGACCGCGCTGGAGCCGCACGTGGCCGGGCTCGGCGAGAAGGGGCCGACCGTGCTCGCGATCCTGCGCGAGCTCGACGCCGGCAAGATCGAGGGGCTGGTGTCGATCACCGACTGCCTGCGCGCGACCGAGCACCCCTACGTGGACGAGACGCACTACAGCGACCAGGGCTGCCACGACGTCGCGGTCGCCATCGGCCGGCTGGTCGTCGAGCGCCTGGGCCAGGACGCCCTGCTGGCCGAGGGCACCCGCTAGCGCAGCTCGAGCGTGCCCTGGTAGAGCTCGGACGTGGTCTCGTCCCGCTCGAAGCGGCCGTCCTTGTCGTCGTCGCGCCAGATCTCGAGCGCGATCGGCTCGCCGCTCTGCATGCGCGACACGAGGAAGGCCAGGTCCTCGGGCGTCCCGAGCGTCTTCGGCGGCAGGCCGCGCGGCCGCACGGCGGCGATCAGGTCGCCGGTCTGCAGGCCCAGGTGCGCGGCCGGTCCGTCCGGCTCGACCAGGGCCACCTTCAGGCGCGAGCGGTAGTTGGCGCCGATGTAGGCGCGCTCGACGGTCATGCCCAGGCGCTCGTAGAGCAGCCCGTCGAGCCGGTTCCAGGCCTCCAGCTCGAGCGCCCGGCGCCGACCGGCGCGCAGGATCTCCGCGCGCACGCGCTGGCGCGGCCGGATGGCGAGGCGCGCGAGGTCGTAGTCCTCGTCGCGCTCGAGCGCGCGCTCGCCCAGCGTGACGAGCTGGTCGCCGACCTCGAGCCCGGCCAGCTGCGCCGGACCGTTGGGCGTGATCTCGCGCACGACCAGGTCGCTCGGGTCGATCTGGAAGCCGAGCCAGGAGTCGGCCTGGATCAGGTGCTCGCGCAGCACGAGGCGCACGCGCGCGACGGGGATGGCGAAGCCGATGTTCTCCGCCTGCCGGTTCATCGCCGTGTTGATCCCGACCAGGTCGCCGTTGATGTCGAGCAGCGGCCCGCCCGAGTTGCCCGGGTTGATCGAGGCGTCGGTCTGGAGCAGGTTCTGGAAGGCGAGCCCCGACGCCTGGATGTCGCGGTGCAGGCCGGAGATGATCCCGGTGCTGACCGTGTGCGACTGGCCGTAGGGGTTGCCGATCGCGACCACGGTCTCGCCCAGGAGCGGGTCCTCGGTCGAGAGCGGGATCGTGGGGAAGGGCTGGTCGCCGTCGATCTTGAGCAGCGCCAGGTCCTCCTGCTCCACGTAGGAGACGAGCTGCGCCTCGTACTCGCGCGGGTCGTCGGCCGGGTCGAAGCGCACCGTGATGCGCTGCGCGCCGCGCACGACGTGGAAGTTCGTGACGATGTAGCCGTCCTCGTAGAGCACGACGCCCGAGCCGCTCGCGACCTGGGGCGCGTTGTTTGCCCACCAGCCCCAGCGCTGCGGCGTGCTCTGGCGCGTCTGGATGAAGACCACCGCCGGGCGCGCGCGCTGGACCACCTCGACCACCGGCGTGATGCGGCGGTCGACGCCCTCCTGGGCGGCGGCGGCGCCGCAGGCGAGGGCGAGGAGCAGCGCGGGTCTCAGCATGGCCGTTCGTCCGGGCCCCGGACGAACCCTCTACGCGCTCCCGCCGCTCCTGTGAGCGGCGCGGGGATCAGGCCGCCGGGGCGGGCCTGGTGGGCCACGGGGGACTCGAACCTCCGACCTCTACGATGTCAACGTAGCGCTCTAACCAGCTGAGCTAGTGGCCCGGGA
>CADEGS010000249.1:0-1938 GCA_902826945.1 uncultured bacterium | reverse complement strand
CCGACCTCTACGATGTCAACGTAGCGCTCTAACCAGCTGAGCTAGTGGCCCGGGACGGGTGCTCCCACCCGCGAGGGGCGGGGAGGCTACGCCCCCCCCGGGCCGCCCCTCAAGGGTTTTCCGTCGATTCGGGGGAGCTACACTCTGCGCCCGCGAGCCGCCGCGCGAGAGCCGTTCCGCGCCCCTGGCCAGGCCCGCCGTTCCGCAGGTCCCACGAGGTGCAGCGCTTGAAGATCGGCGTCCCCACGGAGATCAAGGCCCAGGAGAACCGCGTCGCCCTGACGCCCGCCGGCGCGGAGCGCCTGGTGCGCGCGGGGCACGCCGTGTGGGTGCAGAGCGGAGCAGGCCTGGGCAGCGGCTTCGAGGACGCCGCCTACGAGGCCGTCGGCGCGCGCATCGCCGCCGACGCGCCGCAGGTCTTCGCGCAGGCCGAGCTGGTGCTCAAGGTGAAGGAGCCGCTGGCGTCGGAGTGGAAGCTCCTGCGCGAGGGGCAGATCCTGTTCACCTACCTGCACCTCGCCGCCAGCCGGCCGCTGACGGACGCGTTGGTCGCGTCGGGCGCGCAGTGCTTCGCGTACGAGACGCTCGAGGTCGGCCGCCACCTGCCGCTGCTCACGCCGATGAGCGAGGTGGCCGGGCGCATGGCGATCCAGGCCGGGGCGAAGTTCCTCGAGAAGCCGATGGGCGGCTCGGGCATCCTGCTCGGCGGCGTGCCGGGCGTGAAGCGCGCGCGCGTGCTCGTGCTGGGCGGCGGCGTGGTCGGCACGAACGCGGCGCGCATGGCCTGCGGCCTGGGCGCGGACGTGACGATCATGGACCTCGACCTCGAGCGCCTGCGCTACCTGGACGAGGTCATGCCGGCCAACTGCCGCACGGTGTACTCGACGCCGCTCGCGATCCGCGAGCACCTCGTGCACGCCGACCTGGTGATCGGCGCGGTGCTGATCCACGGCGCGGCCGCGCCGAGGCTCGTGCGCCGCGCGGACCTCTCCACGATGAAGCCGGGCTCGGTGATCGTGGACGTGGCGGTGGACCAGGGCGGCTGCGTCGAGACCTGCCGCCCGACGACGCACGCCGAGCCGACCTTCGTCGTGGACGGGGTCGTGCACTACTGCGTCGCGAACATGCCGGGCGCCGTGCCGCGCACGAGCACGATGGCGCTGACGAACGCGACGCTCTCCTGGACGCTGGCGCTGGCCGAGCGCGGCGCCGCGCGCGCGGTGCGCGAGAGCGCGCCGCTCGCCAGCGCCGCGAACGTGCTGGCCGGGCGCATCACCTGCGCCGGCGTGGCCGAGGCCTTCGGCCTGGAGCACGTGGCGCCGCAGGCGGTCGCGCTCTAGCGCGGGCGCGCCTCCCGTGCGTCTCGCGGCGCTCTTCGCGGCCGTCCTCGCCGCGGCCGAGGCCGCCGGCGCCGGGGCCCTCCTGGTGCTGGCGCTCGTGCAGGGGCTGACCGAGTTCCTGCCGGTCAGCTCGTCGGGGCACCTGGTGCTGGCGCAGCACGCGCTCGGCCTGGCGCACGCCTCGCTGACGGTGGACGTCGCGCTGCACGTCGGGACGCTGGGCGCGGTGCTGCTCGTCTACCGGCGCGACGTGGCCGCGGTCGCGGGCGATCTCCTGCGCGGACGCGCGTCCGAGGCGCTGTGGATCGCGCTCGGCACCCTGCCCGCGGTGGCCGTCGGCCTGACGGCCAAGGACGCGATCGAGCGCGCCTTCGAGGCGCCGCGCGTGGCGGCGCTCGGGCTCCTCGTCACGGCGCTCCTGCTCGCGGGCGGCGAGGCGGCCCGTCGCGCGCGCGCGCACGCGGCGCCGCGTCCGCTCGGCTGGCGCGTCGCGCTCGGCGTGGGGCTGGCGCAGGCGCTCGCGATCTGCCCGGGCATCTCGCGCTCGGGCTCGACCATCGCCGCCGGCCTCGCGCTCGGCCTCGCGCCCGCGGCCGCG
>CADEGS010000248.1 GCA_902826945.1 uncultured bacterium | reverse complement strand
CGCCGCGCGCTGGCGCCGACCAGCCAGCCCGCGCCGAGCGCGACGAGCGCCAGCCACGCGAGCAGCGCGACCGGATCGCGCGCGCCGGCCGCGCCGGGCAGGAGCCCCGCCAGCCCGGCCGCCGCGCAGACGAGCGGCGCGGCGCGCGCGCGCGGTCCGCTCGCGGAGGACGCCATCGCGTCCAGGCTATCGGTGCGGGCCGCGCGCGAGGAGGCCAGAGTCCGTAGCGGCCCCGCGCTTCGTCCGCAGGCGGCCTGCGTCCCCGGGCGCCTGTCCGCTCCGCGCCGCGGCCGATAGCATGGGCCGGATGATCGCGTTGCGCCTCCTGGGCACGCTGGCCTGCCTGGCCGCGGCCGCCTGCCGGCCGAGCGCCGTCGGGCAGGATCCGGCCCCGGCGCTCGTCTTCGAGGCGCTCGACGGCGCGCGCGTCGCCCCGCTCGAGACGCCCGGCGCGCTCGCGGCGTGCCTCTTCTTCGTCGCGCCGGACTGCCCGATCGCGAACGCCTACGCGCCGGAGATCGAGCGCATCGCGCGCGCCTACGGTCCCCGGCGCGTGGCCTGCTACCTGGTGTACGCGGACGCCTGGTTCACGCCCGAGGACGCCCGGCGCCACGGCCGGGAGTTCCACCTGAGCCTGCCCGCCCTGCTCGATCCCGAGGGGCGGCTGTCGGCCTTCGTCGGCGCGACGGTCACGCCCGAGGCCGCGGTCTGGTCGCCGCGCGAGGGGCTCGTCTATCGCGGTCGCATCGACGACCTGTACGTCGACTTCGGCAAGAAGCGCGCCGAGCCGCACGAGCGCGACCTGCGCGCCGCGCTCGACGCCGTGCTGGCCGGCGAGCGTCCTCCGGTCGCGCGCACGCGCGCGATCGGCTGCTTCCTGCCCGCCCACGACCCCGCGCGAGCCGGCGCGAAGACCCCGCCGGAGACGGATGGCAGCCCGTAGCGCGCTCCTCGCGGCGGCCTGCGCCGCGTGCTCCCTCGCGCTGCGCGCGCCCCCCGACGATGCGCCCGCGCCGACCTTCTCCGGCGGCGTCGCGGCGCTGGTGCACCGCGCCTGCACGCCCTGCCACCACGAGGGCGGCGCGGGCCCGTTCGCGCTCGAGAGCTACGAGCAGGTCCGCCGGCGCGCACGGCAGATCGCGGTAGTGACCGGCACGCGCTTCATGCCGCCCTGGAAGCCCGATCCGGCCTTCCGCCACTTCCGGGACGAGCGCGTGCTCTCCGAGGAGGAGATCGACCTCCTCGCGCGCTGGGCGCGCGAGGGCGCGCCGCTGGGCGACGCGTCCGCCGTCCCCGCCGCGCCCGCGATCCGCGACACCTGGGTGCTGGGCGAGCCAGACCTCGTGCTGCGCATGCCCGAGGCCTACCCCGTGCCGGCCGAGGGCAAGGACGACTACCGCTCGTTCGTCGTGCCCACGGGCTTCGAGAGCGAGCGCTACGTGCGCGCCTTCGACTTCGAGCCCGACAACCGGCCCTCGGTGCACCACATCATCACGCTGCTCGACACGAGCGGCGCGGCGCGGGCGCTGGACGAGGCCACGCCCGGCGTCGGCTACGAGGGCATGATCGCGCTGGGCGAGCTCTTCGGCGCCGAGCTGAACGCCTGGGTGCCGGGCACGACGCCGCTGGAGCTGCCGCCCGGCAGCGCCTGGAGGCTGCCCCCGGGCACCGACCTGGTGCTCGACACCCACATGCAGACCCGCGGCAAGGTCGAGCCGGTGAAGGTGGCGATCGGCGTGTACTTCGCCGAGCGGCCTCCCGAGGACGCGGTGGTGAACGTCTCGATGTCCTCGGACACGCTGTGCATCCCGCCCGGCGAGGACCGCTACGTCGCCGACTTCTCGCTCCGCCTGCCGGTCGCCGTCACGGCGCTGGCGGTGCAGCCGCACGCGCACTACGTCGGCAAGGACCTGCGCGCCGAGGCCCTGCTGCCGGACGGCGGGCTGGTGCCGCTGATCCGCATCCCCGACTGGGACTTCGCCTGGCAGGACAGCTACCGCTTCGTCGAGCCGATCGAGCTGCCCGCGGGGACGCTGGTCCGCATGCGCTTCGTGTACGACAACAGCGCCGACAACGAGCGCAACCCCTTCCATCCGCCGCGCCGCATCCTGTCGGGTCCGCGCTCGGAGGACGAGATGGGGCTCGTGTGGCTGACCGTGCGCGTGCCCGCTCGGGACGCGGCCGAGCTGACGGCCGCGGTGAGGAGGAACCAGGACGCGATCGACGAGCGTGACGGCGAGCTGCAGCAGGTGATCAACGGCATCGTGTACGGCTTCGACGCGGACCGGAGCGGCGCGCTCGACGCGCAGGAGGACGCCCGCGCGACGGCCTACGTGAACGACCTGCCCGACCACCCCCACGGCAAGGTCTTCGACCGCGACCACGACGGCCGGCTCGACGAGCGCGAGCGGGCCTTCCTGGAGCGCGTCATCGCCTGCTGGAACGGCGCCCCCTGACGTCGCCAACGCTCGCGGTCGCCGCGCGTAGAGAGCCGCGCGGCGCGCTGGTCGCGGCCCCCCGCCTGCCTACAATGCGCGCGATGCCGACCCCGGCCGTCCCGTGGCGCGCCTCCGCGCTGCTCCTCCTCGCGACGGCCCAGGCATGCGGCGGCGCGAGCGCCCCGCGCCCGCCGCACGTCGTGCTGGTGACGCTCGACACGACGCGCGCCGACCGCCTCGGCTGCTACGGCTACGCGCGCGACACGAGCCCCAACCTGGACGCGCTGGCGCGCGCCAGCCTGGTCTTCGAGCGCGCCTTCAGCACCTCGAGCTGGACGCTGCCCGCGCACGCCTCGCTCTTCACCGGGAAGTTCCCGCGCACGCACGGCGCGCGCTACGACCCCGAGGGGCCGCTCGTGATCACGAGCGCGATCCGCGGCCCCGAGGAGTGGGACCTCTACCGCGCGCGCGGCATGGCGAGCGACGAGCGCACGCTGGCGCGCATCCTGGGCGAGGCGGGCTACCGCACGGCGGGCTTCGTCGCCGGCCCCTGGATGAAGCGCGTCTTCGGCCTCGACGCCGGCTTCGAGCACTGGGACGACTCCGGGATCGAGGAGACGAACGGCCGCCCCGCCTCGGCGCTGACGGCCGCGGCGGTGCGCTGGCTGGAGCAGCGCTCCGGCGCGGACGCGCCGCTCTTCCTGTTCCTCAACTACTACGATCCGCACCTCCCGCTGGTGCCGCCGCCAGGCTTCCGCGAGCGCTACCTGCCGGCCGGCAAGGCGCCCGAGGAGCTGCCGCGCGAGGAGGCGCTGAGCGCGCTCTACGACGGCGAGATCCGCTTCATGGACCACCACCTCGGGCTCCTGTTCCGGGAGCTCCAGGCGCGCGGGCTGTGGGACGACGCCTGGGTCGTCGTGACCGCCGACCACGGCGAGCTGCTGGGCGAGAACGGGCGCATCGGCCACGGCCGCACGCTGACGCGCGCCGAGCTGCACGTGCCGTTGCTCGTCAAGCCCCCGCGCGGCGACGCGCTCGCCGCCGCGCCCCGGCGCGTGGCCGAGGCCGTGCAGCTCACCGACGTCCTGCCCTTCCTGCTCGAGCGCCTGGGCCGGGAGCGCCCCGACGGCGTGCAGGGCGATCCGCTCCTCGCCGTGCGCCATCCGATCGTGGCCGAGGTGCACCCGCTCGCGATCATGAGCGACGAGGGCGACTGGCAGGCGATCGTGGAGGGCGACCGCAAGCTCGCCGAGAGCAGCCTGGGCGCGCGCGAGCTCGTGGACTGGGTGCGCGACCCCGACGAGCTCGAGCCGCTCGCCGACGAGGCGCGCGCCGCGGCCCTGGCCGCGACGCTCGCCCGCTTCCTGGCCGCGCTGCCGCCGCCGCCGGCCGCGACCGAGGCCGAGCGCGCGCTCGACGAGGAGACGCGGCGCGCGCTCCAGGGCCTGGGCTACCTCCCGTCGGCCGACGGGCAGGCGACCTCCTCCGCCCCCGGAAGCCCGCCGCGTTGAGCCCCGAGCCCGCACAGCCCCGCGCGTCGCGCGCGCGCGACGCGGGCCTGGCGCTGGCGCTCGCCGGGCTCACCGTGGCGCTGTACTGGCCGGTGCGCGGCTTCGACTTCCTGACGATCGACGACGGCAGCTACGTCTACGCCAACCCGCACGTGCGCGCGGGCCTGACGCGCGCCGGCGTCGTGTGGGCCTTCGCGCGCTCGTACTCGTCGAACTGGCACCCGCTGACCTGGCTGTCGCACATGCTCGACAGCGAGCTCTTCCGCATGGACGCCGGCGCGCACCACCTGACGAGCGCCGTCCTGCACGCGCTCGGCGCGGCCGTCTTGTTCCTCGCGCTGCGCGCGGCGCGCCTGGGGCGCGCGGGCGCGGCCTTCGCGGCGGCGCTCTTCGCCTGGCACCCGCTGCGCGTCGAATCGGTCGCCTGGGTGGCCGAGCGCAAGGACGTGCTCTCCGGGCTCCTCTTCGCCGCGACGCTCTACGCCTGGGCGCGCTACGCGCGCGCCGGCGGACGGGCGCGCTACGCGGGCGCGCTGGCGCTGTACGCGCTGGGCCTGATGGCGAAGCCGATGCTCGTCAGCGTGCCGCTCGTGCTCCTGTGCCTGGACCTGTGGCCGCTCGGGCGCGCCGCGGACGCGCCGGGCAGGCCGGCGGTCGCGCCGCGGCGGCTCCTCGCCGAGAAGCTGCCCTTCTGCGCCCTGGCGCTCGCCTCGTGCGTCGTGACGTACCTCGTGCAGGAGCGGAGCGGCGCCGTGCGCTCGCTGGTCCAGCTCTCGACCGCCGACCGCGTCTCGAACGCGATCACGAGCGTGTGGGCCTACGCCGCGAAGACCCTATGGCCCGCGCGGCTGGCGGCCTTCTACCCGCACCCGGCGATCGTCACGCCGCTCGAGTTCCACCCCTGGCGGCCGGCGGTGCTGGTCGCCGCCGCGGCGCTCCTCGCCTCCTGCGCCGCCGCGCTCGCGCTGCGCCGGCGCGCCCCGTGGCTGGCCGCGGGCTGGGGCTGGACGCTCGCGATGCTGCTGCCGGTGATCGGCCTCGTGCAGGTCGGCGAGCAGGCGCTGGCCGACCGCTACACGTACCTGCCCGGGATCGGGCTGGCGCTGGTCGCCGCCGGCGCCGGGGGCGCGGCGTGGCGCGCGCGCCGGGCGCTGCGCCTCCCGCTCGGCCTCGCCGCCGCCGCGGCGCTCGCCCTGTGCGCCGCCGCGACGCACGCCGCGCTGCCGCCCTGGCGCGACACCGAGGCGCTCTTCCGCCGCGCGCTCGAGGTCACCGAGCGCAACTACGTCGCGCACTTCAACCTCGGCGTCACGCTCGAGGCGCAGGGCAGGACGGACGAGGCGCGCGCGCAGTACCAGGCCTGCCTCGCGGTCAAGCCGGACTCGTCGGACGCGCACTACAACCTGGGCGTCCTGGCCCTGGAGCAGGGCGACCTGGCCGGCGCCGAGGAGCACCTGCGCGCCGCCATCCAGCGCCGGCCGAGCCGCGCCCAGGCGTGGGTCAACCTGGGCGTCGCGCTGGCGCGCGCGGGACGCGCGCCGGAGGCCGAGGAAGCGCTCCAGCGCGCGCTCGCGCTGCGGCCCGACGCCGCGGAGGCCTGGTCGAACCTGGCGCGCCTGAGCGCGCGCGCCGGGGACCTGGCGCAGGCGCGCGAGCGCTTCGAGCGCGCCCTGGCGCTCGACCCCGACCTGCCCGGCGCGCGCCTCGAGCTCGGCATCGTCCTCTTCCAGGCGGGCGCGACGGCCGCGGCGAGCGAGGTCTTCGAGGAGACGCTGCGGCGCGAGCCCGCGAACCGGAACGCGCGGGCGTGGCTCGACCGCGCGCGCTCGCGGCCGGAGGGATCGGGGGGCTGAGGTGCGCCGCGAGCGGCTCTGGAGCTCTGTCGCCGTGCTCGCGCTGGTCGCCGCGGTCGCCGCCGCCTACGCCGGCGTGCGCGCGAACGGCTTCGTGCTGTTCGACGACGACCAGTACGTCTACGAGAACGCGCACGTGCGCGCCGGGCTGACCCTGGCGGGCCTGCGCTGGGCGCTCGTCGGGCCGCACTCGATCAACTGGCACCCGCTGACCTCGCTCTCGCACATGCTCGACGTCG
>CADEGS010000247.1 GCA_902826945.1 uncultured bacterium | reverse complement strand
CGTGTTGAACACGATCGAGAGGTCGAACAGGATCGACTGGTACTTGATGTAGAAGAGGTCGAACTGCAGCTTCTGCAGCGCGTCCTCGACCGTGTTGCCGTAGGGGTAGTTGATCTGCGCCCAGCCCGTCACGCCGGGCTTCACCATGTGGCGCAGGTGGTAGTAGGGGATCTTCTCGGCCAGGTCCTCGACGAAGTTCGGCCGCTCGGGCCGCGGGCCGACCAGGCTCATCGTGCCGGAGAGCACGTTGAAGAGCTGCGGCAGCTCGTCGAGGCGCGACTTGCGCAGGAACGAGCCGACGCGCGTGATGCGCGGGTCGTCGCGCGCGGCCCACACCGGGCCGGTCAGCTTCTCGGCGTCCGCGCGCATGCTGCGGAACTTGAAGACGGTGAACGGGCGCCCCATCTGCCCGGTGCGCACCTGGCGGAACAGGATCGGCCCGGGCGAGTCGAGGCGCACGAAGAGCGCCGTCAGCGCCATCAGCGGCCAGAAGAGGAGCAGCCCGAGGAGCGCCATCGCGACGTCCACGCAGCGCTTGGCGACCTGCGCCACCGGGTGCTGGACGAAGCCCTGGTTGAAGATCAGGTACGAGGGGCGCATCGCCTCGGCCGGGATCTTGCCGGTCAGGCGCTCGAAGAAGGACTCGATCTCCTCGACGACGATGCCGTCCAGGCGGCAGCGCAGGAGCTCCTGCGTCGGCAGGCTGCCGCGGCGCTCCTCGAGCGCCACGATCACGACGGCCACGTCCAGCCGGCGCGCCAGCGCGTGCAGGGCCGGCGGGGCCGGCGCGCGCCCCTCGCCCTCCTCGGGCTCGTCCTCGGCCTCGCCGGTGACGAACAGCCGCGTGCGCGGCAGGATCTCGGTCGTCGCGCTGGCCAGCGCCTCGACCTCGGGCGCGCGCGCCTGCGCCGGCTCGCCGACCAGCGCGGGCGCCTCGTCGCGCGCCGCCTCGAAGAAGGGGTTGCCCGTCCCGCTGCCGGCCTCGCGCCCGCGCCGGTCGCCGCGCCGGCGGTCGCCGCCGCGGCGGTCCTCCGGCCGCGGCTCGCCCGCCACCATGCCCACGATCTCGTAGCCGGAGTCCGGGCGGCTGAGCAGGTCGTCGACCAGCCGCTGCGCCAGCCGGCCCGAGCCCAGGATCAGGAGGCGCTCGTTGAAGCGCGTGCGCCGCAGCCAGGCGTGGAACAGGTTGCGCCAGGCGTAGAGCAGCACGAAGGCCACGAACAGGGACGAGGTCAGGAGCACCACGCGCTGCGAGAGCGGCAGCCCGGGGAAGTCGAGCACGCGCTCCAGGCGCCAGGTGTCCGCCAGCGCCACGCACACGATGCACAGGAGCACGGCGCTGCCCGCGGCGCCGAAGAAGCGCGCGGCGCGCTCGTAGCTCGAGCTCGAGATGCGGAAGTCGTAGAGCTCGCTGAACGAGATCGTGATCTGCGCCAGCACCGACACCATCAGCGCCGAGAAGAAGCAGCGCCAGATCGCGTCGTGCTGCGAGAGCCCCTGGAAGGCGAGCTCGCGCGCCGTGCCCTCGCCCACCGACCACAGGTGCGACGACGTCCCCACGAACACGACGAGCGTGATCAGCACGGCCTCGCTCAGGACGAGCAGCGCCGTGCGGAGCGGGAGGTAGTGTCGCAGGACGTGGAGCATCGGGCCGGTCGCCGGAGGGGGGCCGGGACCGTCGGGCCGGACGGGGGGCGGAGCGTCGGCCTATGGCATCGGCCGCCGGCGCGCTCCGCCTTGCAGGTTCCTCGCGACGGCCGCGCCGGCCTCCGGGGGCGTGGCGCGCGCCGGGGCGCGCCGGACGAGGAGCCCCGGGCCGCGCTCGACCGCGCGCGGAAAGTCCTTCCGCCGGAAGCCGTTCCCGGCCGGGATGGCGCGCGCGCGGGCGCGCGCCGGTTCGGCGCGACGGGCGCGGAGCGGGGCCCCGGCGAGGAGCGCGCGGGCGCGGGTGCGGGCGTGCGTCATGGCGTGGAGGGGTCGCGACGGCCGCGGGGGGCGAGCGAGCCCCGGGTCGAGCTGGAGCGTGGCGCGGCTCATGGTAGCCCGCCCTCCCACGGCGGACGACCTCCGAGCGCGAAGCGCCCCGCGTCGGGGTGGTGCAGCACGCGCACGCGCCCGCGGCGGGGGACGACCACCTCGACGACGTCCACGCGCGTCGCGCTCGCGCCCAGCCGCCGCGCCAGCGCGCGCGCCGCCTGCACGCGCCGCGCCAGGTCGCTCCGGCGCACCCGCATGGCGGGGCGGAAGCGCTCGCCCGCGCCGCCGGTCTTGACCTCGACCACGACCAGGAGCCCGCCGCGCCGGCACACGAGGTCGAGCTCGCCGGCCGGCGTCACCAGCCGGCGCGCGAGCGGTCGCAGGCCGGCGCGGGCGAGCCAGCGCGCGGCCAGCCGCTCGCCGGCGGCGCCGCGCGCCGCGCCCGAGAGCCGCCCCAGCGCGCGCGCCGGCGCCAGGCGCGCGAGGAGCGCCAGCCAGCCCGCGCGCAGGCGCGCGCTCAGCTCGCGGCGGCCGGCGTCTCGGCGGGGGCCTCGACCACGGTCTGGATCGCCGCCCGGCTGAAGCGCACGCGCACGCCCTCCGCCACCTGCAGCGTCGCGACGTCGTCCTGGATCGCGACCACGCTGGCGAAGATGCCGCTCGTCGTCATGACCTTGTCGCCCTTCTTCAGCGCCTTCAGCATGCGGTCGCGGGTCTGCTGCTTGCGCTTCTCCGGCCGGATCAGGAGGAAGTAGAAGATCCCGACGATCAGGACCATCGGGACCAGGAAGTTGCCGCCGAACAGGCCCGGCGCGGGCGCCGGTGCGGGCTCCTCTTGCGTCGCCTGGGTCTCGGTCTGCGCGGCGAAGGGGACGGGGATCTCCATCGCGGGGGTCTCTCGGCTCGGGTGCGGGCGTGGAAAGCGGGGGCGAGGACCCTACTCGAAGGGCCGCCGCGGGGAAAGCGCCCCGCCCGCGCGCGCTACCGCCGGGGCCGCCCGCTGGCGTACCTTGGGGCTCCTCTCGCGCGCGCCCGGCGCGCGCCTCCGACGCCTCGTCCATGCCCTCCGCCTCCTCCGCACCGCGCGTCGCCGTCGCCATGAGCGGCGGCGTCGACAGCTCCGTCGCCGCCTGGCTCCTGCGCCGGGCGGGGAGCGACGTCGTCGGCCTGTTCATGCGCAACGGCGTGCACGTCGCCGCCGACGAGGCGGCGCACAAGTCCTGCTGCTCCGTGTCGGACGCGCGGGACGCGCGCATGGTTGCGGCCGCGCTCGGGATCCCGTTCCAGGCCGTCGACCTGGCGCGCGAGTTCGGCCGCATCGTCAGCCACTTCGTCGCCGAGTACGGCCGCGGCCGCACGCCCAACCCGTGCGCGGTGTGCAACCGCGACCTGAAGTTCGACCGCCTGCTCGCCTTCGCCGACGAGCTCGGCTGCGAGGCGGTCGCCACCGGGCACTACGCGCGCGTGCGCGTCGTGGACGGCCGCGTGCACCTCCTGCGCGGCCTGGACCGCAAGAAGGACCAGTCCTACCAGCTCTTCTGCGTGGCCGAGGCGAACCTGCGCCGCACGCGCCTCCCCGTCGGCGAGCTCTCGAAGGAGCGCGTGCGCGAGCTCGCGCGCGAGGCCGGCCTGCGCACCGCGCACAAGCCCGACAGCCAGGAGATCTGCTTCGTGCCCTCGAACGACTACCGCCGGCTGCTGGCCGAGGCGGGGGTCGCGCTGCACCCGGGCGAGCTGGTGGACACCGCCGGGCGCGCGCTCGGGCGCCACCCGGGCACCGAGCACTTCACGATCGGCCAGCGCCGCGGCCTGGGGCTCGCCGCCGGGCGCCCGATGTACGTCGTCGACATCGTCGCCGCGACGGGCACCGTCGTGCTCGGCTCGCGCGAGGAGTGCGCGAGCGGCGAGCTCGCGGTCGAGCCGCCGAACTGGATCGGCGTGGACGCCGCGCCCGGCGACGCGCTGCGCTGCGAGGTGCAGGTGCGCTACCACCACGACCCGGCGCCGGCGACCGTGCTGGTCCACGAGGGCGGCGCGCGCGTGGTCTTCGACCGCCCGCAGCACGCCGTGGCCGCCGGACAGGGCGCGGCGTTCTACCGCGGCGAGCGGCTGCTCGGCGGCGGCTGGATCGCGAGCGCCGAGCGGCGCACGGCGGCCGCCGCGCGCGGCGACCGCAGCCCGGCGCCCGCGCCCGGCGCGTGAGCGGCCGGGCGCTCGCGCTCCTCGGTCCGGCCGCGCTGGCCGCCTTCCTCGGCGCCGCCTGGCTGCTCGTCCCGCGCGCGGAGCGCCCGGCCGCGCGCGAGCCCGCGGTGCGCGTCGTGCTCGTCGACGCGTCGGCCAGCGTGCGCCGCACGCGCCCGCGCTGGACGGCCTGGGCGCGCGCCGAGCTGGCGCGCGAGGCGCGCGCCGCCGAGGCCGCGGACGAGCTCGTGTGCGCCGTCGCCTTCGCCGACGACGTCGCCGTGCGCGGCGCGCCCGAGCCGGGCGCGGCCTTCCTGGCGCGGCTCGCGGGCCGCGGCGGCGAGCCGCCCCTCGATCCGGCGGCGGGCGCGGGCTCGGACGGCGCGACGCGCCTGGCGGCGGCGCTCGAGAGCGCCGCGCGCCTGGCCGCCGACCCCGCGCGCGCCCCCGGCCGCGTGCTCGTGCTCGGCGACGGGGCGGTCGGCGCGGCCGATCCCTCGGCGACGCTGGCGCGCCTGGCGCGCGCGGGCGTCGCGCTCGAGCTCTGCGCACCGCCGCCGGCCGAGCTCCCCGACCTGGCGCTGAGCGATCTGGTCGTGCCGCGCGCGGTCGAGCCGGGCGCGCCGCTCGTCGCCAGCGTGCGCGTCTCCTGGCGGCCGGGCGCCGCGCGCGCGGCGGCGGGCGCGCGCCTCTCCGTCGTGCTCGAGGAGTCCGGCGCGCGGCGCGCGCTCGAGCGCCCGCTCCCGCTGCCGCCGCTGGCCGCGTCGTGGGTCGAGGCGGTCCCGCTCGGCCCGGCGGCGCTCGGGCGCACGACGCTCGCCGTGCGCGCCGCGCTGGACGGGGACGCCGACCCGGTGCCCGAGAACGACGCGGTCGAGGGCGCCTTCCGCGGCGAGGCCGCGCGCGCGGTCGGCGTCGTCGCCGACCCCGAGTCGCTGGCGGCGGCGCGCGCGCTCTTCGAGCCCGCGGGCGTGCCCTCGCTCGCGGGCCTGGACCTCGTCTTCCTGGCGCCGAGCGAGGTCGGCGCGGCGCTGGCCGGCCTGGACGCGCTCGTGCTGCACGACGTCCCGCCGCAGCGGATCGGCGGGGAGCTGCTCGAGGCCTACGTGCGCCGCGGCGGGGGGCTCGGCGCGCTCGTCGGCTGGCGCTTCCTCGCCGACTGGCTGCCCGGGCGCGCGGAGAGCGCGGCGGAGCGGCTGCTGCCGCTCGCGCCGGGCGCCGAGGAGGCGCCGCCGCGCGAGGTCGTGCTGCTCGTGGACGGCTCGGGCAGCATGGCCGGCGCGCCGTTCGAGATGGTGCGGCGCGCGGCGCTGGCGCTGGTCGGCGCGGCGCTGCCGAGCGACCGCCTGGCGCTGCGCTTCTTCACGACCGGGCTGGAGGACGAGCTCGTGCTGCGCGAGCGCGTGGCGCCCGGCGCGCCGGGCGGCGGCGCCGCCGACGGCGAGGAGCTCGCCGCGCGCCTGCTCGCGGCGCGCGTGCCGCGCGGGCAGACGATGATCCTGCGCTCGCTGCGCCAGCTCGCCGCGCAGGCGCGCGCGCAGGCGGACGAGGTGCTGGCGCTCTTGCTCTCCGACGGGCGCGAGCGCGACGTGCTGGCGCGCCCGCTCGAGAGCGCGCGCGAGGTGCAGGGCGAGCTCGCCGCCGCGCGCGTGCGCCTGGTCGCGATCGCCGTCGGCGACGACGACGACGCGGCCTTCCTCGGCGCGCTCCTGCCCGAGGGCGAGGAGGTCGCGCACGCGCGCACGCTGGGCGAGCTCGAGGCGATCTTCCGCCGCTCGGTCGGCGGCGGGCGCGTGCGCGAGGGTGCGATCGGCGTGCGCGCGGCGCTCGCGGCCGGCGCGCTCGCGCGCGAGGTCCTGGGCGCGGACGGCGCGTCCCCGCCGCCGCTCGCGCGCCTGGCGCGCGCGACGCCGCGGCCGGGCGCGGAGCTCGTC
>CADEGS010000246.1 GCA_902826945.1 uncultured bacterium | reverse complement strand
CGACCTCGGCCTGTCCTTCTCGAACAACCTCGTGCACGGCTCCGACGGCCCGGAGTCCGCCGCGAAGGAGCTGGCGCTCTTCTTCCCCGATCCCGACGAGCTGTGCGGGTGGACGCCGGCCTGCGAGGCGTGGGTCTACAGCCCGGAAGAGCGCTGAGCGCGCGCGGGCGGCCGTGACGCGCGGCGCGCACGCCCCGCTCGGCGCCGCGCAGCTCGACGAGCTCGCGCGCGAGCTCGCGCCGCTCGCCCTGGGCGCGCGCGTGAAGGCCGTGCAGGGCCTGCCTCCGCGCGACGTCCTGCTCGTGCTCGAGCCCGACGCCGGCGCCGACGACCCGCTCGGCGGGCGCATCCGGCGCCTGCGCCTCTCGGCCGACCCGCACCACGCGCGCCTGCACCTGCAGATCGGGCGCGTGCGCCGCCACGAGGGCCCGCTGGGCGGGTTCTACCGCGCGCTCGCGGCCGCGCTCGAGGGCCGGCGCGTGCTCGCGCTCGAGGCGCTCCCGGCCGAGCGCATCGTGCGCCTCTCCGCCGACGGCGAGGGGCCGGCGCTGCTGCTCGAGGCGATCGGGGCGCACGCGAATCTGGTGCTGCTCGACGCCGCGGGCGCGGTGCGCGAGGTGCTGGTGCCGCCGCGGCCGGGCTCGGCCGCCGCGGCGCGCCTGGCCGCCGGCGCCGCGTGGAGCGCGCCGCCGGGCGGCGCGCCGCCCGGCGCACCGCCGCTCGCCGAGGCCCTGCCCGACCCGCCCGCGCCGTCGCGCGAGGAAGCCGCGCTGGCGGGCGCCGCGCCGCTCTCGTGGCGCGTCGAGCGCACGCTCGGCGCCGCCGCCGAGGGCACGCTCGAGGACGAGCGGCGCGCCGACCTCAAGCGCCGCGCGCGCCGGCGGCTGAAGGGCGCGAGCGAGCGGCGCGCCGGGCTCGAGGTGCAGGCGCGCGAGGCCGAGGCGGTCGAGCGCCTGCAGCAGGATGCCGAGCTGCTCCAGGCCCAGCACCGCGCGCTCGGCCGCGGCCACGACCACGCGCTGGTGCGCGACCACTACGAGGCCGGCTCGCCCGAGCGGCGCCTCGCGCTCGACCCGCGCAAGAGCGGGCGCGAGAACGCCGAGGCGCTCTTCGCGCGCGCGAAGAAGCTGCGCAAGAACGCCCTGCGCCTGCCGGCCGAGCTCGAGCTCGCGCGCGAGCAGGAGCGCGCGCTCGAGGCGCTGCTCGCGCGCGCCGACGACCCCGACCTGGACCCGTACGCGCTCGAGGAGGAGGCGCGCGCCGCCGGCCTGGTCGCCGCGCGCCCCGAGCCGCGCCCGGAGCGCCCGCGCGAGAAGGCCGCGCCCGCGCCGCGGCAGTGCTTCCGACTCTTCCACGGCCGCAAGGGCAGCGAGATCCGCGTCGGGCGCTCGGCCGCCGACAACGACGAGCTGACCTTCCGCGTCGCGCGCAAGAGCGACCTGTGGCTGCACACGGCCGACTCGCCCGGCAGCCACGTCGTCCTCAGCGTGCCGAAGGGCGCGCAGCCCGACCCCGAGGAGGTGCTCGACGCCGCGCACCTCGCGGTGCACTTCTCGCCGCTCGCGGGCGCGCGCAAGGCCGACGTGCACGTGGCCTCGTGCAAGGAGGTGCACAAGCCCCGGCGCGCGCCGGCCGGCCTGGTGACGCTCTCCGGCGGCCGCACGCTGCGCGTGCGCATGGAGGAGGAGCGGCTGGCGCGCCTCCTGGGCGGCGGCCCGGCGGGTCGCGCCGCGGAGGGCGGGCCCCCCCGGCGGTAGTCCGCGCCGCGCGCGGGGGATAGCATCGCTCGCCCGCCATGGCGCTCCTCGCCCCCACCGCATGGACCCGCGCCGCAGCGCCGTTCCTCGCCGCGGCCGCGCTGGCCGCAGCGCTGGCCGGCTGCCAGGGCGGGCCGCCCGAGCCCGAGCCGCCCGATCCGGAGCGGCTCCTCGAGCTGTACACGACGAGCGCCACCTATCTCTACGAGGACGACCAGCTGCTCCCGGCGCAGGAGCAGGCGGTCAAGGCGCTCGAGATCGAGCCCGAGAACCGCGCCATGCGCCGCCTGGTCGGCTGGGTGCGGCTGCGGCTCGGCAAGACCGAGGACCTGCTGATCGCGGAGGAGATGTTCCGCCGCCTGACGAAGGACGGCGACGAGGGCGGCGCGACGCGCCTGGGCCTCGCCACCGCGCTCGAGCGGCTGGGCCTGGCCTACGACGAGGCCGCGCGCGCGATCGAGACCGGCCGGCGCGAGGCGCGCAAGGGCGAGAGCGCCGAGGACCTCCGGCGCCAGGCGCACGAGCGCTGGCAGGAGGCCGTGCGCATCCACGAGAGCATGCTCGACGGCGGCGAGGGCAGCACGCGCGCGATGAACGGCTTGCAGCGCGTGCTGGCGCTGCTCGGCGACTACGAGGGCAGCCTGGAGTGGTCGGGCATCCTGCTCGAGCGCTCGGGCGAGGAGCTCGCGACCTGGCAGCGCATGCTCGCGGCCAGCGACCTGACCGAGAGCGAGGAGAAGCTCTTCCGGACGAACGCCGAGGCCGCGCTCGACCTGCGCCGCGACACGCACCTGTTCGCGGCCACGCTGCTGCACCGGCTCGGGCGGGCGCGCGAGGCGCTGGCGCACCTCGACCTCGTGCTCGAGAGCGAGCCCGACCTGGCGCAGGCCTACAGCCGCCGCGCGCAGCTCCTGATCGAGCTCGGCGAGTACGAGCGCGCGCGCGACGACCTCGGGCGCTTCATCGGGCTCTCGGAGGCCTCGCTCGACGACCCCGACCTGCGCAAGGCCTTCGAGTGGATGGCGGAGTGCGACAAGCACCTGCGCGGGTAGCCCCGCCCGCCGGCTAGCCGTCGCGCGTCGGGGGCGCGGGCGCGTCCGCCGGCGGCTGCGCGGCCTCCGGCGTCCAGGTGCGCTCCACGCGCTCCCCCCTGCCGTCCAGCCAGACCAGCGTCAGCGCCCGGCCGGGCTCGAGCGCGCGCATCGCGCGCGTGATGTCCTCGGCCGCGGTCAGCGGCTCGCCCTGGAGCCGGAGCAGGACGTCCCCGCCCTTCACGCCCAGGAGGTGCGCGATCGTGCCGGGGAAGCTGTCCTGCACGTACAGACCCCCGCTCGCCGCGACGCCGAGCCCTCGCGCCAGCTCCTCGGTCAGCGGCTCGACGCGCACGCCCAGCACGTCGGTGCGCGTCGGGCGGCTGCGCGCTTGCGGCCCGGTGAAGAAGCGCAGCCTGCGCGGCGTGCCGTCGGGCCCGCGGAACTCGAAGCCCTGCGAGGGATGCAGGCGGCGGAAGCCCTCCAGCCCCTGGAAGACCGAGCCCAGCGGCCCCTCCCGCGGTAGCCCCATGTCGAGCCGGAAGCCGTCGGGGTCGCCGAGGTGGAACACGCCGAGCTCGTCCGCGAGCTCCGGGTTCTCGGCGACGATGGCCTCGACGCTCGGCCCGCGGAACTCGCGCGTGGTCTCCTGGCCGTCCTTCGTCTCGGTGATCCGGAGGCGCCACTCGTGGCCGTCGTGCTCGATCTGGATGGTACGGTCCTCGCCCTTCGCCCCTGCGTCGCCGCGCGCGTGCGGCACCGCGCCCGGCATGCCGAGCTCGCCGTGCAGCTCCTCGAGCAGCATGCTCCAGTCGGAGAGCGGGTCGGCGAGCCGCGCGCCCGGGTCGGCGAAGAGGCGCACGCGCGGGCGGCCCTGCTCGAGCTCGCGCAGCGCCATGCGCGCCGTCCAGGAGAGCTCGGGAGCGCTCGCGTCGTCGCGCAGCGCGCGCAGGAACTGCCACGCCTCGTCGCTCCGGCGGGCCAGGCGCAGGAGCCGGTCGAGGTCGCGCTCGCGCAGGTCGAGGTCCGCTCCGGAGAGCGCGCGTCGCCACTCCTCGGCCCGGAACGGCTCCTCCTCCCGCGCGCTCGTCGCGTCGCCCTTCCCGGGCTCGATCGGCTGCACGTGCTGCAGGCCGTCCTGGCCCAGGAGGAGCGTCGCCGTCAGCAGGGTCGCGGGCAGGCTCAGCACGTCGCGCGGCGTCACGGCGTTCCTCTAGCGGTAGTGGACGAGCGTGGTGCCCGGGAGCGCGCGCGCGCCCTCCGGCACGAGCTGGCCGTCGCGCAGGAGCGGCCGGGCGTCCTGGGTGAGCGTCGGCTCGCCGGCGGCGAGGCGCCGCAGCCCACCGGCGGCGGCGACCGGCACGACCGGCACCGCCTGAGCGGCCGGGCGGCCGTCGGCCAGCGCGCCCGCGGGAGCCTCGCCACGGCCGAAGGGATCGCCGGCGAAGAGGGTCACGAGCAGCGCGGCGGCGGCCGCCAGCGGGGCGAGCAGCCGCAGCCCGCGGAACGCGCGCGGAGCGGTCGGAGCCGCGTCCGTCGCGGTCGTGGCGGGGACCGCCGGCGCGGGCCGCGCCTGGCGCTCGTCGCCCGCGCCGAGCAGACCCTCCTCGACCAGGCGCGCGCGCACGCCCGGCCACAGGCCGGCGCGCGAGGTGCTGCGCAGGGAGGCGTCGAGCACGCCGCGCAGGCGGTCGCGCGCGGCGCCCGCACGCGCGGCCTGCGCGCGGCAGGTCGGACAGCGCTCGAGGTGCCGCGCCACCGCGGCGTGGCCCAGCGGCTCGAGGTCCTCGCCCACGTACAGGGGCAGGCGCTCGAGGCATTCCGGGCACTGGAGGTCGTCGTGTCGCATGAGGCTCGTCTCGTCGTTCGTCATCCGTGCCTACGGGGCGGAGCCCGGGACGTTGGAGGGTTCCGGGCCGCCGGCCGGGGCCGCGGAGCCGCGGGCGCGCTCCATGCGCTCCCACTCCTCCTGGAAGAGCTTGCGCCCGCGGTGCAGCCGCCAGCGGACGGTCACGTGCGTCGCCCCGACGATGTCGGCGATCTCGAGGCACGAGAGGCCCTCGAGCTCGCGCAGCACCAGCACGGAGCGGAAGTGCGGCGCCAGGCGGTCGATGCAGGCGCGCACGCGCTCGGCGGTCTCCGAGCGCTCGAGCCCGCGCGAGGGCGCCGGGGCGTCCTGGTCCTCCAGCTCGATCTCGTCCCCCTCCTCGCCCCCCTGCACGCGCGCCACGGGCCGGCGCCGGCGCAGGAAGTCGATGCCGAGGTTGGTCACGATCCGGTAGAGCCAGGTCGTGAACCCGTGCGCGAAGTCGAAGCGGTCCAGGTTGCGGAAGACGCGCAGGAAGGCCTCCTGGGCCAGGTCGCGCGCGTCCTCCATGTTGCCGACCATGTTCGCGGCGACGCGCACGGCGCGGTCCTCGTGGCGCTCGACCAGCAGGCGGAAGGCCTCCTCGTCGCCCGCCTGGGCGCGCCGGATCAGCGCGTGGTCCTCGGGCCAGCCGGCTTCCGCCGACGGCTCGGCCTCGGCCTCGGCCGGGCCGGGGAGCTCGGGCTCGTACGGGTCGCTCAAGGGCAGGGATCGCTGCGGTCGCACGGCGGCGGGGCCCGGACCGGAGCCCTGGATCGGCTACGGAGGACCCCCGCCGCGTGTTGGATCCATGTTGGCATGCGCCGGGCGCGGCCCGGAATCCCCTTCCGAGCCGGCCGCCGGGAGGCGCTCAGGAATCGCCCGGGAAGCGCCCGGGGAGCGCGGCGATGTGGCGGTACTTGCGCCGGCGCTCGCGCAGCAGCGTCGCGAGGTCCACCAGGGCCAGCTCGTCCAGGTGGCGCACCAGGACGCGCTTGACCTCGTCCATCGCGACCGAGGGCGCGCGGTGGGCCCCGCCCAGGGGCTCGGGGATGACCTCGTCCACGACGCCCAGCCCGATCAGGTCCTTCGAGGTCAGCTTGAGCGCCTCGGCCGCGTCCGGCGAGCGCTCGCCGTCCTTCCACAGGATCGCGGCGCAGCCCTCGGGGCTGATCACCGAGTAGTAGGCGTGCTCGAGCATCAGCACGCGGTCGCCGACGCCGATCCCGAGCGCCCCGCCCGAGCCGCCCTCGCCGATCACGATCACCACGATCGGCACCGCCAGGTCGAACATGCCGAGGATGTTCTCGGCGATCGCCAGCGCCTGGCCGCGCTCCTCCGCGCCGATCCCGGGGTAGGCGCCGGGCGTGTTGATCAGGCTCACGATCGGCAGGCCGAGCTTCTCGGCCAGGCGCATCTTGCGCAGCGCCTTGCGGTAGCCCTCGGGGTGCGCGCAGCCGA
>CADEGS010000245.1 GCA_902826945.1 uncultured bacterium | reverse complement strand
GCGCGCAGGAAGGCGGCCTTCCACTCGCTCTCGCCCTTGAAGTGCAGGTCGAGGCCCATGCGCGAGCCCCAGTCGGCGGTGTTCGGGCTCTCGGCGTAGTGGTCGACGATCACGTCGGCCACGCCGCCGGGCTTCAGCACGCGCCACGCCTCCGTGAGCGCCTTGTCGAGGTCGCGCGCGTAGTAGAGCGCCTCCATCGAGAACAGGCGGTCGAAGTGCCGGTCGGGGAAGGCGAGCGCCTCGAAGTCGCCGAGGTCGTAGCGCGCGCGGATCGTGAAGCTGTGCAGCTCGTCCGCGCGCGCGATCATCTGCGGCGCGATGTCCACGCCGATCGCCTGCACGCCGGCGTTCGTCTGCGCGAGCAGGCGCGTCGCCCAGCCGTTGCCGCAGCCGAGGTCGAGCACCTTCTCGCCCGGCCGCACGGCCAGGCGCTCGATCACCTGGCGCACGACGTCGCCGTGGCCGTCCTCCATGCCCTTGTCGCGCCCGTTCTGGGCCCAGGCGTCGAACGTCTCGATGACCTTCTCTCGACTCATGCCGTCGTGCAGGGGTTCGTGGCCTGTGGGGAGAGCGAACGGCGCCCGGCGCGAGCGGGCCGCGACCCGGGCGGACGCGCGGCCCGTCGCGCGAGCGCGCGAGGGGTGAGGCATTGGACCACGGGACGGTCCGCGCCGGGAACCCTCCGCCGGGGGTCGCGCGGGAGCGGCGAGCGCTCTCCCGGGAGCGGGCCGCGCGGCCGGACGAGCGCCCGCTCCCGGCCGTGGCGCCCGGCCGAGCTCCCGGAGCGCCGGGCGTCAGGAGCGACGCGCCGCCAGCAGCCGGTCGGCGAGCGCGTCGAGCGGGTCGAAGCAGCGCTCCCAGTCGTAGCGCTCCTCGACGAAGGCGCGCGCCTGGCGCCCGAGCGCGCGCGCGCGCTCGCCGTCCCCGAGCAGCGCGCACAGCGCCTCGACCTGCGCGGGCGCGTCGTCGGCGACGAGGTAGTCGCGGCCCGCGACGCCGTCCACGCCCTGCGTGGCCGAGGTCGTGCCGACCACCGGCAGGCCCATCGCCATCGCCTCCAGCACCTTGTTCTGGATGCCGCGCGCGATGCGCAGCGGGGCGACCGAGAGCCAGGCGCGGCGCAGCCAGTCGGCCGGCTCGTCGACGAAGCCGGTCACGGTCACGCCGGGCTCCTGCGCCAGGCGCTGCACGTCGGGCGCGGGGTGCGCGCCCACGATCGAGAGCCGCGCACCCGGCACGCGCGCGCGCACGCGCGGCAGGATCTCGCGCACGAACCAGAGCATGCCGTCGACGTTCGGGTAGTAGTCCATCACGCCGACGAAGACCATGTGGCCGGGCTCGGCCGCGCCCGGCGCGGCCGGGCGGTAGCGCGCGAGGTCCACGCCGTTGCGCAGCACCATCGAAGGGCAGCCGGGGATCCGCTCCTGGAAGATGCGCTCCTCGAGCGGCGTGCAGAACACGTTCTGGTCCATGGCGGCCGCCAGGCGCCTCTCGAACGCCCACAGCGTGCGCCACTCGCGCCGGTAGACCCAGCTCGCGGGGAAGCGCTTGTGCTCGGCGTACTGGCGCCACTTGTCCGAGTCGAGCTCGGCGAAGTGCATCACGCGCGGCAGCCCGGCGTGCGGCAGCAGGAAGGCGCCCATCGACGAGGAGAAGGCGTAGGCGAGGTCGGCGTCCCCGATCGCGCGGTCCACGGCGCGCTGCAGCGCGCGCGAGCCGTAGACGCCGAGCGTCAGCGGCGTCTTCGTCACGAGCAGCGGCAGCGCCAGCAGGCGGTCCCGGCGCGGATGGTGGGGGATCGCGGTCACGGCGAAGCCCTTGGCGCGCAGCTCGTCCGCCGCGCGCCGGTCGGCCGCGTCGTGCGCGAAGGCGATCACCTCGACCTCGAAGCGGCGGCGGAAGCGCTCGACCAGGCGCCAGGTCGAGATCTTGTCGCCGCGGTTCGGCGGCCAGGGCACGCGCTGGGAGAGGAACAGGACCTTCACGGGGAGCGGAGCGTAGCGACGGCAGCCGGGCGTTCCAGGCGCGGCGGGAGCGCGGGCCCGTCCCGGACCTGGGTCGGGCACGGAACCCTTTCACGCGCGCGGCGCCGCGGCGGGCGTGCTCCCGTACAATCCCCGGCCGTCGCCCGAAGGGCGTGAGCAGCATGGCCGAGTCCAGCGACCCCCTCGACGAGCCGGAGCGCGCGCTCTCGCGCCGCGGCTTCCTCAAGGGCGCGGGCGGCGTGGCGGCGGGCGGGGCGCTCGGGCGCGCGCTGGCCGATGCGGCGCAGGAGGGCGCGCGCGAGTCCGCCGGCCCGCCGCGCGTCGCGGGCGAGCGCGAGGCCGTGCTCGCGATCAACGGCGAGGAGCGCCGGCTCGCGCTCGAGCCGCGCACGACGCTGCTCTCCGCGCTGCGCACGCGGCTCGACCCGCCGCTGACCGGCGCCAAGGAGGTCTGCGACCGCGGCGCGTGCGGCGCGTGCACGGTGCTCCTCGACGGCCGTCCGGTGTACGCCTGCATGCTGCTCGCGCTCGACTGCGTCGGCGCGGCGATCACGACCGTCGAGGGGCTGGGCAGCCCCGAGGCGCTCTCGCCCGTGCAGGAGGCCTTCTGCCGGCGCGACGCCCTGATGTGCGGCTTCTGCACGCCGGGCTTCGTCGTCTCGGTCACGGCCTGCCTCGAGCGCGAGCCGCGCGTCGACGAGCGCGCCGTGCGCGCCGCCTGCGCGGGCAACCTGTGCCGCTGCGGGACCTACCCGCACGTCTTCGAGGCCGCGCTCGAGGCGGCGGCGGCGCTCGGCCGCGCGGGCGCGTCGTCGGAGGGCGCGCGGTGAGCGCGCGGCGCGACGACGAGCGCCCGGCCTGGGGGCCGCGCGAGGAGCTCGCGCTGCTCGACCACGACCTGCCGCGCGTCGACGCGCCGCTGAAGACGACCGGGCGCGCGCGCTACGCGCACGACGTGCGCCTGCCGGGCATGCTGTGGGCGCGCGTCCTGTGCTCGCCCTATCCGGTGGCGCGGCCGACGCTCGACCTCGCGCCGGCGCGCGCGCTTCCGGGCGTTGTCGCGCTCGAGCTGGACGACGACCGGCCGCAAGGGTTCACGTCCTGGCTCGGCCAGCCCGTGGCCGCCGTCGCCGCGCCGACGCCCGAGCGCGCCGAGGACGCGCTGCGCGCGATCGGCGTCGCGTGGGAGCCCGGCCGCTGGGCGGTGACGCGCGAGCAGGCGCTGGCCGAGGGCGCGCCCGCCGTGCACCGCGAGGGCAACCTGCGCCGGCGCAGCGAGCGCGGCGACCGGGCCGCGGCCGAGGCGGCGCTGGCGGGCTGCGCCGCGAGCGTCGAGGTGACCTGCACGCTGCCGGTCCAGCACCACGTCTCGCTCGAGACGCACGGCGTCGTCGTCGACTGGCGCGGCGGCGACGAGGCGACCGTTTACGCCTCGACGCAGGGCACGTTCACCGTGGCCGAGGACGCGGCCGAGATCCTGGGGCTCCCCGCGAGCGCCGTGCGCTGCGTCGTCGAGCACATGGGCGGCGGCTTCGGCGCCAAGTTCGGGCTCGACCTGCCGGGGCGCATCGCCTGCCTGCTCGCGCGCGAGGCGCGCGCGCCGGTGCACCTCTTCTTCCAGCGCTCGGACGAGTTCGTCGCGGGCGGCAACCGCAGCGGCTGCTGGCAGACGCTGCGCGCCGGCGCCGACGCCGAGGGCAAGCTGAAGGCGATCGTCGCGAGCGTGCAGCGCCTGGGCGGCGTCGGCACCGGCTCGCACCCCGGCTTCCCCTACGTCTACGACGTCGAGAGCGCGTACGTCGAGCTCGCGAGCGTCCACACCGCGACCGACGCCAGCCGCGCGATGCGCGCGCCGGGGCACCCGCAGGCCTCGTTCGGGATCGAGACGGTCGTGGACGAGCTGGCGCACCGGCTCGGCATCGACCCGCTCGCCTTCCGCAAGCGGAACCTCTCCGACGCGGTCTACCACCGCCAGCTCGACCGCGCCGCGCGCGAGATCGGCTGGGAGGAGCACCCGCACCGCCTCGGCCCGCCCGCCGCGCTGCCGGCGCGCGCGGTGGGGATCGGCTTCGCCGTCTCGACCTGGGGCTCGGGCGGCAGCCAGGGCTGCCAGGTGGACGTGCGCGTCGAGCGCGACGGCAGCGTCGTCGCGGCGGTCGGCGCGCAGGACCTCGGCACGGGCACGCGCACCTACGTGGCGGCGATCGTGGCGGAGGAGCTCGGCCTGCCGCTCGACGCGGTGGCGGCGCGCATCGGCGACTCGCGCCTCGGCTTCTGCGTGCCCTCGGGCGGCAGCGTGACGGTGCCCTCGCTGGCGCCGGCGGTGAAGGACGCGGCCTGGCGCGCGCGGCGCGCGCTGGCCGAGCGCGTCGCCGAGCGCTGGGGCTGCGACCCGTCCGAGGTCGTCTTCGCCGGCGGCGAGGCGCGCGGGCGCGACGGTGGCCAGCGAATGGCGTGGCCGGCGGTGTGCGCGCTGCTCGGCGCCGGCGGGCTCGAGGTGCGCGGCGGCTTCCAGGCGCACCTCGCCGGGCGCTCCGTGCACGGCGCGCAGGCGGCGAAGGTCGAGGTGGACACGCGCACCGGCGAGACGCGCGTGCTGGCGATGGTCGCGGTGCAGGACTGCGGGCTCGCCTTGAACCGGCTCGCGGCGCGCAGCCAGGTCAACGGCGGCATGCTGCAGGGAATGTCGTACGGGCTGTGGGAGGAGCGCGTGCTCGACCCGACGCTCGGCCTGGCGCTCAACGCGGGCCTCGAGGGCTACAAGATCGCCGGCGCGATGGACGCGCCGCGCCTGACGGTCATCCTCGACGACGACGATCGCCGCGAGCAGGTGCTCGGGATCGGCGAGCCGCCGGTGATCCCCGGCCACGCGGCGGTCGCGAACGCGATCTTCAACGCCTGCGGCGTGCGGCTCCTCGACCTGCCGCTCGCGCGCGACCGCATCGTGAGCGCGCTGGCCGCGCGCGGAGGGGCGCGGTGAAGGACTTCGCGCTCGTCCTGCCGCGCACCCTCGAGGAGGCGATCGGCGCGCTGCCCGCGCGGGACGCGCTGGCCGAGCGCCAGCGCGTGAAGCTGCTCGCCGGCGGCCAGGACCTGCTCGGCGAGCTGAAGGACCGGCTGCTCGAGCCCGAGGCGCTGGTCAACCTGAAGGGCATCCCCGGCCTGGACGCGATCGAGCGCGTCCCCGAGGGCGTGCGCCTCGGCGCCTTGGTGCGGCTCGAGACGCTCGAGCGCGACCCCTTCGTGCGCGCGGCGCTGCCGCTCGTGGCCGAGGCGGCCGCCGCGGTCGGCTCCCCGCAGATCCGCAGCGTCGCCACGCTGGGCGGCAACCTGTGCCAGCGCCCGCGCTGCCCGTACTACCGGAACGAGCACGCGCTGTGCCTGAAGAAGGGCGGCCGCGTGTGCTTCGCGCGCGAGGGCGTGAACCGCCACAACGCGATCCTCGGCGGCGGGCCGTCGTGGATCGTGCACCCCTCCGACCTGGCGCCGGCGCTCGTCGCGTGCGGCGCGCGCGTCACGCTGGTCGGGCCGGCCGGCGCGCGCACGCTCGCGCTCGAGGACTTCTACGTCCTGCCGCGCGACGGCGACCCGACGCGCGAGACCGTGCTGCGCTCCGACGAGGTCCTGACCGGCGTGCTCGTGCCCGCCGCGTTCGTCGACGGCGGCTGGCGCGCGACCTACGCCAAGGTGCGCGAGCGCGACGCCTTCGACTTCGCGCTGGTCGCGCTGGCGCTGGCGCTCTCCTTCGAGGACGAGGCGCGCACGCGCATCGCCGAGGCGCGCCTGGTCCTGGGCGGCGTCGCGCCGCGGCCCTGGCGCGCGCTCGCCGCCGAGCGCCTGCTCGCCGGCCGCGCGCCGGACGAGGCCAGCGCGCGCGCGGCGGCCGAGGAGGCGCTGCGCGGCGCCGAGCCGCTCGAGCACAACGCCTACAAGATCCCGATGGCGAAGGGCCTGATCGCGCGCACGCTGGCGCAGCTCGCGGGGAGGTGAGCGTGGACGAGCTCAGCCCCTACTGCGCGCGCCTGCGCTCGAAGAAGCTGTGCTTCGCCGAGCGCCCGCCGCAGGTCGAGGCCGACGTCGTGGACGGCAGCGGCCGCGTCTGGTGCCAGCGCACGATGAGCGCCATCGGCCCCGACGGCGCGCTGGTCGACGCGGCCGACTGCG
>CADEGS010000244.1 GCA_902826945.1 uncultured bacterium | reverse complement strand
CGCCAGCAGCTCGACACCGTGTGGATGCTGGAGCTCGAGATCGTGTCGCGCCTCGGCGACCGCCACCTGCAGGACGTGTGCCGGCGCAACCGCCTGCGCCTCGCGGAGGTCACCGACGAGCAGCTGTCGCTCTGGAAGTCCACGGGCGTCGCGTTCGAGGGACTGATCGACGCGCTGCTGGACGTCGAGCTCTCGCTCGCGAAGCCCGGAACCGGCGGGCCCGCGGCCACGCCCGGCCTGCCCGGGGCGCCCTACTCCGTTCCCTGCGGCAGCGTGCGGCCGGACACGGCGGACCTGCAGGCGGCGCTGATCGCCATCCAGGTCGCCGAGGGGATCTGGACGGCGGCCAGCCGCGCCTGCGACGAGGTGGTCGTCGTCGCGGGCTTCGGCGGGAACACGTCGCTGCTCTGCATCGTCGCCGACGAGGCGCTGTTCCTCGCGCAAGCGATCTTCGACAACCTCGTGTTCTGCAGCGACGACATCGACAGCGCCGAGATCGAGGGCGCGTACGAGCGCCTGGGGCACATCCACGGCGACATCGAGGGTGCCAAGGCGGGCATCGACTCGCTCGGCTCGGCGGCCGCCGCGCTGCAGTCGAGCCTGAACGAGCACGACGCGAACATCGACGGCGACCTGGCCGCGTTCCGCACGAGCATCACGAGCGACCTCGCCGACCACGACGCGAACATCGACGGCGACCTGGTGCTCCACGACGGCCGGCTGGTGCTGCACGACCAGAACCTGACCATGCGCGCCGACCAGATCGACATGCAGCTCGCGACCCTGCTCGAGGCGGTGCAGGACGCGAGCACGCTCAACGTGCGCATGCAGATCGAGCGCAACCTGTCGCAGCCCGGCTCGCTGCAGACGAACCGCATCGTGCTGTTCGAGCTGCCGGCCGCGCAGGGCGGCGAGCTCGAGACCGTGCGCGACATCGTGCAGGAGTCGATGAACGCCGTGGTGGCGAGCGGCCTGCCGCTGCACGCGCTGGCTTCCTACTGGTTCGGCCTGGGCGAGCAGGCCTTTGCAGCGGGCCAGTGGAAGACGGCTTACGACCACTTCCGGCTGGCCTACCAGGCCACCTCGCTGTGACACGGGCGAGCGGCCCCGTCGCCGGCGCGCGACGGGGCCGCTCGCGCCTCGCCATCGGCTCGCCCGCGGCCGAACGATGCGCGTGCCCGCCGCGGGCGGGGAACGCTAGCCCGCATCCCTCACCACCCCGCGGCGGAATCGCCGCATCCCTGGCACAGCTCGGCACTTCCCTCCCTCACCGGGTTCGACGACCAGTTCATGGTCGCCTCCACGCGCTTCGGTCGCGAAGCACCGATCTGCACCAGGTCTACGACGATTCTGCTCACGAGGTGGTGAGGGATGCGGGCTAGGATGCGCCGGCCATGGCCCCGGCCGATCGCGAGCGCGCGTGAAGGTCGCCCTCGTGCACCTGCGCCATGCCGCCACGGGCGGCACCGAGCGCTACCTGAACCACCTGGCGAGCCACCTCGCCGAGGCGGGGCACGCGGTCGCGATCGTCTGCCGCCGCCACGCGCAGGCGCCGCACCCCGCGGTGCGCTTCGTCGTGCTGCGCTCGCCCGCGATCGGCGCGAGCTGGCGGCTGTGGGCCTTCGCGCGCGACGTCGAGGCCCACGTGCAGAGCGCCCGCTACGACGTCGTGCTCGGCCTGGGCAAGACCTGGACGCACGACGTGCTGCGCATGGGCGGCGGGCTGCACGCGACCTACCTGGCGCTCGCGCACGACGAGACGCGCACGCCGCTCGAGCGCCTGCTCGGCCTGGACCGGCTCAAGCACCGCCTGGCGCTCGCGATCGAGCGGCGCGCCCTGGCGCCGGGCGCCGCGGCGCGCGTGATCGTGAACGCCGAGATGGTGCGCCGCGACCTGCTCGCGCGCCACGCGCTCCCCGCGGAGCGCGTCGTCGTGATCCAGAACGGCGTGGACCTCGAGCGCTTCCACCCGCGCCTGCGCGAGACGCAGGGCGAGGAGCTGCGCCGCGCGCTCGGCATCGGAGCGGACGAGCGCGCGATCCTGTTCCTCGGCACCGGCTACGCGCGCAAGGGCCTCGACGTCTTGCTCGAGGCCTTCCCGCGCGTCGCGCGCGCGCGGCCCGAGGCGCGCCTGGTCGTCGTCGGCCACGACTCGCGTCGCGCGCGCTACGAGGCGCGCGCGCGCGCGCTCGGGATCGCGGGCGCGACGCGCTTCCTCGGCGGCCGGAGCGACGCGGAGGCCTGCTACGCGGCCGCCGACCTGTACGCGCTGCCGACGCGCTACGACCCCTTCGCCAACGCGACGCTCGAGGCGCTCGCGAGCGGGCTGCCGGTGGTCACGACGCCGGCCAACGGCGGCGGCGAGCTCCTCGCGGAGGACCTCGGCCGGCAGGCCGGGCGCGTGGTCGATGCCGGGCCGGAGCCGCTCGCCGCCGCGCTCCGGGAGCTCCTGCCGGTCGGGCGCTCCCCGTGCGCGGCGGCGCGCGCGCTGGCCGAGCGCCACTCGATCGAGTCGAAGATGGCGCTCACGACCACGCTGCTCGAGACGGTCGCCGCGGAGCGAGCGGAGCCCGGCGCGCGCGCGCCCTGAGCGGCGGGCGGCGGAGCGCGGCGCCTTGGATCGGCCGCAGCGGCTGCTATCCTCCTCTCCCGCGGCGGCGCGGAGACCCCGCGCCGCGGCGCTCGCGACCCGCGCCATGAGTGCCCGCGCCGAAGCGATCCCGGTCCCGACCACCTACGTGGAGTTCGAGGCGCGCCAGGACCGGCCGCGCTTCCTCTCGCAGCGCTACCCGCAGATCCTCGGCGGCCGCGTGCTCGACGTCGGCTGCGACCGCGCCGTGCTGCGCGAGTTCTGCCCGGCGGGGAGCTACGTCGGGATCGACCTCTCGGACGAGGCGGACGTGCGCCAGGACCTGATGGCCGACGGCCGCCTGCCCTTCCCCGAGCGCGCCTTCGACGCGGTCGTGTGCACGGACGTCCTGGAGCACCTGGAGAACCTGCACCAGGTCTTCGACGAGCTCGTGCGCGTGGCGCGCACGCACCTGCTCGTGACGCTGCCGAACAACTGGAACTCGGCCCGCCGCCGCCTGCAGCGCGGCAAGGGCTCGATCGCGCACTACGGCCTGCCGCTCGAGAAGCCGCTGGACCGGCACCGCTGGTTCTTCGGCTTCTCGGAGGCCGAGGCCTTCCTGCGCGGGCAGGGGGAGCGCCACGGGCTGGAGGTCGTCGAGCTGCGCGCGCTGGAGAAGCCCCGGCCGGTCGTGGTGCGCGCCGTGCGGCACCTGCTGCACCCCGACGCCGAGCGCTACCGCAACCTCTACGCGCACACGCTCGTCTGCTGCTACCGCCGGACGTAGCGCCGCGGCGGCGGCCCGATCAGCTCTCCAGGGCGCCCGAGGCCTCGACCGCTGCGAGCACGCGCTCGCGCCAGGCCGGCCGGCAGACGACCAGGTCGTGGTTGCGCGGGTCGGGTCGGTTGTAGCGGTGCTCCTCGCCGCGCAGCCGGCTCACGTGCCAGCCGAGCGCGCGCGCGACCGTCTCCGGCGCGCACGTGTCCCACTCCTTGAGGCCGGTCTTGTGCACGTAGACGTCGGCCTGGCCCGCGAGCAGGCGCGAGACCTTGAAGCCGGCGCTGCCGAAGGGGACGAGCACGCCGCCCAGCGCGGCGGCGAAGGCCTCGATCCAGGGTGGCGTGTGGCTGCGGCTGACGACGACGCGCGGCGGCTCGGGAGAGGGGCTCGCGCCCGGGAGCAGCGTGCCCGGTCCGTCCACGCCGCCGCGCTCGTGCCCCTCGAGCGCGACGCCCCACAAGACGCGCCGCTCGCAGGGCAGCGCCACCGCGCCGAGCACGCAGCGCCCGCCGGCGGTCAGCGCGACGTGCACGGCCCAGTCGTCGCGGCCCTCGCGGAACTCGCGCGTGCCGTCGAGCGGGTCCACGATCCAGGTGCGCTCGCGCGCCAGGCGCTCGGGGCCGTCGGCGGTCTCCTCGGAGAGCAGCCCGTCCTCCGGATGGCGTCCGCGCACGAAGCCCTGCAGGAAGCCGTCGGAGGCCTGGTCGCCGATGTCGGCCAGCACCTCGCCCTCCCAGCGACCCGAGTCGCGCAGCAGGAGCGAGCGGCGGCCCGCCGCCCGCGCGGCCTCGACGGCGAAGGCCAGGTCGCGCTCGATCGTCGCGGGATCCATGCCCGCGCAGGAGAGCACGGCGGCGCGCGCGACGCACGCGGAAAGCCGCCACCGGCGAGCGGAGCCCGCGCTGCGCGCGCGCGTCAGCGGCGCTGGATCTCGATGCGGCCGTTCTCGGAGCGCAGCGAGACGCTGCGCCCGCCGCCGTTCAGGAGGCCGGCCAGCCCGGCCTCCTCCTGCTCGGCGTCCACCTCGACCGGGAACTCCGAGCGGATCGTGCCCTTCGTCGTCACCGCTTCCAGGCGGCAGGCGAACGAGGCCGGCAGCGCGACGACGACGTTGCCGAAGTCGGCGCGCAGCCGCCAGTCCTCCGAGGCCGCGCTGCCCGGCTGCGCGCGAACCTCGAGCCGGCCGGAGCCGCTCTGCGCGCGCACGCCCTCGAAGACGCCGTCCAGCTCGACGCTGCCGTGGCGCGAGTCGGCCTGCACCGTGCCGGTGAAGCCGTCGATGCCGATGCGGCCCGCCTGGGTCTCGATCACGAGCAGGCCCTCGCCCCCCGCGCAGCGCGCCTCGCCGTTGCCGAGGCGCAGCGCGGCGCGCACGCCGGGGCGCCGGGCGTCGTAGCTGAGCTGGCCGTCGAGCGTCGAGAGGCGCGCGCTGCCGTCGAGCGCGCTGGCGTCCACCGTGCCGTAGCGCGTCGCCGCCAGGGCCAGCTCGGCCTGCACGCGCTCGAGCCGGACGTTGCCGGAGCGGCTCTGCGCCTCGACCTCCCGCGCGCGGACCTCGCGCAGCACCAGGTCGCCGTGGTCGGAAATGGCGTGCACGCTCTCGCCCTGCACGTCCTCGAGCAGGATCTGGCCCGAGGCCGAGCGGCCGCTGACCGGACCGCGCGCGCCGCGGATCGAGACGTGGCCGAAGGTCGTCTCGACCGAGACGCCGGGGAAGGCGCCCTCGACGTCCACGTCGCCCGAGTCGCTGGCCACCCTCACCCGCAGGTCGGCCGGCACCGAGAGCTCGTAGCTCGAGTTCGTCGCGTAGGCCTTGTCGCGGTCGGGCAGCCGCACGCGCACGGTCAGCGTGTCGCCGTCGCGCTCGGCGTCGATCGCGATCGAGTCCAGGAGCTTTCCGGCCCGCGTCCGGTCGGCGGCCACCGTGCGCAGGTGCGCGCGCAGCTCCGCCTGGCCGTGCCGGGTGGCCGTCACGCGCACGTCGCCGTCCACGTCCAGGACGCGCACGCGCCGCGCGCCGGAGACGTCCAGCGGCACGCGGCGCACCTCGGCCGCGCGCTCGCGCACGACGCGCGCCGGGCCGCCCTCGCGCTGGAGGATGACGCCGCCCAGGCCCGAGCGCCGCTCCAGCGGCGGGTCCCCCGCGCAGGCGACGGCCGCGGCCCAGAGCGCGAGCGCGGCGCACGCCGTCGCGGCCGCTCGGCGCGGCGCGCTCATGGCGCCGGGCGCGGGCGGAAGACCGCCACCGAGGCGGTGTAGCCGTGCAGGTAGTTGCGCCCGCCGACGGGGCCGATCTCGCCCGCGGCGAAGAAGCCGGCCACGGCCGCGCCCCTGGTCAGCCCGGCGGCCACGCAGCCGACGTCGTGGTTGGGAACGTCGAACATGCGGCGCCCGCGGCCGTTGCAGGAGAAGAGCAGCGCGCCCAGCGCGCCGTGCGCGCCGCCCTCGCGCAGGAGCTGGCGCAGGTCCTCGCTGGCCGAGTCGGAGTCGCGCACCAGGAGCTGCACGGTCTGCCCGCGGCGCACGAAGTCCGTCACCGCGATCGAGCGGTCGCGCTGGTGCAGCCCCATGATCGAGCGCACGAGGAAGTCCGAGCGCGAGAAGCACTGGCGCGAGGAGTCGATCGCGAGCCCGAGGAACGGCTCGCGCTGCAAGAGGTCGCGGTCCTCCGTGGGGAGCGCGTTCCAGCTCTCCATCAGCACCTCGAGCGCCGGCCGCCCGCCGAGCTTCTGGATCATGTTCCGCTCGCAGGCGGTGATCACCCAGGGCTTCCCGACCGGCCGGCAGCCCTGGCTGACGA
>CADEGS010000243.1 GCA_902826945.1 uncultured bacterium | reverse complement strand
CTCGCGGCGGGCGCGCTCGGGGGCCTGTGCGCGCTCCTGCGCGGGAACGCGCTCGTGCTCCTGCCGCTCCTCGTCGCGTGGCCGCTCGCGGCGGCGCTCGGGCGCGCCGTTCCCGCGCGACCCGCGCTCGCCGCCGCGGCGGCCGCGGCGCTCGGGATCGGGCTCGTGCTCCTGCCCGTCCTGCTGCGCAACCTGCACGCCGGCGGCGCCTTCGTGCTGACGACGAGCGGCGCGGGCACGAACGTCTACGGCGGCAACAACCCGCACAACCCGTGGGGGCGGGCCACCGAGGTCCCGTGGGTGCGCGGCGTGCCCGAGCACGAGGCCGAGGACTGGCGCCGCGAGGCGGAGCGGCGCACCGGCGCGCCGCAGGACCTGGCCTCGTCGAGCCGCTTCTGGCTGGCGGAGGCCGGGCGCGTCGCGCGCGCCGACCCGGCCGCCGCGGCGGCGCGGCTGGGGCGCAAGCTCCTGCTCACGCTCGGGCCCTACGAGGTGCCCGACAACCACTCGCTGGCGTGGGACGCGCGCTGGGTGGGGCTCTTGCGGGCGCCGTTCCCGGGCTGGGCCGTGTGGGGCTGGCTCGGGCTCGCCGGGCTGCTCGCGTGCGCCTCCGGCGCCGGCGCACCCGAGGCGCGCCGCGGGCGCGCGCGCCTGGCGGCGCTCGCGCTCCTCTACCTGGCCACGATCGTCCTGACCGTGACCAGCATGCGCGTGCGGCTCGGCCTGGCCGTCCTGCTGCTGCCGTTCGCGGGCGGCCTCGTCGCGAGCCTGGCCGCGGCGCTCGCGCGCGGCGCGCGGCGCGCGGAGGGGCCCTCGCTCGCGCGGCTGGGCGCGGCGCTCGCGCTCGCCGCGCCGCTGGCGTGGATCCCGCACGTCACCGCCGCCGAGCGCGCGCAGGACCAGGACGAGCGCGACTTCAACCTGGCGGTCTACGAGCTGGAGGCGGGCCGGCTGGACGCGGCGCGCGCGCTCGCCGAGCGCCTGGCCGGCGCGCACCCGGGGACGCCGCGCGTCGAGACGCTGCTGGCCGAGCTCGACTACCGCGCTGCCGTCGCGCTGCGCGTCTCCGGCGCGGGCGACGCGCGCGAGCGCGAGGCGCTGCTCGACGCGGCGCTGGCGCGCCTGCGGCGCGTCGTCGCGACGCCGGACGCCGGCGCGCGCGAGACCTTCCGCGCGCGCGCGGTGGCCGGCCTGGCGCAGCTCGAGGCGGGGAGCGGCGCGCGCGCCGAGGGCCACCTGCGCGCGGCGCTGGCCTTCGACCCGGACGACCGCGGCGCACGCTTCGCGCTCGCCAACGCGCTGTGGATGCGCGCGGGCGAGGACGGCGCGGGCGAGGAGGAGCGCCGCGCCCGGATGCGCGAGGCGCGCGACCTGCTCGAGGGCCTCGAGCGCGAGCGGCACGAGGAGGACCTCGCGCGCCGCCTGGAGGAGGTGCGCGCGGCGCTCGGGCCGTGAGCCCGAGGCCGCGTCGGGGTCAGCGAGCGTCGGCGTCGGCGAAGAGCGCCGGCAGGACGCGCACGCGCACGTCGCGCAGGATCTCGATGCGGATCGCGGCCGTCTCGGTCGGCGCGACGGGGCCCGCGCGCAGCTCCGCCGCCAGCGCGTCGCGCTCGTCCTCGAAGCGCACCGGCCGTCGCTCCCGGACCTCGACGATCCAGGCCGCGTCGGCCGCGAGCGTCGGCGCGCTGACGCCGCCGAGCGGCGTGGCCTCGACCGCGGCGCGCAGCTCGGGCGCGAGCGCGGACGGGCGGAAGCCCTCGGGCGGCGCGCCCCCGCGCGCGGCGCTCGGGTCCTGCGAGAAGCGCTCGGCGAGCAGCGCGAAGTCCTGGCCGGCCAGCGCGCGCGCGCGCAGGTCGGCGGCGAGCGCCAGCGCGCGCGCGCGCGCGGCCGCGGGCGTCTCGGCGCCGGCGCCGTCCGCGGCCGGGCGCGGCGCGGCGTCCACGCGGATCCAGCGCAGCCCGAGCGCCACGCCCTCGGGGCCGTAGCGCTCGCGGAAGAGCGCGCGCAGCTCCGGCTCGCCGAGCGCGCGCCGCGCGCGCACCAGGCCCTCGAGCTGGAGCGCCAGGAAAGCCTGCGCGCGCGCCTGGCGCAGGTGGTCGTCCTCGGTCTTGCCCTCGCCCGCGAGCCGCTTGCGCCACAGCTTCCAGTCGCCGCCGTAGAAGGACTCGACGAACGCCTCCGTGTCGGAGGCGGCGCGCGCGCTCGCCTCGTCCTCGGTCACGGCGATGCCGACGCGCTCCGCCGCGCGGCGCACGGCGTCCATCTCGGCGAAGCGGCGCGCCTCGACCTCGCCGCGGTAGAGGCGCAGCCAGCGACCGTAGTCCGCGCGCGCGACGGGCGCGTCCTCGACCCGCAGCACGGCCTCGTCGGGCGGGCCGGGGCGCGCGAGCGCCGGCTCCGGCGTCACCGCCAGGCGGGCCAGCTCCCGCTCGAGGGCGTCGGGGGAGAGCTCCGCGCGGCGCGCCAGCTCCCCGACGAGCAGGACGACCTCGAGCTCGAGCGTGCGCTCGACGCGGCGTCCCTGCTCGCTGCGCTCCGCCGCCGCGAGCTCGGCCAGCCACGGCTCGCGCCGTCCGCCGAAGGCCCCGGCGAGGCGCGCGCGCAGCTCGGCCTCGTAGGCCTCGCGCGCCGCGCCGGGCGCGAGCTCGACGCCGGCCTCGCGCGCGCGGCGGTGCGCGACGTGGTCGCGCGCGAAGGCGGGGGCCAGCACCCGGCCGCGCTCGCGCAGCAGCCAGTCCTCCAGGCGCTGGCGGCCGACCGGCTGGCCGTCCACCTCGAGCACGGGCGGGTCGTCCGCGGGCGGGGCTGCGCGCGAGAGCGGCGCGAGCGCCAGCGCGAGGGCCAGGAGGAGGCTCACGGCGTGCGCGCGGCGGAGGTCGCCGGCTCCCCTTCGGCGTCGAACTGCATGCGGTGCAGGCGCGCGTACAGGCCGCCGCGCGCGAGCAGCGACTCGTGCGTGCCAAACTCGCGCACCTCGCCCTTGTGCAGCACGTAGATGCGGTCGGCGCGGCGCACGGTCGAGAGGCGGTGCGCCACGACGAGCGCGCTGCGGCCGCGCAAGAGCGCGCGCGTGGCGGCCTCGATGCGCGCCTCGGTTGCGGAGTCCACGCTCGAGGTGGCCTCGTCCAGGATCACGAGCGCCGGGTCGCCCGCCAGCGCGCGCGCGATCGCCAGCAGCTCGCGCTCGCCGGTCGAGAGCGAGCTGCCGCGCTCCGAGAGCTGGCCGTCGAGGCCGCCCTCGATGCGCGCCACGACGGACGCGGCCGAGCTGGCGGCGAGCGCGCGCTCGAGCGCGGCGTCGTCGATGCCGTCGCGTCCGAGCACCAGGTTCTGCCGCACGCTGCCCGAGAACACGAAGTCCTCCTGCAGCACGAGCCCGACGCGGGCGCGGTACTGCTCGAGGTCCACCTCGCGCAGGTCCACGCCGTCCACCGTGACGCGCCCGGCGAGCGGGTCGTAGAAGCGCAGCAGCAGGCTGACCAGCGTGGACTTGCCCGAGCCCGTCGCGCCAACCAGCGCCACGGTCTGGCCGGCCGGGATCTCGATCGACACGTCGCGCAGCACGCGCGTGCCGGCCGCGCCGCGGTAGGAGAAGCCGATGCCCTCGAAGCGCACGTGGCCGCGCAGCGGGCGCGGCAGCGCGCGCGGCTCGGGCGGCGAGGTGATCGTCGGACGCGTGTCGAGGATCGAGAAGATGCGCTCGGCCGAGGCGAAGGCCGACTGCAGCACGTTGTAGCGCTCGCCGAGCTCGCGGATCGGGCCGACCAGGAGCTGCAGCCAGAACCAGAACAGGAGGAAGTCCGCAGCGCTCAGGTGCCCGGCGGCGATCGCGTCGCCGCCGCGCCACAGGGTGGCCCCCTGGATGCCGGTCACGACGAAGGCGACGGTGGGGTAGAAGAGCGCGAACAGGAAGATCGTGCGGAAGTTGGCGCGCAGGTAGGCGGCCAGGTTGTCGGCGAAGCGCGCCGCGACGCGCTCCTCGCGCCGGAAGGCGTGCACGACGCGCATGCCCGACAGCACCTCCTGCAGGAACCCGTTCAGCCGCGCCAGGCGCGCGCGCACGTCGCGGTGGGCGCGCCGCGCGCCGCCGCGGAACACCAGGCTGGCGCCGATCAGGACCGGCGTCAGGAGCAGCACGAGCGCGGCCAGCGGCGCGCTGACCAGGAACAGGAGCACGAGCACGACGAGGACGCGCAGGAGGTCGAACGCGAGCACCACCAGGCCCGAGGTGAAGAGCTCGTTCAGGTTCTCGATGTCGCTCGTGACGCGCGTGACCAGCGCGCCGGTGGGGTGGCGGTCGAACCAGGCCAGGTCGAGCCCCTGCATGTGGCGGAAGAGCCGCGTGCGCAGGTCGTGGATGACGTTCTGCCCGGTGAGCGTCAGGAAGGCGAGCTCCCAGTAGCGGAACACGCCCGCCAGGAGGCCCGCGCCGAGGTAGGCCGCGGCCCACCAGGCGAGCTCGCGCAGCCAGGGCGCGACGTCGGCCGCCGGGTCGGCGTCGCGCGCCGCGCGCGCGGCGCGCACCGGGCCGTCGATCGCGTGCGTCAGGATCCAGGGCGAGGCCAGCTCGAGCAGGAACACGCCGACCAGCACGCCGAAGCTGGCGGCGAACAGGCGCGCGTGCGGCCGCACGAAGCCGCCCAGCCGCCGCAGCACGGCGGAGTCCCAGGCCTTCGTGGCGACGACGTCGTCGTGCTCCTCGTAGGCGCTCACAAGACCTCGAGCTCCGCCTCCATCTGCTGGCGCTCCCAGGTGTCGCGGTACCACTCGCAGCCCTGAACGAGCTGCTGGTGCGTGCCCTGCGCCACGACCCGCCCCTCGTGCAGCACGAGGATGCGCTCGGCGCGCCGCACCGAGGCCAGGCGGTGCGCGGCGACGACCACGGTGCGCCCGCGCCCGGCCTGGCGCAGGTTGTCGAGCAGCAGCGCCTCGGTCTCGGTGTCCACGGCGGACAGCGCGTCGTCGAGGATCAAGACGCGCGGCTCCTTCGCCAGCGCGCGCGCGATGCAGGTGCGCTGGCGCTGCCCGCCGGAGAGCGTCACGCCGCGCTCGCCGATGAGCTGGTCGAGGCCGTCGGGGAAGGCTGCCACCTCCTCCGCCATGCCGGCCTGCGCGACGTAGGCGGCCAGGCGCTCCTCGGACAGCTCGCCCGCGGCGCCGAAGGCGACGTTCGCGCGGTAGGTGTCGGAGAAGAGGAAGCTGTCCTGCGGCACGTAGCCGAGCGCGCCGCGCAGGGTCGAGAGCGGGAGCCGCGCCACCGGCACCCCGTCCAGCGCGAGCTCGCCCTCGGGCTCGTACAGGCGGCCGATCAGGTTGAGCAGCGTGCTCTTGCCCGCGCCCGTCGGACCGACGACGCCGAGCGTCGTGCCCGCGGGGACGTCCACGCTGACGCCGGCGAGCGCCGGGCGCGGCGCGCCCTCGTAGGTGAACCCGACGTCGCGCAGGCGCAGCGCGCCGTGCACGGCGGGCAGCGCCGTCGGCTGCGGCGGGTCGGCGATCGCGGGGCGCTCGTCGAGCAGGAAGTCGATGCGCTCGGCGCTCGCCAGCGCGCGCGGCATCAGCCCCGCGAGCCAGCCCAGCGCGATCACCGGCCAGAACACCTTGAAGCCGAGGTCCACGAACTTGAACAGGTCGCCGACGGCCAGCGCGCGGTCGATCAGCGCCCAGCCGCCGACCAGGAGCACGGGCAGGAACGCCAGCTCGAAGGAGAGGTGGATGCCCGCGTGCGACCAGCCGCGCGCGTGCGCCAGCTCGATCTGGTGTGCGCGGTTCTGGAGCGAGATGGCCTGGAAGTCCGCGTCCTCGCGCCGCGCCAGGCCGTAGCCCTTGACGACGCGGATGCCGGCGAAGCTCTCCTGCGCGCGGTGGCTGATGTCGGCCAGGCTCTCCTGCACGGCGGTCGAGGCGCGGTGCATGCGCGGCCCGAGCACGATCATGACCAGCGCCACGAACACGAGCGGCACGGCCATGCACACCGTCACCGCCGGCGAGATCCGGTAGAGCACCCAGAAGCTGCCCGGCACCATGACGAGCGAGCCGAGCACGTACATCACGCCCGGCCCGAGCAGCATGCGCACGTTCTCGACGTCGGACGTCAGGCGGCTGACGACGTCGCCCGAGCGGCTCTTGCCGTGGAACGACTCCGACAGCGCGCACAGCTTCTCGAACAGCTCCTGCTTCAGGTCGGTCTCGACC
>CADEGS010000242.1 GCA_902826945.1 uncultured bacterium | reverse complement strand
ACGCCGAGATCTTCTGGCGCAACGTGCAGAGCTCGGGCGTCGTGCCGCAGATCTCGGCCATCCTCGGGCCGTGCGCGGGCGGCGCGGTGTACAGCCCGGCCATCACCGACTTCATCTGCATGGTCGAGGGCACCTCGTTCCTGCACATCACCGGGCCCGACGTGGTCAAGACGGTGACGCACGAGGAGGTGACCTCGGAGGACCTCGGCGGGGCGGAGGTGCACGCGCGGCGCTCGGGCGTGGCGCACTTCGTCAGCCCCGACGACCGGAGCTGCCTGGCGCTCGTGCGCCGGCTGGTCTCCTACCTGCCGCTGAACAACGCCGAGGCGCCGCCCTTCGTCGCGAGCGACGACCCGCCCGAGCGCGAGGAGGCCGAGCTCGACCGTATCGTGCCGGCCGACCCCGCGAAGCCCTACGACATGCGCGCCGTGATGCGGCTGGTCGTGGACGAGGGCTCGCTGCTCGAGGTGCACGCCGGCTTCGCGGGCAACATGGTCGTCGGCTTCGCGCGCCTGGGCGGACACGTGGTCGGCGTCGTCGGCAACAACCCCGCGGTGCTGGCCGGCTGCCTCGACATCGACGCCTCGGTCAAGGCGGCGCGCTTCATCCGCTTCTGCGACGCGTTCAACGTGCCGCTCGTCACCTTCGAGGACGTGCCGGGCTTCCTGCCGGGCACCGACCAGGAGTGGCGCGGCATCATCCTGCACGGCGCGAAGCTGCTCTACGCCTACTGCGAGGCGACGGTGCCCAAGCTGACCGTCATCACGCGCAAGGCCTACGGCGGCGCGTACGACGTGATGGCCTCGAAGCACATCCGCGCCGACCTTAACCTGGCCTGGCCCGGCGCGCAGATCGCGGTCATGGGCGCCTCGGGCGCGGCGCGCATCATCCACCGGCGCGAGATCCAGGAGGCCGCCGACCCCGCCGCCGAGGAGGCCGCGCGCACGGCGGCCTACGAGCGCACCTTCAGCAACCCCTGGATGGCGGCGGCGCGCGGCTTCGTGGACGACGTGATCGAGCCGCGCAAGACGCGCCCGACGCTGATCCGCGCGCTCGAGCTCCTGCGCACCAAGGTCGAGGCCGGGCCGACGCGCAAGCACGGCAACATCCCGCTCTGATGTTCCGGCGCATCCTGGTCGCGAACCGCGGGGAGATCGCGCTGCGCGTGCTGCGCACGGCGCGCGAGATGGGCGTCGAGACCGTCGCGGTCTACTCGGACCACGACCGCGCCGCGCTGCACGCGCGCCTGGCCGACCTGGCCGTGCCGCTGGGCGGCAACCTGCCCTCGGAGTCCTACCTCGACGTGGACAAGGTGCTCGAGGCGGCGCGCAAGGGCGGCGCCGAGGCCGTGCACCCGGGCTACGGCTTCCTGTCGGAGAACGCCGCCTTCGCGCGCCGCGTGCGCGAGGCGGGCCTGGCGTGGATCGGGCCGCCGCCCGAGGCCATCCACAGCATGGGCGACAAGATCGAGAGCCGCCGCATCGTGCAGAAGGCCGGCGTGCCGGTCGTGCCGGGGCTGGTCGATCCGCTCGAGGACCCCGCCGCGGCGCGCCGCGCGGCCGACGAGATCGGCTACCCCGTCGCGCTCAAGGCCGCGGCCGGCGGCGGCGGCAAGGGCATCCGCGTCGTGCGCTCGGCGGGGGAGATCGAGGGCGCCTTCCGCACCGCCTCGGGCGAGGCGCGCGCGGCCTTCGGCGACGGGCGGCTGTACCTCGAGCGCTACCTGACGCGCCCGCGCCACGTCGAGATCCAGGTGCTCTTCGACGCGCACGGGCACGGCGTGCACCTGGGCGAGCGCGAGTGCTCCGTGCAGCGCCGCCACCAGAAGCTGATCGAGGAGTGCCCCTCGGTCGTCGTGGACGCCGCGCTGCGCGAGCGCATGGGCGAGACGGCGCTCTCCGCCGCGCGCGCGGTCGGCTACCAGAACGCCGGCACGGTCGAGTTCCTGTTCAGCGAGGGGCAGTTCTACTTCCTCGAGATGAACACGCGCCTGCAGGTCGAGCACCCGGTGACCGAGCTCGTCACCGGCCTCGACCTGGTGCGCGAGCAATTGCGCATCGCCGCCGGCGAGCCGCTCGGCTACGCGCAGGAGGACGTGCGCATGCGCGGCCACGCGCTCGAGGTGCGCATCAACGCCGAGGACCCCGAGAACGGCTTCGTGCCCTCGACCGGCACGATCCGGAACCTGCGCTGGCCCGGCGGGCCGGGCGTGCGCATCGACTCGGGCCTGTACCGCGGCATGGAGGTCGGCCTGAGCTACGACCCGCTGCTGGCCAAGATCGCCGTGTGGGCCAGCGACCGCGCCGGCGCGATCGCGCGCATGCAGCGCGCGCTGGCCGAGCTGAACGTCGGCGGCGTGCGCACGAGCGCCTCGGCCGCGCTGGCGGTGCTGGCGGACGAGCGCTTCCGCTCCGGCGACTTCGACACGCACCTGCTCGAGTCGCTCGACCTGACGCGGCCGGGCCACGACGCCGCGGCCGCCATCGCGGCCGCGATCCATCGCTGGCACCTGACGCGCCGGCGCGCGCTCGCGAGCGGCGGGGACGCGCGCGCGCCCTGGGCGGCGCGCGGGCGGCGCTCGGGCCTCGAGCGCCGCCCGCGGCCGGAGGGCGCGCCGTGAAGTACCACGTCACCGTGGACGGGCACGAGCACGAGGTCGTGCTCGAGGAGCGCCTGGGAACGCTATCGGTGCGCTTCGACGGCGAGCCCGTCCTCGTGCGCTACGAGGAGGTCGACCGGCTCGGCCAGGTCGCGCTGTTCCTCGGCGAGCGCAGCTACGCCGTCTCGATCGAGGGCGACGCGAACCGCGCCACGGTCACCGTGGCGGGCGCCTTGCACCGCGTGGAGATCGAGGACGAGCGCGAGCGCGCCGCGCACGCGGCCGAGCGCGAGCGCGGCGCGGGCGGCGCCGAGGTGCGCAGCGTGATGCCCGGCATCGTGGTCGAGGTGCTCGTGGCCGAGGGGCAGGCGGTGGCGAAGGGCCAGCCGCTCCTGATCCTCGAGGCGATGAAGATGCAGAACGAGATCGCGGCGCCGCAGGCCGGCCGCGTGGCGGCGATCTCGGTCCAGAAGGGCACCACGGTCGGCAACGGCGCGCTGCTCGTGCGCCTCGCCCCCGAGGAGGCGCCCGAGGGCGGATCCGCCCCGGATCCGGCGCAGGGGTAGGATGGGGGGCCCCTCAGGCCCCGCTCCCCCCTCGCCATGCACCGCAACCGGGTCCCGCGCTCCCTCCTCGCCCTCGCCACGGCCGGCCTCCTCGCCGCGCCTGCCTCCGCCACCTGGTCGATCGTGCTCGTCGACCGCGGCACGCGCGAGGTGGCGGTCTCGGTCGCCACCTGCCTCGCGAACTTCGACCTGCAGGAGGCCGTGCCCGTCGTGTGGGTCGGCGCCGGCGCCGGCGCGGCGCAGTCCACGATCGACTTCACCGCCGACAACCGCCGCCTGATGCGCGACGGCCTGCGCGCCGGCGATACGCCCGCGGCGATCCTGGACGAGCTCCTGTTCGGCGCCGGCACGACGCCCGGCCGGCGCCAGTACGGCATCGCGGCCCTGAGCGGCCCGGCGGCGACCTGGACCGGCGGCCAGGCCGGCTTCGCGCGCTTCGGCGTGACGGGCGAGGTGGACGGCATCACGTACGCGATCCAGGGCAACGTGCTCGCGGGCGACGAGATCGTGCTCGCGGCCGAGGCCGCGCTGCGCGCGACGAAGGGCGACGTCGGGCAGCGCCTGATCGCCGGCATGCTGGCCGCGCGCCGGATCGGCGGCGACGGCCGCTGCTCGTGCGCGGAGAACGCGCCGACCTCGTGCGGCGTCCCGCCGCCGGGCTTCGAGAAGTCCGCGCACGCCGGCACGATGATCGTCGCGCGCCTGGGCGACACGGACGGGAACTGCAACGTGAACGGCTGCGCGACCGGCGACTACTACCTCGGCCTGAACGTGATCGGGGGCGCCGGCGACCCCGACCCGGTGGACGAGCTCGCGCGCCTGCACGGGCTGTGGCGCCGCAGCCTGAGCGGCCGCCCCGACCAGCAGCTCTCGGTCGTCAAGACCACGGCCCTTGTGCTGCCGGCGGACGGCGTCTCGGAGCTGCTCGTCAGCGTGCGCCTGCACGACGTGGACGGCGAGCCGCTGCGCCGCGGCGGCGCGCGCATCGTCGCGCGGCCGGCGGACCCGCTGGCGCCGGAGGTCGCGATCGGCGCGGTCACCGACCACGGGGACGGCAGCTACTCGTTCGCGGTGCGCGCGGGCCTCGCGCCGGGGAGGGCGGCGCTGCGCATCGTCGCCGACGACGGCGTGCGCGCGGTGCAGCTCTACCCCGACACCGAGATCGAGCTCGTCGCGCCGGCGCCGCTCGTCGCCGGAGCGCGCGCGCTGTCCGTCTCCGACGCCCGTCCCGTGCCGTTCGTCGTGCACGAGCCCGACCGGGGCGGCGCGCCCTTCGCGCTGGTCCTCGGCCTGTCGGCGCCGGGCGCGCACCCGCCGCTCGAGCCCGAGGCCTGGCTCGCGAGCGCGCTCGCGGGCACGCTCTTCGTGGCCGACGCGGGCCGCCTCGACGCGGGCGGCCGCGCCGGGCCGTCGTGGACCCCGGCGGCGCCGCTCCCGCCGGCGCTGGCCGGCGCGCGCCTGGTCGCCGTCGCGCTGACGCACGAGCGCACGCTGCGCGCGACGAACGCGGTCACGCTCGCGCTCGTCCCCTGACCCTCGCGGGGCGCGCGCGCCCCGCCCGACCCGAGAGACGCTCATGAGGTTCTCCCCGCGCCGGCTGCTCGCTCCGCTCGTCCTCGCCTGCCTGGGCCTGCCCGCCGGGGCCACCTGGTCGGTCGTGCTCGTGAACCGCGAGACGGGCGAGGTCAGCGTCGCGACCGCCACCTGCATCGCGAACGAGGCGATCCGCCGCTTCGTGCCCGTCGTGCGCGTCGGGCGCGGCGCGGGCGCGGCGCAGTACATCGTCGATCCGCTGGCGCGCAACAAGAAGGTCATGTGGGAGGACTTCGCGGCCGGGTTCACGCCCGAGCAGATCCTCGACGACCTGCTCTTCGGGAACGGCCTGCAGCCGGGCAAGCGCCAGTACGGCCTGGCCGGGCTGAATGGCCCGGCGGCGACCTGGAGCGGCGGCCAGGTGGGCCCGGGCAAGAACCAGCTCACGGGCGAATTCGGCCCGTACTCGTTCGCCGTGCAGGGCAACTCGCTGACCGGGCCGGAGGTGATCCAGGCGGCGTGGGACGCGATCGTGCAGACCGACGGCGACACGAGCCAGCGCCTCTTGGCGGCGATGGGCGCCGCGGCGCGCCTCGGCGGCGACGGGCGCTGCTCGTGCAGCAACGCGATGCCGACCTCGTGCGGCGTGCCGCCGCCGATGTTCCGCAAGTCGGCGCACACGGTCGTGATGATCGTCGCGCGCATGGGCGACACCGACGGCACCTGCACCGCGAACGACGGCTGCGCGACCGGCGACTACTGGCTCGACCTGGAGGTGATCGGGGGCGCGGGCGACCCCGACCCGATCGGCGAGCTCGAGCTCGCCTACCTCGACTGGCGCGCGGCGCGCGCCGGCCACCCCGACGGCGTGCGCTCGCGTGCGCAGGCCTCGGCCGAGCGCCTGCCGGCCGACGGGATCGCGACGGCCAAGGTCGTCGTGCACCTGCTCGACATCGAGGGCGCGCCGCTCACGACCGGCGGCGCGACGCTCTCGGTCGCGCCGGTCGATCCGCTGGCCGGCGGCCTGGTCGAGATCGGTCCGGTGAGCGACCGCGGCGACGGCTCGTACGCCTTCGCGGTGCGCGCGGGGGGCCGGCCGGGCACGGTCGAGCTCGCGATCCTCGCCGACGACGGCGCGGTGCGCGCGACGCTGCACCCGCCGCTGCGCTTCGAGCTCAGCGCGCCCGCCGCGCTCTCGGCGGGCCTGGACAAGCTGAGCGCGGCCGAGGGCCGCGCCGTGCCGTTCACGATCTCCTTGCCCGACGCGCCGCGCGCGCCCTACCTGCTGCTCGGCAGCGCCTCGGGCAGCCGGCCGGGGCTGCCGCTCGCCGGCACGCTGCTGCCGCTCGTGCCGGATCCGTGGCTCGAGGTCACGCTGGCGCGCGGCGGCGGCCTCGAGCGCTCGCTCGGCGCGCTCGACGCCGACGGCCGCGCCGTCGCGACCTGGCGTCCCGACCCGCGCCTGGCGGCCTTCCTCGCCGGCCACCGCCTGACCTGGGCCGCGCTCGTCGGCGGCCCCACGCTGCGCGCGACGAACGCGGTCGAGGTCGAGATCGTGCCGTGA
>CADEGS010000241.1:1624-6290 GCA_902826945.1 uncultured bacterium | reverse complement strand
GCCTCGACCTGCACTTCAAGGGCGAGAGCGAGTGGAAGGCCGCCTTCCTGCGCGCCGGCTTCGAGGACGTCACGACCGAGCGCGTCCGCGACCGCCGCGGCGCCGCGCCGGACGCCTGCGGCTGCGTCGCGGACGAGCACCAGAGCGAGGTCCACGAGGCCGGCAGCCTGTGGATCCACGCGCGCAAGCCGGGGTAGCCCGCGGGCGAGGGGCTCAGCTGCCCTGCTTCGTCGCCGCGCCGCCGCCCGGGTCTTCTTCCGCGCCGAGGGCGCGCAGCGCGTCCTGGACGCGGGCGAGCAGGGCGGCCGGCTCGCCGTCGCCGCGGCCGGTCATGCCCTCCTCGCTCGCGACCAGCCGCAGCCGGACGTCGTAGCCGAGCCGGCGCAGGCGCTCGATCTTCTGCTCGCGGGAGAGGCGGGGGTCGTCGCGGAGCTCCTCGGGGGAGCGTTGCGTCGTGTCGCGTTCCATGCCGGAACGCGCTGCAAGCTCCGTGCCGCGCGCTCTCCCCGCCGCAGCGGCCAGCGCCTACCCTCTGGCCATGGCGAGGCGCGCGAGCGGCGGAGCGGCGCGGCACGTCGCGCTCCTGCGCGGCATCAACGTCGGCGGCAAGAACCGCCTGAAGATGGCGGTCCTGGTCGCGGCGTTCGAGGACGCGGGCTGCACGGACGTGCGCACCTACATCCAGAGCGGCAACGTGGTGTTCTCCGCACCCGCCCGCTTGCTGGCTTCGCTCGCGCGCGAGCTGCCGCGGCGCATCGCCGAGCGCTCGGGCCTCGACCTCCCGGTCGTGCTGCGCACGGCGGACGAGATCGAGGAGGCGCTCGAGCGGAACCCGTTCCTCGCCGAGGGCGCCGCGGAGGACACCCTGCACCTCGGCTTCCTGCGCGAGAAGCCCGACGCCGCGCGCGTCCGCTCGCTCGACCCCGAGCGCTCGCCCGGCGACCGCTTCCTCGTGCGCGGCCGCGAGCTCTACCTGCACCTCCCCGGCGGCGTGGCGCGCACGAAGCTCACGAGCGCCTGGCTCGACGCGCGCCTCGGGACCGTCGTCACGGTGCGCAACTGGCGCACCGTGCAGAAGCTCGCGGCGCTGGCCCGCGAGTGAGGCCGGGCCCAGGCTCCGCCGGGCGAGAGCGGCGAACGAGGCCACGGCCTCGCCCGTGTCCCGATCCGGCGACCTTCGTGCGGAATCCGTGTCGCCCCCGGCGCCGGCCCGCAGATCCGGCCGAGGCGAGCGCGACACGCGGCGGGTGCCCCGTGGACGAGCGCTCGGATCGTCGCTCCCTCCGTTCGCGGTGCGGCGCGGCGCTCGTGTCCCCCTACCCCCGTCCCTCCGATCCTCGACCCATGGCGAGCAAGACCAACGTCTCCGTGAAGTGCGACGCGAAGAGCCTCTACGACCCGAAGCTGAAGGCGAAGCTGGTCGACGTGATGGCCGACTCGATCGCCTCGGCGATCGAGGGCAAGAGCTCGGGCAAGCTGACCACCAAGGGCAAGGACACCGAGGGCTTCGTGCTGACGGCGAGCCTGGCCTCGCTCGCGGCCGACGACGCGGCGCAGCCGACGCAGCTCGACGCCAAGGTGACGCTCAGCGTGCTGGCGGTCGGCACCAGCGCCAAGGCCTTCAACGGATCGACGAGCGGCTCGGCCAAGGGCTTCGGCGCGCGCGCGGGCAAGGCGGCCGAAGACCTGGTCGCCGACGTGGTCGAGTCGTTCATGCCCAAGGTCATCCGGACGATCCTGAGCCTTTGAGCGCCGCTCGACCCGCCCGCTCGCGCCCGCCGCCTCTCGGCGCGGATGCGCGCCGTCTCACGTCCGGCCGCGGCCGGCCTTCCGCCCTGCGCCCGTCCTTCTCGGCCCCTTGGCGTTCGACGCCTTCGCGCTCGCTGACTCACTCGCCTTCGCGCTCGTCGCCTTGCGCGTCTTGCCGGCCGTCGGCTTGCGCGTGTCGGCGTGCGTCGCTCTGCGTGTCCTGACGCTCTTCGCCTCACCGACGCGGGAGGTCCTCGCCTTGCGCGTCCGGCCCGCGGCCTTCGCGGCGCGCTTCTTCGCGACCGCGGTCGGATCGCCCTGCGCGCGATCGAGGGCGGCGGCTTCCTTCACCAGCCGGCGCGCCGTCGCCGGCGCGAGAGTGTCGCCGGCGCGCAGCTCGAGCGTGGCCATCTCGTACTTGCCGCCGCCCGCGAGGCGCGGCTCGACGTCGCGCAGGCGCTTGCCGCGCCAGAAGCCGAAGAGGACGCGCTCCTCCTCGGCGCGGATCAGGAGCACCGGGCCGCGGCCCAGGTACACGAGGTGGCCCCACTTGACGACCTCCTCGAGCGACGCGGCGGCGCGCACGGCGTCGCGCAGCGCGCTCACGCAGGCGCGGCGCCAACCGGTGAGGGCGGCTGCGTAGGCGTCGGGGTTCGCGGCGACCGGTCCCTTCTTCATCTCTGGCTCTCCTTCCGTGTACGCTCTCGCTGCGCTGCGCGGCTGCTCCTCTCGGCGCTCGCCGCCGCGGGGTCGCTCACAGGCGGCCCTCGCCCAGCTCGGGGAACAGCCAGCCGCCGGGGCGCTTCGCGCGCGGCGCGCTCGCTGCGGCGTCGGGCTGCCGGCGCGCGTCGCGCTCGGCGCGGCGTCGCTCGCGCATCGGCTGGCCGGTGCGCGAGGAGCGCAGCAGCGCGCGCAGGTTGGCCGCTTGCCAGCGCAGCGCCTCGTCGTAGCCGGGGTAGGCGCGCTCGCGCCGGCGGAACGCGGGCGGGTGGTGGATCGCGCGGCCGGCGCCGCGGCGCGTCGGCATCGTCGCGTGCAGGAGCTCGTGGAAGAGCACGTAACGCACGAAGTGCCGCGGCACCGCGGCCTGGTCGAGAACGGGGTGCATGCGCACCAGGTTCGCCTCGGGGTCGAAGCTGCCGAGCTGGAGCTGGCGGCCGGCGCGGCCGCGGCGGCCCCAGGTCAAGGCGGGCGGAGCGCCGAGCGGGAAGGGCGCGCCCTGGAGGTCGCTCGCGAGCACCTCGGCGGCGAGCTCGACCAGGTCGTGCGCCGCGCCGCGCGGGCGCGTCGCGAGCGGCGGGCGCGGCTCGGCGGCCAGACGCTCGGAGAGCGCGGCGATCCACTCGTCGAGCAAGAGGCACGCGCGGCGCGCGCGCTTGCCGGAGCGCAGCCAGGCGGCGGTCGCCTCGCGCACCTCGGGCGGGGCCTCGGCGAAGCACGCGTTCATGCGCACGGCCAGCACGCGGCCCTGCTCGCGCGCGACGAGCACGCTGCGCCGCGCGCGGCCGAAGGTCACGCGCACGCTGCGGCCGAGCTCGCCCGAGAGGTGGCTCGACCACTCCGCCGCGCTGAACGGGCGCTCGGCGGCCGCGAACGAGCGCGGCGCCAACCGGGGCGCGTCGGCGGCGCTCATCGCGCGCCTCGCAGGCGGTACACGTGCACCTCCCAGGGCGCGAAGCGGTCGCGCCAGACGCCGCCTTCGAGCGGGAGCGAGCGCTCCTCGCCGAGCACCGTGACGCCCTCGGGCTCGAGCGCGGCGTCCTGCTCGCCGGTTGCCGCGCTCCCCTCCGTTCCGTGCTCGTCCCCCGCCGCGCGCGCGCCGCGCCAGCGGAAGACCGCCTCGGCCGGCGCGTTGCGCATGCCGACGGCGAAGACCGTCAGCTCGTCGCCCTGGCGCTTGGCGAGCGCGGCGACGGGGATGTCCGGCGTGGTGCTGTGCACGGCGACGCCCGGCTCGTCGGGAGCGTTGAGGAGCGGCGCGTAGCCCGCCACCTCCTCGTTCACGCGGCGCACCATCGCGAGCATCGCCGGGTCGCGGAAGACCGCCGCGCTGTCCTTCTCGGGCGCGAAGCTGTGCACGAACCACACCAGGCCGCGCGAGCCGTGCACGAGCGAGATCCACGCCTCCGCGCGCACCTGTTCGGGCGTGGCCTTGCGCGAGGACTCGTGGATGCTCGTGCACTCGAGGAAGCTCCACAGGATCTTGTCCGCGCCGCCCGCGCGGCGCAGGCGCGCGAGCCCCTTCGCCTGGTACCAGAGCAGGTCCGCGCCGTCGTCGCGGCCGAGGTTCGCGACGGGGTAGACGTCGAACGAGAGGATGTCGCACGCCGCCGCGTAGCCCGGATAGTCGCTCGGGCGCGCGCCGCGCCCGCGGAAGTCGTCGTTCGCGACGCCCTGGCCGAGGTTCAGCCACACCGGCCGGCGCGGGTCGCGCGCGCGGACGCGCTCCGCCAGCGCGGCGACCTCCGCGGGCGTCATGCGCGCGCCCGTCTCGCCGCCGGGCTTCGTCTCGCGGTTGTCCGGCTCGTCCGGCAGCATCCAGGCGACGATCGTCGGGTCGTCCGCGTGCGCGAGCGCGACCGCGTTCTGCTCGCAGACGACCCGCATGCCCGCCGCCGCGAGCGCCGCGAGCTGCTCCTCGGTCGGCCCCTCCCACAGCCCGACGTAGGTGTTCACGCCCAGCCGGCGGTAGCGCTGCGCGAGCCGCGGATCCTGCAGCCACACGCCGATCGGGAAGAACGCCGGATCGACCGGAGGCCCGAGCTCCCAGCGCGCGTACGGGCTCACGGGAGCGGCCTCCGCGCGCGACTGGAGCGCGGCCGACGCGACGGCCAGGACGAGCGGGACGAGCGACACCCGAGCAGGCTACTCGCCGCGGCGCCGGCGGACTACCGGAGGCGAGCGGCGCTCCGGGAGA
>CADEGS010000241.1:0-1524 GCA_902826945.1 uncultured bacterium | reverse complement strand
CCGAGAGCACGGCGAAGCCGAGCTGCACGCACCCGGCCGCGACCGTCATCCAGCGCTCGACGGCGGAGGGAGCGACGAAGAAGAAGACCGCGCTCAGCGCGAAGACGGCAGTGAAGGCCCCGCGTGCCAGCGCCCCCCGCCAAGCGCGCTCGCGCAGCGTCGCGAGGACCTCCTCGACGCGGCCCTCGTCGAGCGCGCGCCGGTCCGCGTAGCGCAGCGCCGGCACCCCCTCGAGCTCGAGGGAGCGGAGCTCCGCGCGCAGCAGCTCGTCCCGCATCCGCATGGGTCAGCCGCCGTCTGGCTCCGCGAGCGTGCGCCGCTCCAGCGCGGCGATGTGGTCGCTTCGGCGGATCCAGCCGGTCCAAAGGACGATCGCGAAGGCGAACGCCATCGACAGGAACAAGCTCCCGAAGAGCACGGACATCCAGCGCGGCGACGCCGGGCCGAGGAGGCCGAACAGGCCCCAGGTCAGGAAGAGGAGGAGCGGGATCGCGCGCCTCCAGGCCTGGCGCCGCCGGCGACGCTGCAGAGCGCGCAGCCGCTCCTCTTCGCTCGCGGGATGCTCGATGCGGGGTCCCTGAGGGTCCGCTTCCGAGGAGGCGCTTCCCGACGGCTCCGGACGCGACATGGCCCCAGCGTACACTGCTCTCCACGTCCGGGGGCCCGGAGCGGCTCCCCGAAGCCAATCATCCTCTAATCGAGATACGGCGCGAGCGAGCGCGCCAGCTCGGCGCCTCCCGGGCCGTGGCCGGGGAGGAAGAAGCCGCGCTGGCGGTAGGTGGCGAGGTAGGCGCGCAGCTCGGCCGGGGTGCGGGCGCGGCCGTTGTCGCCGAACTTGGTCCAGAAGGGGCCGAGGTCGGGGTAGAGCGCGTCGGTGCCGCGCTTGCCGTTCCAGTCGCCGTGCAGCGTGGTCTTCGTGAAGTTGCCGATCAGGAGGTCGTCGAAGATCTCGTAGCGCACGGAGGTCATGAGCGAGGCGCGCGGCGTCTCGAAGGTGATGCCGCGCGCGGGGTGCTCCCGGCTGATCCGGATCGTGTGCTCCTCGCCGCCGACCTTGAACGTGACGAAGCCGAGGAAGCGCTCGAGGTGCGTCGTCTTGCGCACGTAGGCCTCGAGCGCCTTCTTCTCGTCCGCCTCGAGGCGCTCGGACCAGTCGTCGCCGAAGCGCTCGGGCGGCAGGAGCTCGTGCGAGGCCTCGCGCGGCTCGATGCCGCGGAACGAGCCCGCGGCCAGGTCGTAGCGCACGAAGGGCGGCAAGACGCGCGAGCCCGGACGGTCGAAGCCTTCCTCGTGGATGCCGATCGGCGTGAGGTACTCGTTGGCCCAGGCGCTGTCGGTGCGCTGGTAGCGGTGCATCGAGCTGAAGGGCACGAAGTCCTTGATGCCGTACTCGCCCAGCAGCCCCCCGATGCCGGGGCCGAGCGGCTCCTTGCGCGCCGCGGCGGGCGTCACCGGCCGGCCGCTCTCGTCGAAGAAGTGGATCATGTCGGCGTCCCCGTGCCCGGTCAGGCACAGGAGGAACGA
>CADEGS010000240.1:2046-6294 GCA_902826945.1 uncultured bacterium | reverse complement strand
CGCCCTTCTCGAGCAGCTTGCAGCCCAGCCCCCACATGTTCGCGGTCGGCCCGCCGACGTCGGTGATCGTGCCGCGGAAGTCGCGCTCGCCGACCAGCGCCGCCGCCTCGCGCAGGATCGACTCCTCGCTGCGCCCCTGGATCGTGCGCCCCTGGTGGAACGTGATCGAGCAGAAGGTGCAGTCGGCCATGCAGCCGCGGTGCGTGTTCACGCTCCAGCGCACCGGCTCGAGCGCGGGCACGCCGCCGGCGGCGTCGTGGTCGGGGTGCCAGGCGCGGCGGAAGGGCAGGTCGTAGTAGGAGTCGACCTCGGCCTGGGTCGAGGGCGGGAGCGGCGGGTGCTGCAGCACGACGCGCGCGCCGTGCGGCTGCGCCAGGACGCGCGACCCGGGCGCGTTCTCCGTGCGCACGGCCTCGAACAGCTCGGCCAGGAGCGCGGGATCGGCCTCGAGCGCCTCGAACGAGGGCACCGCGCGCGCGCCCGCGGGCACGTCCTCGGCGCGCACGATCTCGCACGTCCCCGCCATCCCCGAGAGCGGCTCGCCCGCGCGCCGGCGGCGCGCGATCTCGAGCACCTGGCGCTCGCCCATGCCCCACACGAGCAGGTCGGCCTTGGCGTCGACCAGGATCGAGCGGCGCAGCCCGTCCTGCCAGTAGTCGTAGTACGCCAGGCGCCGCGGGCCGGCCTCGAGCCCGCCGAGCACGACCGGCACGCCCGGGAAGGCGTGGCGCGCGGCGGCGGTGTAGGCGATCGAGGCCCGGTTCGGCCGACCGGGCCGTCCGCCGGGCCGGTACACGTCCACGCGCCGCGGCTTCTTCGCCGCGGTGTAGTTCGTGACCATCGAGTCGATCGTGCCGGCGGTCACGCCGACGAAGAGCTCCGGCGCGGGCAGCCGCCGCCAGCCCGACCCGTCGGGCTCGAGCTCGGGCACGTCGAGGATCCCGACGCGGTAGCCGTGCGCCTCGAGCAGCCGTCCGATGGCGGCCGCGCCGAACGAGGGATGATCGACGTAGCCGTCGCCGGTGACGAGCACGACGTCCAGCGCGTCCCAGCCGCGCGCGCGCACCTCGGCGCGCGTGCGCGGCAGGAAGGGAGCGGGCGCGGCGCTGGCCTGCGCAGGCTTCATGCGTGGCGCCTTACGGCGCACGCGGCGCGCGGCGAGGCCCTGCCGCGCGCGGACGACGACGGAGCGCTCGCCCCGCGGCCGGCGCGCGCGCTAGAAGCTGCCGTGGCGGCGGCGCTGGCGCGCATTGACCTTGCGGCCGCCATGGGTCCTCTGGCGCGTCCGGTAGCCGGTCTTGCGGGCCTTCTTGAGCGTGCTCTTGCGAACGTTGATCTTCATGACGGGGAAACCGCGAGGGCCGAGCAGCATAGCGTTCTCCCCCGGGGAGTCCAGCGCGGCCGGCGCGCGCCCTCCGCCCCGCGGCGGGACGTTGCCCCCGCCGACGACCCTCCTACAATCTGGGCCCGCCGGGCTCCCCTCCCCGAAGCCACCACCGTCCGCAGGCATCCTCATGAGGAAAGCGCTCTCCCTTCTCCCGATCGCCCTCTTCGCCGCCGGCGGCCTCGCGACCGCCCAGGACGAGAGCCCGTGGTACATCGCCCTGGGCGGGGGCCTGCAGACGATCCCGGAGACGCAGGGCTTCGACCCATCGGACGGCTACGCGATCGACGCCGCCTTCGGCTACCGCTTCGGCGAGAGCCAGGACGGCGCGCTGCGGATCGCGCTCGAGGCCGAGTACTACTACGCCGAGAACGACCTGGACGACTTCCCCGTCTCCTTCGGCCTCGAAGGGAGCGACCTCTCGACCGGCGTGTTCTTCGGGAACGTCGTGGCCGACTGGTACTGGACCGACACGACCGCCCTCTACTTCGGCGGCGGCGCGGGACTGGCGACCGTGGAGGTGTTCGACGTCGAGGACGACGTGGTCGCCTTCCAGGGCAAGGTCGGCCTGCGCTTCCAGCTCGGCGGCGGCTTCGGCTGGAACGTCGGCTACCGCTACGTGCGCACCGAGGAGATCGCCGACGCCGACGACTTCGAGAACGGGCAGCACGTCGCCGAGATCGGCGTGACCTGGCAGCTGTGAGCGGAGCGCGCTGCCCGGAGCGGCGCGCGGCGCTCGAGCCCTAGCGCTCCTCGCGCCCCAGGTCGCTCGCCAGCGTGCGCACGAAGCGCTCGGGCGTGACGAAGCTCGAGCCGCCCCAGCGCGCGTCGAAGTCCTCGCTGAGCCGGCCCGCGACCATGTCGTCGGCGCTGAGCCCCGCGGCCAGCCCCTCGCGCACGCGCTCGACCAGCGCGGCGAGCATGTCGCGGTACTCGCGCAGCCCGAGGACGTCGGTCGCCTCGCCGTGGCCGGGAATGACGCGCGCGTCCGCCGGGATCCAGCGCAGGACGGACTCGACGCCGTCCAGGTAGCCCTGCACGCTGCCGCCGCTGTCGAGGTCGATGTAGGGGTAGTTGCGCTGGAAGAAGAGGTCGCCCATGTGCACGACGTTCGAGCCCTTGAACCACACGACGCTGTCGCCGTCGGTGTGGCCGTGCGGCACGTGCAGGAGGCGCACCTCCTCGCCGTTGAAGAAGAGCGACAGCCCGTCCTCGTAGGTCACGACCGGCAGCGCGTCCTCGCGCACCTCGTCGGCCAGCCGGCCGCCGATCGAGGCGTCGCGCGCCAGCCGCCGGCGCACGTTCGCCTGGGCCACGATCGTGGCGGCCGCTCCGAAGTGGGCGTTGCCGCCGGTGTGGTCGCCGTGCCAGTGCGTGTTGACCAGCAGCACGGGCTTCGCGCCCGCGAGCGCGACGATCGCCTTCTCGATCGACGGCGCCTGCACGGCGTACTGGCTGTCGACCATCAGCACGCCGTCCTGGCCGACCGACAGGCCGACGTTGCCGCCCTTCCCCGAGAGCCAGGAGACGCGTCCCTCTAGCGCGTGGACGAGGACCGCCTCCTCCTGCCCGCGCACCAGCGCGAACGCGGTCGAGGCCAGGAGCAGGGCGGGCAAGAGGGTTGCGGGCGAGGGTCGCATGGCGATCGGGAGCGGCGGCGCGGCTCGCGCGCGCGGCCGGCGCATTCTACGCTCGGCGCGCCGTGGACCCCGCCTCGCTCCCCGCCCTGTTCGCCGCCGCGCCGCTCAACGCGCACCTCGGCCTCGCGCTGGCGCGCGCCGAGCGCGAGGGCGCGGAGGTGCGCGCGCCGGCCGACGCGCGCTTCCTGCAGGAGGCGGGCGTGCTGCACGGCGGCCTGCTCGCGACGCTGGCCGACACCGCGGCGGTCTACGCGCTCTTGCCCGCGCTGCCCGCCGGGCTCACCTTGATCGGGATCGAGCTCAAGCTCGACTTCCTCTCCAGCGCGCTTCCGGACGCGGGCGAGCTCGTCGCGCGCGCGCGGGCCGTGCGCGCCGGGCGCACGCTCGGGGTGGCGCGCGTCGAGGTCGAGCAGGCCGGGCGCGCGCTGGCGGTGGGGCTCTTCACCTACCTCGTGCGCCCGCTCGCCGCGCCCGATCCCGGATCCGGCCAGCGCGCCGCGGCCCAGTCGCGGAACCAGGCGTAGCCCTCGATCGGCTCGCCGGCGCTCAGGTCCAACGCGCGCGTGGAGCCGCACCAGAAGCGCGGCTCGAGGCGGCGCAGGAAGGCCTCCGGCCCCTCGTCGGGCGCGGACAGCTCGTCGAGGGAGCGCGCGAGCTCGGGATCGCGGGCGACGAAGTCCAGCAGCGCGCGCTCGTACGCGGGTGCGGCCTGCGCGCGCAGCTCCGCGAGCGAGCCCGGCGGCGCGAGCCCGGCCGCGCGCCACAGGCAGCACGCGCACGAGCTCCGCTCCCCGCGGAAGCGCGCTGCCGCGCACAGCGCGTGCAGGCCCTCCATCCCCTCGCGCGCGAGGATGCGCTCGACGAGGAACGTGCCCAGGCCGTAGAGCACCGAGGCGTCCTCGCGGTCGAGGCGGAAGATCGGGGCGCCGCTAGCGAGACCCAGGAGCTCGTCCAGGCTCTTCTGCGTCGTCTCCACGTCCCAGCCGTCGGCCTCGAACGACCCGATGCCGCCGCGCCCTCCCACGCCGCGCTCGGAGCGGAACGAGACCAGCCACGCGATCGGAGGCGCGTCGAGGAACGCCGCCAGGCGCTTGCAGCGCTGGAGGCGCACCATCGCGGGCCCGCGCGCGCGCGCCGCGAGCCCGTCCGCGAGGCCCTCGATCAGCGCCTGCGGCAGCGCGTCCCACGAGGGGCCGAGCCAGGCGTGGACGAGCTCGTGCTCCA
>CADEGS010000240.1:0-1946 GCA_902826945.1 uncultured bacterium | reverse complement strand
TGCGGCAGCGCGTCCCACGAGGGGCCGAGCCAGGCGTGGACGAGCTCGTGCTCCAGCGTCGCCTCGTCGTGCAGCTCCACGCCCGGCTCCGGAGGCTCGCGCGGGAGCAGGAGCACGCGCGGCGTCGGGCGCTGGAGCGTGGCGCCGTCGACGTGCTCGGGCAGCCAGCGCGGACGCGCGGCGTCGATCCACAGCTCGACCGGCGCGGCGCGGAGGTCGGGCGCGAGCGCGGGCAGGACGAGCGCCGCGCGCTCCAGCCGCTCGCGGCCCGCGGCGGCGTCCGCGGGCGTCCGCGCGCGCACGGGTCCGAGGTCCGACAGCAGCTCGACGGGCGGCGGGCTGGCGCAGGCCGCCGCCAGGGCCAGCGCGGCCGCCGCCGGCGAGCGCGACCGCACGGCCCTCAGGCGGGCTTCGGCCCGACCATCGACTCGGGAATCACGGCCGCGTCGAAGGCCTCGCCGCTCATCAGGCCCAGCGCGACCACCGCCTCGCGCAGCGTGGTGTTCTTCTCGTAGGCGTGCTTCGCCACCTTGGCCGCGTTGTCGTAGCCGATGTGGCGGTTCAGCGCGGTCACGAGCATCAGCGACTGGCGCATCAGCGCGTCCACGCGCGCGCGATCGAGCTCCAGGCCCACGACGCAGTTCTCGCGGAACGAGTCGCAGGCGTCGGCCAGGAGGCGCGCGGAGCCGAGCACGTTGTGGATCATCACCGGCTTGTAGACGTTCAGCTCGAAGTTGCCCTGCGAGCCGGCGAAGGCCACCGCCGCGTCGTTGCCGAACACCTGCGCGCAGACCATCGTCAGCGCCTCGCACTGCGTGGGGTTGACCTTGCCGGGCATGATCGAGCTGCCGGGCTCGTTCTCCGGCAGGCGCAGCTCGCCCAGGCCGCAGCGCGGCCCCGAGCCCAGCCAGCGCACGTCGTTCGCGATCTTCACCAGCGCCGTGGCCGCCACGCGGTAGGCGCCGTGCAGCCCGACCAGCGCGTCGTGCGCCGCCATCACGGCGAACTTGTTCGGCGCGCTGACGAAGGGCAGCCCGGTCTCGCGCGCGATCTCCTCCGCGACCAGCGCCGCGTAGCGCGGGTGCGTGTTCAGGCCGGTGCCCACGGCGGTGCCGCCCAGCGCCAGCTCCCACACGCCCGCCAGCGCCGCCTCGACGCCGCGGCGCGCGTCGCGCAGCTGCTGCACCCAGCCCGAGACCTCCTGCCCGACCGTCAGCGGCGTCGCGTCCTGCAGGTGCGTGCGGCCGATCTTGACCACGTCCTTCCAGGCGCGCGCCTTGGCCTCGAGCGCGTCCGCCAGGGCGCCCAGCGCCGGCAGCAGGCGGCGCACGGTGGCCTCCGCCGCCGCGACGTGCATGGCGGTCGGGAAGGCGTCGTTCGAGGACTGCGAGCGGTTGACGTGGTCGTTCGGGTGCACCGGGCTCTTCGAGCCCAGCTCGCCGCCCAGGATCTGGATCGCGCGGTTCGCGATCACCTCGTTCGCGTTCATGTTCGTCTGGGTGCCCGAGCCGGTCTGCCAGACGACCAGCGGGAAGTGCGCGTCCCACTCCCCCGCCACGACCTCCTCGGCCGCGCGCAGGAGCGCCGCGCGCGCCTCGTCGGAGAGCATCGCGAGCTCGCCCAGCTGCACGTTCGTGCGCGCCGCGCACTTCTTGACGACGCCCAGCGCGCGGATCATCTCGCGCGGGAACGTCTGCCCGCCGATCTTGAAGTTCTCGAGCGAGCGCTGCGTCTGCGCGCCCCACAGGACGTCCCCGGGCACCTCGATCGGGCCCATCGAATCGCGCTCGGTGCGTGTCTTCATCGCGTCTTGTCTCGCGGGCTCACAGGAGCCCCAGGCTGCGGAGCTCCTCGAGGTCGCGCTCGATCGCCCCCACGGTCTTCTGCATCTGGATGCGCGCCTCGGTGTCGAGCGGGATCTCGACGATGCGCTCGACGCCCTCGCG
>CADEGS010000239.1 GCA_902826945.1 uncultured bacterium | reverse complement strand
GGTTACCAGCGCAGGAGCGTCGCGCCCCAGGTCAGGCCGGCGCCGAAGGCGACCAGCACGACCAGCTTGCCCTTCTCGACGCGGCCCTCGCGCAGGGCCTCGTCGAGCGCGATGGGCACCGTCGCGGCGGAGGTGTTCCCGTAGTGCTGGATGTTGATGACGACCTTCTCGTCGGTCATCCCGAGGCGATCGAGCGCGGCGTCGATGATGCGCCGGTTGACCTGGTGCGGCACGACCAGCGAGAGCTCGTCGGGCTCGTACTCGCGCATCATCTCGGCGATCAGGTCGCTCATGTACGAGACCGCGAAGCGGAACACCTCGCGGCCGCGCATGCGGATGTACTGGGTGCGCTCGGCCAGCATGTCGGCCGAGGGCGGCAGGCGCGAGCCGCCGCCGGGGATGTGGATGTAGTCGTAGCCCGAGCCGTCCGCGCCGAGCGTCGTGCGCAGGATCTCGCCCTGGCCGCACTCGTCGTAGGGCGCCAGCACGCAGGCGCCCGCGCCGTCGCCGAAGATGATGCAGGAGGAGCGGTCCTCGAGGTCCACGAAGCGCGAGAGGGTCTCGGCCCCGATGCACAGGACGCGCCGCGCGCGCCCGGCGGCGATGAAGGCCTCGCCTGTGTGCAGGGCGGTCAGGAAGCCGGTGCAGGCCGCCGCGCAGTCGAAGGCGCCCGCCTTGCGCGCGCCCAGGCGGTCCTGCACCAGGCAGGCGGTCGAGGGCAGCAGGTAGTCGGGCGAGAGCGTGCCGCACACGATCAGGTCCAGGTCCTCCGGGCGCACGCCGGCCTGCTCCAGGGCGCGGCGGGAGGCCTCCAGCGCCAGGTCGGAGGTGGCCTCGCCCTCGGCGGCGAAGCGGCGCTCGCGGATGCCCGTGCGCTGCACGATCCACTCGTCCGAGGTGTCGAGGAAGCTCTCGAACCAGGTGTTGGGGACGCGCCGCTCGGGCACGTAGGAGCCCGTGCCGGCGATCCCCGTTCGGATGCGAAGTGCCATCGAGGTGTGCGCTGCGGGAGGAGCGCGCCGGGGAGCACGGCCCCCCCGCGCTCGGCGCACTCTAGCTTCGGGGAGGGGGCAAACCGAGGGCCAAGCGAGCCCTTCCTGCGCCCCCCGCGCCCGCAGCGGGCCCCGGCGGCGCGGCTCCGGCCGGCGGCCGGGGCTCAGGCCCCGCTCGCGAGCCCCTGCACGATGTGCTGGTTCACGTTCGCGTCGATCGCGCGCGCCGCGAGGGCGAGCGCGTTCGCGACCGCGGTCTCGTCCGAGCGGCCGTGCCCGATGACCGTCACGCCGTCCACGCCGAGGAGCAACGCGCCGCCGTAGGTCGAGTAGTCGATCGCGCGCTTGATGCGCGCCAGCGCGGTGCGGCCCCACTCGCCCTGGCCGAGCGTCTCGATCTCCTGCAGCACCATCCCGAACAGGAAGCCGGCGAAGCTCTCGAGCAGCTTGAGCACGACGTTGCCGGTGAAGCCGTCCGTCACGACCACGTCGCAGGCGCCGCGGAAGAGGTCGCCGCCCTCGACGTTGCCGACGAAGCGCAGCCCGCTCGCCTCGAGCAGCTCGTGCGCCTGCTTCAGGAGGTCGGTGCCCTTGCCCTTCTCCTCGCCGACGTTCAGCAGCCCGATGCGCGGCTCGCGCACGCCCAGGCAGTCGCGCATGTAGACCGCGCCCATCGCCGCGTACTGCACCAGGTGGTCGGGCTTGGGCGCGATGTTGGCGCCCATGTCGACGAAGGTCAGCGGGCGGCCGGTCAGCTCGAGCGTGACCGCGATCCCCGGCCGGCGCACGCCCTCGAGCGTGCCGAGCATGAGCGACGAGGCCGCCACGCAGGCGCCGGTGTTCCCCATGCTGACCAGCGCGCCGGCCTCGCCGCTCTTCACCGCCTGCACGCACGAGGCGATCGAGGAGTCGGGCTTGGCGCGCAGGGCGCTCGCCGGCGACTCGTCCATGCGGATCACCTGCGAGGCGTGCCGCACCGGGAAGCCCGGGTCGCCGCCGCTCTCGGCCAGGAAGGCGCGGATGCGCGGCTCGTCGCCGACCAGCAGGATGCGCTCGGGCGCCATGCGCATCGGCCCGCTGGCCGAGCACGCCTGCAGCGCGCCGCCGAGCTCGGGGCCCGGCGCGCGGTCGCCGCCCATGACGTCGAGGGCGATGCGTGTGGAGACCATGGGCCGCCGCGGCGGACGGTCGCTCAGAAGTCGTCCTTGCGGAAGACCTCGGTCCCCTTCTTGTCGCCGCCGCGCTGGAAGCCGTAGTGGCCGCAGTTGTCGCACACGCGGTGCGAGCGCACCGGCGACCCGCAGCGGGCGCACTGGTTCGGCTGGTGCGGCTTGAGCGCCAGGTGCGCGCGGCGCAGGCCCTGGCGGGACCGGGAGTGACGGCGCTTGGGATTCGGCATGGCGATGCTCGGCAGGGGCTCCTGGAGGGTCCCGGGGCCCGTTTGAGGCGCAGGATGCTAGTCATGGCTTCCGCGCGCGTCAAACGCGGCCGGTACGGGCCGCCGCCGATCCGTCGAGGAGCACGCTCGAGCCAGGGCCGAAGAGGACGACGCCGTCGGGCTCCAGGAAGATCGACTGGAGGTAGGCCGGCTGCGGACCGCGGAGCCCGGGGGGGGACGAGCGGCCGCTCCGGTGTGTCCCGGAAGCTCGCCAGCGCCGAGCCTCCCGCCGCGACGACGGCCGGCGCGACCTGGAAGCCGCGCGCGGGCGCGGGCTCCAGCGCGACCCGACCCGCCCTCGGGCGGTTGCAGGAACCGGGCGCAGGGGAGGCCGCGCGCCCCGGGAAGGGCGCTGCCTCCGCCGGATCCCGGCTCCAGCAGGCTCCCGAGGCCGACGAACGTCGTGCGCCGCGTCGTCAGCCGGCGAAGGCGGCCTCGGGATCGCGCGCGAGCAGCTCGCGCACGCCAGCGAGGCCGTCCGCGCTCACGCCCTGGCCCTGGGCCAGCTCGGGCTTGCCGCCGCCGCCGCCGCCGAGGGCCTCGCGCAGGTGGCGCGCCGCGTTGCGGGCGTCGAGGCCGCGCGCGCGCGCGGCGCCCTGCGCGATCGCGATCCAGGGCACCTTGCCCTCCTCGGAGCCGACGAGCACCGCCGCCAGGTCGGGCGCGGCGCCCTTGAGGCGCGTCGCGAGCTCGCGCAGGCCCTCGAGCGGGAGCGCCAGCTCGACCAGGCCGACGCGCACGCCGTCCTTCTCGGCCAGCGCCCGCTGTGCGCTCTCGAAGGCGTCGCCGACGCTCGCCAGCGCGTGCGCGGCTGCCTCCTTCTGGAGCTCCTTCACGCGCGCCTGGATCTGCTCGATGCGCGCCGGCAGGTCCTCGGGCGAGCTCTTGAGCTTGCGCGCCGCCTCGCCGACCAGGCGCCGCTGGCGCTGGACCCAGAGGACGGCCTCCGGCCCGGTGAGCGCCTCGATGCGCCGCACGCCGGCCTGGATCGCGCTCTCGGCCGTGATCACGAACGGGCCGATGTCCCCCGCCGCGCGCACGTGCGTGCCGCCGCACAGCTCGGTCGACCAGCCGCCGACGTCGACGACTCGCACGCGCTCCTCGTACTTCTCGCCGAAGAGCGCCACCACGCCGCGCGCCTTGGCCGCCGCGAGCTCCTCGACGGTGGTCTGCACGCTCGCGTTGGCGAAGACCGCCTCGTTCACGCGCCGCTCGACCTCCTCGACCTCGTCCGGCGAGAGCGCGCGCGGGTGCGAGAAGTCGAAGCGCAGCCGGTCGGGCCCGACGTACGAGCCCTGCTGCGCGACGTGCTCGCCCAGCACCTCCTTGAGCGCCTTGTGCAGGAGGTGCGTGGCGGTGTGGTTCTTGCGCGTGCGGTCGCGGCGCGCGGCGTCGACCGTGGCGACGACACGCGCCCCACCGGCCGGAAGTTGCCCCTCCCACGTGCCCAGGTGGACGACTAGATCGCCAAACTTGACCGCATTCTCGACTCGCATCTGGAACCGGCCCTCGACGTCGCGGATCAACCCTGAGTCACCAACCTGACCGCCGCTCTCCGGGTAGAAAGGGGTCTCGCGCAGGACCAGAGTCGAACCCGCGCCATCGGCCGAGCTAGTACCCAACATCACGAAGTCGGTCGTCAGCTCGACGCCACGCGGGCCAACTTCGTGATAGGTACTCAGGGTGGAGGGCTCATATCCCTGATCCGCCAGCACGGCTCGCGTCTCCTCTAGTTCTTCCGCCGAGAGCAGCTGCTTGAAGCTGCCCTCCGAGCGGCTGGCCGCCTGGTGCTCCTTCTCGGCCTGCGACCAGCCGGGCTCGTCGAAGGCGAGGCCGCGCTCGCGCGCCATCAGCTCGACCAGGTCCTTCGGGAAGCCGTAGGTCGCGTAGAGCTCGAAGGCCGGCGCGCCGGGCAGGCGGTCCCTGGTCTTCTTCGCCAGCTCCTCGAAGCGCACCAGGCCGCGGCCGAGCGTCTTCGCGAAGGCCGCCTCCTCGGCCTCGAGCAGGGTCTGCACGTGCTCGACGCGCGCGGCGATCTCGGGGAACGCAGCGCCGAGCGTCTCCGCCACCGCCGGCACGACGCGGTAGAGGAACGGCTGCTCCTGGCCGAGCGCCTGCCGCCCGTAGCGCGAGGCGCGGCGGATCAGGCGCCGCAGCACGTAGCCGCGGCCGAGGTTCGAGGGCAGCGCGCCGTCGGCGAAGGCCGCGCTCACCGCGCGCACGTGGTCGGCGATCACGCGGAACGCGACGTCGGCCTCGCCCTTGCCGCCGCCGTAAGGGCGGCCGACGAGCTCCTCGATGCGGCGGAAGAGCGGCGTGAAGACGTCGCTGTCGTAGTTCGAGCGCTTGCCCTGCAAGACCGAGACGATGCGCTCGAAGCCCATGCCGGTGTCCACGTGCCGCGCCGGCAGCGGCTTGAGCGAGCCGTCGTCGAGGCGGTTGAACTCCATGAAGACCAGGTTCCAGATCTCCATGAAGCGCTCGTTGCCCGCGTTCACGCCGAGCGCCGGGTTCGCGCCGTCGCGCGGGTCGCAGCCCGCCTCGCCGCGGTCCACGTGGATCTCGGTGCACGGGCCGCAGGGGCCGGTCTCCCCCATCTCCCAGAAGTTGTCCTTGCGCCCGAAACGCAGCACGTGCGACGGGTCGACGTCCGTCGTCTCCTTCCACAGGCGCTCGGCGTCGAGGTCGGCGGGCAGGCCGTCGGCCTGGTCGCCGCCGAAGACGGTCACCCACAGGCGCTCCTTCGGGAGCTTCCAGACGCCGGTCAGGAGCTCCCAGGCCCACGCGATCGCCTCGGCCTTGAAGTAGTCGCCGAACGACCAGTTGCCGAGCATCTCGAAGAAGGTGTGGTGGTAGGTGTCGACGCCCACCTCCTCGAGGTCGTTGTGCTTGCCGGAGACGCGGATGCACTTCTGGGTGTCCACCGCGCGCGCGTAGTCGCGCCGACCGGTGCCCAGGAAGACGTCCTTGAACTGGTTCATCCCGGCGTTCGTGAAGAGCAGCGTCGGGTCGTCCTGCGGGAAGACCGGGCTCGAGGGCACCTCGCGGTGCCCGCGCGCGACGAAGAAGTCGAGGAACTCGCGGCGGATCTGGGATGCGCTCTTCATGGCTGGGCTGGGCTCCGGAAGCCGGAGATCCTAGGTCGCCCGCGCCAGCGGTCCTACCGCCGGGGCGGGAACGAGCGCGGCCCGCGCTCGCCGCGCGGGCCGCGTCGATGCCGGTCCCTCGGGGGAGCCCGGCCGCGTCGTCTCGCCCTCAGGGCTTGCCGGCGGGCGCCTTCGGGCGCGGCTTGAGCGCGCCCGCGTCGGCGCTCTCCCGCGCGGCCGGCGTCGGGGCAGGCGGCGCGGTGGCGGCGCCCGCCGCGGGCTCGGGGCGCGGCGCCTCGGGCTTGGGCACGAGCTTCTCCCGCAGCGCGCGGGTCAGCTCGGCCGCCAGGTCCTTGTTGTCCACCAGGAACGCGCGCGCGCGCTCGCGGCCCTGGCCCAGGCGCACCTCGCCCTCGGTCGGGTGCTTGTAGGAGAACCACGTGCCCGACTTGAGCACGAGCTGCTGCTCGAGCCCGAGGTCGAGCAGGTCGCCCTCGGTGCTGATGCCCTGGTTGTAGAGGATGTCGAACTCGACCTTGCGGAAGGGCGGCGCGATCTTGTTCTTGACCACCGTCACCTTCGTGCGGTTCCCGACGACCTCCTCGCCGTCCTTGAGCTGCCCGATGCGGCGGATGTCGCAGCGTACCGAGGCGTAGAACTTGAGCGCCCGCCCGCCGGTCGTCGTCTCGGGGCTGCCGAACATGACCCCGATCTTCTCGCGGATCTGGTTGATGAAGATCACCAGGCAGTCCGAGCGCGCGATCGAGCCCGTCAGCTTGCGCATCGCCTGGCTCATCAGGCGCGCCTGCAGGCCGACGAAGCTGT
>CADEGS010000238.1 GCA_902826945.1 uncultured bacterium | reverse complement strand
CCTGCGGCTCCTCCTCGCGGCCCGTCTCCTTGTCGAGCACGCGCAGGATCAGCTCGAGGTGCTGCAGCGCGTCGCGCAGGTTCGTGACGAGGAACTCCTGCTTCGCGGCGGGCAGCTCGGCGAGCGAGGTGCTCGCGCTCTCGCACAGCGTGCGGCAGCGCTGGAGCAGCGTCTCGAGGGTGGCGGCGCTCGTCTCGGGCGGGGTCGGCTGGGCGGTCATGGAAGCCTCGGGGGATGCTGGGGGCCGTCGGCTCTATCGACCCCGGTCGCGCGAGGCTTGAGGAGCGCCGCGGCGGCTCCGCGAGGCCGCCCCCGGGGTCCTCAGGGGCGGTCGACGGGGGAGGCGAGCGGGGGGATCCAGGCCCGCGCCGGGCGCGTGTTCCACTCGCGCTGCCAGGCGCGGTGCGCCTCGTCGTCGGGGAAGCGCTCGTCCGCAGCGTAGGGGTAGCCGCTCATCGCGTGGAAGGGCAGCGGCTCGACGTGCAACGCCTCGACCGTGTTCGGGTCGCGGTCCTTGGCCCAGCCGTCGAGGAACAGGAGCCAGTCGCGCGTCCAGCCCGCGCGCGGCGGCGGCAGGGCGGAGGCGTCGAAGCGCAGCGTCAGCGCGTCGCCCGCGCCCATGATGACGAAGCGGTCGTCGATCGCCGTCACGAGCGGCAGCGTGTCGCCGAAGCGCGTGTAGCGCCCGGCGTGCTGGTTCCAGCGCGGCTCGGGCGCCAGGCGCTCCCAGTCGAACCACTCGAGGTCGTCCCGGCCCTCGAACGGCACGGGCTGGCTGAAGCCGCGCTCCCACAGGCGCGCCTCGGCCGGCTCGAGCGAGCGCGTCTCGAGCGGCGCGTCGTCGGCGTCGGTCGCGAGCCGGATCGAGTCCCAGCAGATCCGCAGCGTGCTCACGACGCGCAGGCGCGCGTCGTCGCGGTTCACGAGCTCGGTGACGTCCACGACGATCGTCTTCAGCTTGCCGGCAGGGAAGCCGAGCGGCTCGCCGACCGTGCGCCAGCCGTCGGCGCCGCCCTCGGGGTCGGGGATCTGCAGGAGCGGCGGCACGAACTCCGCGCCGGAGTGGCGCGCGGCGGCCATGTTGACGCTGGCGTCGGTCCAGAAGAACCAGCCCGTCATCGCCAGCCGCAGGCGCCCGGCCGCGCGCACGCGCTCGGGGTCGAAGGCGAGCTCGAGCGCGTGCTGGCGGGCGAGCCCCTGGAAGCGCCCGCCCAGCGCCTCGAACGGGCTCGCCAGGCGGCGGTCGTCCGCCGCCAGCTCGTTCGTCCAGTCGCGGTCCTGGTCGTCGCGCGCCGACAGCGGCGCGAGCGGCGCGCGCAGCGTGTGCACGTGCGGCTCGGGGAAGGGCGGGAAGGTGAAGCGCTCGTTCGGGAAGACCTCGACGTCGGCGGGGTGATCGATCGCGTCGAGGCGCACGCGGTCGAGGTAGGTCACCTCGCGCAGCTCCTCGGTGAGCTGCAGCTCGAGGAAGCCGTCGCGCGGCGCGAGCTGGCTCGCCTTCACGAGCACGTACTCGTCGTGGTCGGGCGGCACGAGGAGCCCCGGGGCCATCGGCAGGCCGAGCGGCGTGATGCCGAGCACGTCGGTCACGAACGAGGTGCGCTGGCCGTCCCAGGCGTAGAGGAAGGGGCACGAGCCCACCAGGCCGGGGCGCTGCCAGATCACGTACGAGACGCCGGCCTCGAGGTCGAAGTAGCTCTGCTTCACGGCGTTGGGCCAGGTCACGCGCAGGCGCTCGAGCCCGCTCGACCCGCCGACGAGCTCGCGCCGGCCCGTCCAGTGGATGCGCCGGTAGACGAGGCCCTGGCGCTGCTCGACGCGCGCGCCGACGCCGCGCGCGTTGTCCTTGTAGCCGCGCAGGTCCACCAGCGCGCCCCGCGGTCCATCGCCCAGCCCCTCGCGCAGGCCCAGCGAGTCGAGCACGAGCACGTCCTGGTCGAAGTCGCCGTCGAGGTCGGCCACGACGAGCGTGCACGGGCCCTGTGCGCCGCGGCCTTCCGCGAGCGTGAAGCCGACGCCGCCGTCCTTCAGGCCGGGCGCGAGCACGCCCGCGACGCCGCCGCCCTCGGTCGGCCACAGGACGTCGGTCACGCCGTCCAGGTCCCAGTCGCAGGCGACCGGGTCGCCCGCCGCCGGCGCGGGGAGCGGCCACTCGAGCGTCGCGCGCAGCTCGCCGGTCGGGCCGCGCACGTGCACGCGCAGCGCGTCGCCGAGCGTCGCGAGGTCGGCGAAGCCCGTGCCGTCGAGGTCGGCCGCGCACAGCCGCCGCCCGTTCGCGCGCGGGAGCTGGCTCGAGGCGTCGCCGAAGCGCCAGCCGCGCTCGCTCGAGAGCCAGCGCGGCGGGCCGCCCGTCTCGTCGACCAGGAGCAGGTCCACGTCGTCGTCGCCGTCGAAGTCCTCGGCGATCGGGCGGTACGAGCCGGCCGGCAGCGGCAGCTCCGCCGTCACCTCGGTCAGCCCCGCGAGCGACGCGTCGAGCTCGTCGTCGCGCCACACGCGCACGCCGGAAGAGCTCGCCACGACCAGGTCGAGGTCGCCCTCGTGGTCGAGGTCCACGGCCAGCACGTGGCCGGGGGCGAGCGCGCCCGTGCCGCTCAGGAAGGGCTCGGAGAGCGTCCATTCCTCCCCGTCGCGCTCGAGCACGCACAGCTCCCAGCCGCCCGGCCGCGCCAGCGCGACCAGCAGGTCGGGCTCGGCGTCGCCCGCGCGGCGCCAGGCGAAGCTCGTCGGCTCGGTGCTCGGGTTGCCGCGGTCGAAGGGCACGACGTCGAGGACGTCGCCCTGGGCGACCTGGCGCGGCGAGCCGAGCGCGCCGCCCGCGCTGCGCGCGTACAGCACGACGCCGCCCCGGCCGCCGAGCACGACGTCGAGCGGCACCGGCGGGACGCTCCACAGCTCCTCGCCCGAGGGGCCGCCGGGGCGCGGCTCGAGCTTCGGATCGGCGGCGAAGAGCGCGGCGGCGAGGGCGCGCGCCCCGGCCGTCCCGGCCACCTCGCGCAGCGCGAGCGGCGCCGGCGCCGCGGGCTTCGCGATCGCGAAGACGTCCGGGCGTCCGGGAGGGATCGCGCCCAGGGTGCCGGGCTGGTGCTCGGGCTCGCCGGGCGAGTCGATGCCCTGGTCCACCATGCGCTGGTACTGCGCGAAGCGCTCCTGCGAGCGCTGCTCCTCGCCCAGGCGACCGAGCAGCGAGCTGAGCCGGAAGAGCGCCGTCACGCGCCACGCGGCGGTCGTCTCCGGCGGCAGCGCGACGAAGGTCTCGAGCGCCTCCAGCGCGCGGCTCTCGTAGCCCTTGCCCGGCTCGTCCATCGCCAGGTCGGAGAGCACCATGCCGATCGCCAGGCGCGAGGCGACGTCGTCGGGCGCGAGGCGGCGCACCTCCTGCAGCTCGCGCAGCGCGGTCTCGTTGTCGTACGCGATGCGCGCGATGCGGAAGCGGCACCAGTGCAGCACCGGGCTGTCGGGCTCGAGCTTCGCCGCGCGCTCGACGTAGGGCAGCGCCTCGTCCGGCAGCCCGGCGCCGAGCAGCGCGCAGGCCATGCGCAGCAGGTCCTCGCCGCTCGCGTCCGCGCGCGCGACGATCGGCTCGAGCGCCTTGCGCGCGTCCGCCCAGCCGTCCTTCTGCCACAGGCCGAACTCGGCCGCGCGGTCGCGCGCCGCGAGCAGCTCCGCCCCGGCGGAGGACGGCTCGTCCTTGCCGCATCCTCCCAGCAGCAGGCCCAGCGCCAGGCAGACGAGCGGGAGGGGGGCGCCACGGGGGTTCGTCCTCTGGTCCATGGCGGCCACTACTAGCGCGAGCGACCCCGAGCCGCCAGGAGGGGAACGGCGTACGGGGGCCGCCCGGCCGCCTCTAACCGTCGCCGGGGCCCTCCCCGTATGATTGTCGCGGGCCGCCCTGCGCGATGTTCGCGGAGGGGCTCGGCCCGTCCCGGCTCTCCCGAGGCGGGACGCGACGAACGAAACCCCTGACGATGATCCGCGTATCCGAACCCTTCCGTTGTTTGGACAGGTGACGCGAGCGCAGACAACGAGAAGGAAACGAATGGGAACTCGACTGTACGTCGGCAACCTGAGCTGGAACACGACCGAGGACACGCTGCGCGCGGCCCTCACCGAGGGAGGCCGCTCCGTGAAGGACATCCACCTCGTGACCGACCGCGAGACCGGTCGGCCGCGCGGCTTCGCCTTCGCGGAGATGGCCAACGAGGCCGACGCCCAGGCCGCGATCGCCGACCTGGACGGCCAGGAGCTCGACGGCCGTGCGCTGACCGTGAACGAGGCGCGCGAGCGCCAGCCGCGCGCGGGCGGCGGTGGCGGCGGCGGCGGCGGCGGCCGCCGCTGGTAGGCCGGGCCTGACGCCAGCCCCCGCGCGCGGGGGCGAGCGAACGGGAGGGTCGCCGGCTCGCGCCGGCGGCCCTTCGCCGCTTCCGGGGGGCCGCGCGGAACCGCGCACGCCTAGAATGCGCCGGGGAAGCGCGCCGCGCGCGCCTTCCGTGCCCCCTCCCTTCCGCCGGGCTCTGCCGAGCCCGCTCGACCATGCGTTCCACGTCGTCCCTGCTCGGAGCCTGCGCGCTCTTCGCCGCCGTCCCCCTCGCCGCCCAGACGGTCGTGCTCGAGCCCGTGCGCGACAACACCCTGATCGAGGAGAGCTCCGGCGCGCTCTCCAACGGCGCGGGCCCGATCCTGTTCGCCGGGCGCGTGCGCGGCTTCGGCGGCGGGGCGATCCGCCGCGCGGTGATGGCCTTCGACGTCGCCGCGAGCGTGCCCGCGGGCTCGACGATCGACGCGGTCACGCTCACGATGACCTGCGACTCGGTCGCCACGCCGACGCCGCGCGACGTGTCGCTGCACGTCCTGACCGCCGACTGGGGCGAGGGCACGTCGTCGTCGACGGGCGGGGGCGGCGCGCTCTCCACGCCGGGCGACGCGACCTGGATCCACACGTTCTTCTCCGCGAGCCTCTGGGCGAGCGCCGGCGGCGACTTCGTCGGCGCGGCCAGCGCCACGACGAGCGTGGCCGACCTCGACGACTACGACTGGAGCTCGGCGCAGATGGCCGCCGACGTGCAGGCCTGGCTGGACGCGCCGGCCGCGAACTTCGGCTGGATCCTGATCGGCGAGGAGAGCGTGCTCGAGACGACCAAGCGCTTTCGCAGCCGGGAGACGATGCCGAGCTCGGCGCGCCCGCGGCTGACGGTCGAGTACACGCCGCCGTGCACGGCGGCGGCCGCCTCGCGCAACGGCGGCGCGAACCCGGCGTCCTACGCCTCGGGGACGATGGTGCTCGGCGGGACCTTCGTCGGGACGGTGGACAACGCACTGGCCGGCCAGGCCACCTCGCGCCTGTTCGCCTTCGACACGCCGTTCTCGCTCACCCTGAGCGGCGGGCAGACGCTCTTGTGCCTGGACCTCGGCAGCGGCGAGCTCCTGAGCGGCGGCGGCGTGGCGCCGACGTCGTCGGCGGGCGGCGTGGACACGTACTCGCTCCCGGTCCCGAGCGTGCCGGCCTTGTGCGGCTTCGCGCTCTGCTCGCAGGCGATCCAGTTCGGCTCGCCGCCCTTCGCGCTCTCCAACGCGCGGGACCTCACGCTGGGCAGCTGAGCCCGGCCGCCCGGCCGCCCGGCGCGGGGCCGCGCGGCGGGATCGCGCGCGATCCTTGCTCCTGCCCGCACGCGGTCGGCAAGATCGCGGGCGCCGCCCTCCCGTCCCGTCCGGGTGCGCGGCGACTCCATGCCCACGCGACCCGAAGCCCACACGAAGATCGTCGCCACGATCGGACCCGCGTCCGAGCCGGTGGTCGGCGACATGATCGACGCCGGCCTGTCGATCGCGCGCATCAACTTCAGCCACGGCAACCCCGAGGACCACCGCCGGCGCGTGGCGATCGTGCGCGAGGAGGCCGCGCGCCGCGGGCGCGTGGTGGGCATCCTGGGCGACATCCAGGGGCCCAAGCTGCGCCTGGGCCTCGTCTCCGGCGGCAAGCGACGCGTGCGCAAGGACGAGCGTCTGACGCTGCGCGAGGGGGCCGGCCCCGACGTGGACGGCGAGGTGTGCTTCGACGTGCCCGGCTTCGTGCAGCTCGTGCGCCCCGGCCAGCGCATCTTCATCGCCGACGGCGTGATCGAGCTGCGCGTCGTCGAGGCGCACGCCGATCGCCTGGTGGCGGTCGTCCTGCGCGGCGGCGGCTTCGGCGACCGCAAGGGCGTCAACCTGCCCGACACCGAGCTGCACATGGAGCTGCCGACGCCGAAGGACCGCGAGGACCTGCTGCTGGCGCGCGAGTTCGGGATCGACCTGGTCGGCGTGAGCTTCATCGGCGGTCCCGAGGACGTGGCGCGCGTGCGCGCCCTGGCGCCCGACAAGGCGCTGATCGTGGCCAAGATCGAGCGCGCGCCCGCCGTGCAGCGCATCCACGACATCCTGCGCGAGGCCGACGGGATCATGATCGCGCGCGGCGACCTGGGCGTGGAGGTCGAGCTGGAGCAGCTCCCGATGCTGCAGAAGACGCTGGCGCTGGCCGCGCGCAGCGCCGGTCGCTTCACGATCACGGCGACCGAGATGCTCGAGTCGATGCAGCACGCGCCGCGCCCGACGCGCG
>CADEGS010000237.1 GCA_902826945.1 uncultured bacterium | reverse complement strand
CCTAGCGCAGCAGGTAGAGCGCCCCGCCCGCGTACTGCGGCGGCGCGCCGCCGTTCGGGGCGCTGAAGGGCGCGGCGACGATCACCTCGCCGTGGTCGTTGCAGACGACGTTGCGGCCGAAGGAGTCGCCGAGCGAGGTCGCGTCCGCCGCGGCGTTGCCGTCGGGTGCCGCGAGCAGCGCGACGCGCACGAGGTCGCTCCCCTCGAGGCGGAACAGCTCGACCAGCCCCGGCAGGCCGCCCCAGAGCTGGGGCTGCCCGACGAGCAGGTAGTCGCCGGAGAACGCGAGCGAGTAGCCGAACAGGCCCGCCTGCTGCGGGAACTTCGGCCAGATCGTCTTCAGGAGCTCGAAGGAGGCGCCGGTCCACTCGTAGACCGAGGCCGTGCCCGCGTCGAGGCCGTTCGAGAAGACGCGCGAGTAGACGCCGCCGACCGCGACGCGCGCGCCGTCCGCCTCGATCTCGAAGCCGAAATCCTTCACCTTGCTGAAGTCGGGGATCAGGCGCTGCGCCAGCAGCCACGCGGCGCCGCTCTGCTGCAGCACGGCCACGCAACCGGTGCGCGCGGCGGTCGCGCCGAGCGCGTTCGGCGTGGTCTCGTCGGGCGCGGGCGCGAGCGGCGACTGGTAGAAGCAGGCGTCGCGCATGCCGACGAGCAGGCGCACCTCGCCCGTCTGCGCGCGGTGCGCGGCGATCGTGCTGCCGAAGCCGCTCGACCAGGCGCTCGAGGGCAGCGTGGCGGTGCTCACGGCGTCGAGCACGCGCGTCGAGAGCGCCGGGAAGCGCCCGCTCGCGTCGGCCTCGAAGACGTGCACGGCGAAGGATCCCGGCGCCGTCGCGGCGACGAGCGCGCCCTCGACCACGGCCAGGCGCTCGGCGAACAGGCTGTAGGCGACGCTGCCGCTCGAGGGCGCGAGCACCTGCTCGAAGGCGTACAGGCCGCTCGGGGCGCGGCGGAAGACGACCGCGCGCCCGGCGTACGTGCCCGTGCGCGTGCCGACCACGAGCACGCCGCCGTCGGCCGCCAGCGAGCGCCCGAACTGGTCGTCCTGCGCGGCGATCGACGCCGGCGCGCGCAGCTGTTGCACGTAGAGGTAGCCGGCGGGCGCGCGATACCACACGTCCACGCGCCCGCGCGCGTCGCCCGGCGCGCCGACGAACAGGTAGTTGCCCTGGACCTCGAGCGCCGCGCCCATCTGGTCGAGCGGGACGGGATCCTCGGCCACGCCGACGAGCTGCAGCGGCGGCACGAGCCCCTGGCCGAGCGGCGGCGGAGAGGCGGGCGCGCGGGCGGCGGCGGGGAGCGCGAGCAGGACGGCCGCCAAGACGGCGACGACGGACCCGGAGCGGTGGATCATGGTGCGACGCAGGGTGGTCCGCGGCCGACCGGCTCCGAAGGGAGACGGTCCGCGGCGGGGAGGCGCTGTGGGGGTAGGACGGTCGAGGAGCTCGAGCCGTTCCGCCCCCCGTCGCGGCTCCAGGCGGGGAACGCTAGCGGGCCACGCCGCCAGGGACAACCCGCGCGGCTCGAAGGACGTGCGCGCGGGCCCGCGGGTTCCGGCGAAAGCGGGCTACCCGCACATTCGGCTAGCGGATCCCGGCCGCGGCCAGGACGCCGTCGGCCGCAGCGAGCGTGCTCGGCGCGCGCTCCTGCGGCGGGCCGAGCCGGTCGAGCCCGATCCCGGGCGGCAGCGTCCCCTGGACCGCGCTCCAGCCCGCCGGGGCCGCGCCGTGCCAGAAGGCGCGCGCGTAGGTCAGGTTCATCTCGCCGCCGGGAGGGATGTACTCGCAGGCGAGCACGCGCGCGCCGCGCAGCGTCTCGCGCAGCTCGCCGAGCCGCTGGAATGGCGCGCGCTGCGCGTCCAGGTCGAGCCGCAGCATCGTTCGCCGCGCCCACTCGGCGGCGTCCAGCACCTGCACGCTGCGCAGCGCGCCCGGCCCCGAGGGCCGCCGCGCCGTGAGGTACACCGCGGCGTAGTCCGGCGGCAGCTCGACCCGGTAGCCGATGCCCGCGCTCCACAGGTCGTCGAAGGCCCAGAAGGCGAGCGGGTCGTCGCGCAGCATGCCGTCGATCGCGCGGTCGATCGCCTCGCGCACCGAGGCGGGCACGCTGCGCGCGCCGCGCGCCTGGCCGGCCCACACGAGCTGGTACCAGCGCTCGCCGCCGTTCTCGACGATCCATTCCCGGCGCATGCCGGCCGGGATGCCCGGCGCCTCCAGGCCGTGCGCGATCCGGTTCGCGAGCGCGAGCACGACCTCGTCGGCGAGCGGCAGGCGCGCCTTCGAGCGCAGCGTGCGCGCGACCGCGTCCGCGTCGGGGTGCGGCGGCAGCGGCGGCGGCCCGAGCCGCCCGAAGCCGTCGAGCACGTCCGCGAGCGAGCGCTCCACGAGCGCGAGCACCTCGTCGCGCACCCCGCCGGGCAGCACGAAGGCCAGCCGCTCGGCGCTCAGCGTGTCGCCGCACAGGCGCAGCAGCGCGCCGTCGAGCACCGCCAGGCAGTCCTCCTCGCGCACCGACACGCGCGAGGAGACGAGCGCGAGCCAGGGCGCGCCGCGCAGCCCGGCGCCGGAGGCGTAACGGAGCTCGTGGCGCAGCGCCGGCGCGCCCGCCGCGCCGAGCGCGAGCCCGCGCGCGGGCAGGCGCTCGGTCCACAGCGCTTGCAGCTCGTCGCCGCCCGGGGCCTCGCCGGCGGGCGCGCCCTCGGCGCCGGAGACCGCGACGCGGAGCTCCCCCGCCGCGGCGGCGTCGGCGAGCCCCGCTCCGAGCTCGGCCTCCTCGCGGCGCGAGGCCGCGAACGCCGCGAGCAGCGCGTCGGCGCGCGCCGCGTCGGCGACGAGCGCCGACCAGCGCGACGGCGCGGCGGGCGCGTCCTGCGCGCCCGCGAGCGCCTCGAACAGGCCGCGCACGGCGGCGTCGATCGCCGCGGAGAGCTCGGCCGGGCCGAGGAAGCCGGGCCCCACGTCGAAGGCGGGGAAGCGGCCGACCGTCAGCGACGCGTGCTGGATGGCGCCCTCGCGCAGCGCGCGCGCGGGCACGACCAAGGACGCCGTGCACGCGAGCAGGTGCAGCTCCTCCGGCGCGCCGCCGTCGGAGGGCGGCAGGTTCATCTGCGACAGGGACAGCGCGAGCTCGAGCGCCACCGGGGCGTCGGGATGCGTGCGCTTGCCCGCCGCGAAGACGGCGCGCGCGACCTCGATCAGGAGATCGGTGTCGTCGGGGAAGAGCGCGCTGACCTGCGGCGTGCGCGAGACGGACAGGCGCACGCGCTCGACGCGCCCGAGCAGCCCCGCCGGCGCGAGCGCCTCGGCTCCCAGCACGGCCTCGCGCCAGGCCGCGGCCGAGCCGAAGGCGGGATCCTCGGGCGGCCAGGGCTTGCTCGAGCCGAGCCGCGCGAGCTCTGCCTCGGCGCGCAGCGCCATCTCGAGCGTGGCGTCGCGCATCGCGGCCAGCCCGTGCTTCGCCTCCTCTATCTGCCGCCGGCCTTCCTCGAGGCGCCGGCGGTTCTCCTCCATGAGCCGCTGGAGCTCCTCCTCGTCGATCGGGGCCGGATCCTCCGCCGGCGGGGAGCCGGCGTCCTGCGGCGCGGGCGCGGGGATCGCGAGCGGCGCGAGGGCGATCAGCACGAGGGACGGGCGGCGGCGGCGCATGGCGAGATCCTCGCCTGCGGCCGGCCCCGGCGCTAGGCGGGAGCGGCGGCCTCCTCGGCCGGCTCCTCGCGCTGCACGAAGAGCGTGCGCGTGGGGTAGGCGAACTCGATGCCGCGCTCCTCGAAGGCGCGGAAGAGCGCGAGGTTGATCCCCTGCTGCGCGTCCATCATCGCGTTGTAGTCGGGCACGAGCATGTAGTAGACGACCTCGAAGTCGAGCGAGCTGTCGCCGTACGAGCGGAAGTGCGCGCGGTCGAAGCGCGTCTTCGGCTGCTTGCCCACGATGTCGCGCACGAGCCCGGGGATCGCCTCCAGCTCCTCGGCGCTCGTCTGGTACACGACGCCGAAGGAGAACAGCACGCGGCGCTCGCGCATGCGCTTGTAGTTCTGGATGCGGCTGCCGAGCAGGTCGCTGTTGGCGAAGACGAGCTGCTCGCCCGACAGGCTGCGCAGGCGCGTCGTCTTCAGCCCGACGTTCTCGACCGTCCCCATCAGGTCGCCGACGATGATGAAGTCGCCGACCTCGAAGGGTCGGTCGAGCACGATCGTGAGCGAGGCCAGGAGGTCGGAGAGCGCGCTCTGCACGGCGAGGGCGATCGCGATGCCGCCGATGCCGAGCCCGGCGATCAGGCCCGTCACCTCGATGCCGAGGTTGGCCAGCACGAGCAGCGCGACCACGACCCAGATCGCCGCGCGCAGCAGGACCGCGATCGCGGTGAAGCCCGTCACGCTGGCGGGGTCGCGCGTGCGGCGCGCCGAGACGATGCGCGAGAGCGCGACGAGCGCCAGGCGCGAGACCCACAGCCCGCCCTGCACGACCAGCGCCACCGTCGTCAGCGCGTGCAGCACCGACTGCCAGCGCTGGTCGATCTGCAGCGAGAGCGAGCCCGCGAAGAGGGACAGCACGGCGAGGAACCACGCGCTGGTCGCGCCCAGCGCCTCGAGCGCGTCGCCCGGCCGCAGCACGTGCGCCGCGCGCTCCTCCTGGTCCTCGGCCTGCGCGCGGCGCTCCTCGCGCTCCTTCATCCGCGCGCCGCGCCGGCGCACGAGAGCGCGCACGGACGACAGCAGGAGGAAGGCGGCGAAGGCCACCGGCAGCGCCACCAGCCAGGCCCACACCGGGTTCCCCGCCACGTCCTGCAGCAGCCAGTCGGGGAGATTCCAGTCGGAGGGGTCCATCGCTCGTCCGCGCGGGGCGCAAGCGCCCGCGGACGCAGCCCTGGAGCTCCGCGAGCGCCGCGCGCGCCTCGGCGCGCGCGGCCCGCCGGCGGCGCTCGCCGCCGGCGCGGAGCCTCACCGTAGCAGGTGAGCGCCCGAGAGCGAACCCTCGCCTCGCGCTCGTCGGCGAGTTGCGCGGATCGGCCGTGCCGATCGACGGCGCCGCGCGCGCCCCGCGCGGCGGCTCAGCGCCCGCCCGACGCCGCGAGGTCTCGATCGACCGCCTTCACGACCGCGCGCAGCGCGTCCACGGCGCCTTCCTCGAAGGCGTCGAGCACGTCCTGCTTCTCGACGCGCAGGCCCTCGTGGCCCGCGACGGCGGGCGGCACGGCGAAGGTCGGCAGCAGGGCGGTCTCCTCGGTCGCGGGCCCGGGGCGCACGCGACCCTGCGCCTCGCCGGCGCCGACGACGAGCGGCGGGCCGTTCGAGCGGCGCTTCTCGACGCGCGCCCGCACGAGGCACGTGACGCCCTCGACCGTGGCGACGATGCGCAGCGGCTCGCCCTCCTTCTCGACCGTGTCCTCGTCGATGGCGAGGTCGAGGCGCTCGACCTCGATCACCATGCGCCGCTCGGGGCGCGCGTCGCCGGCTCCGTAGGAGCTGCTCGCCACCGGGTAGAAGCGCAGGCCGACGTCCGCCAGCGAGAGCGCGACCGTCTTCATCTCGGCCTCGAGCGCTGCGCGGTCGACGCCCTGGAGCGGCGCGTAGAACGGGTCGCGCACGGCGAAGTCCAGCTCGACCTCGACCCGCGGCGACTCCTTGGGCGCGAGCAGGAACTTCTCGCCGGTCACGAGGCTGCTCAGGTCCTGGCAGCTCGCGAGCGCGAGCAGCGCGGCGAGCCCGGCGGTCGGGAAGAGCTTCGAGGCGATGCGTGCGTGCATGGGTGGTCCAGGGGGACGGGTCGGTGCAGGGGCCGGAGCGGCCGCCCGCGGTGGATCGAGGGGGCATCGGTCGAGGCCGCGAGCGGCCTTGAGCGCTCCTCGGGAGATCCGCCGCCGCCCCTGCCCGGTCGCGCGCGGCGCGGGCCGGCTCGCCCGAGGGCACGGGGTCCCTCCCCCCGGGACGACGTCCCGCTCGCGAGCGGCGACCGAAATCGGGGGCCGCGCGGCGCTCCCCTCCTGGCCGCCCCGCCCGCGCGGCGCTACCGTCGAGCGGGATGTCCGACGAGACCTCGGGCGACATCACGCTGCAGCTGCGCCAGCTGCGCGACGGGGAGAAGGAGGCGCTGGACCGCCTCCTGCCCCGCGTCTACGAGCAGCTGCGGCGCCTCGCGCAGGACGCCTTCCGCCACCAGCGCCAGGGGCACACGCTGCAGCCGACGGCGCTCGTGCACGACGCCTGGGTGCGCCTGGTGAGCGCGCAGAGCCAGGACTACAACGACCGCATCCACTTCTTCCGCGTCGCGGCGGTGGCGATGCGCCAGATCCTGACCGACCACGCGCGCTCGCGCGCGCGCGACAAGCGCGGCGGCGGGATGCGCCGCGTGAGCGTCGAGGAGGAGCTGCAGGGCGCCGACGGCGTCTCGATCGACCTGCTCGCGTTGCAGGAAGCGCTGGAAGCGCTGCGCGCGATGAACGAGCGCCAGGCCGAGGTGGTCGAGCTGCGCTTCGTCGCCGGCCTCTCGACGCAGGAGATCGCCGACCTGCTCGGGATCGCCGAGCGCACCGTGCGCCTGGACTGGCAGATGGCGCGGGCGTGGCTCGAGCGGCGCATGCAAGGCTGATGTCCTGTCTCAG
>CADEGS010000236.1 GCA_902826945.1 uncultured bacterium | reverse complement strand
TTCCGTCGCTGCGCGACGATCGCTTCGCGCTGCGCGCGCAGGAGGCCTGCGGCGCCACGGCGCTGGCGCGCCGGCCGCGGCCATGCGGCCGCCGGGTCTGAGCCGCTGCGTGGCTCAGGTGCCGAACGCGCGCAGGTACAGCGGCTCGACCTCCTGCGGCACCCGCGCGGCGGGACGCGCCGCGCCCAGCGCGAACAGCGCCAGCGCGTCGGCGACCGGCAGCGCGCGCCGCTCGCAGCGCGGCGCGTCGCGCGCGAGCTCGGCCAGCGCGCGCTCGTCGCCGAGCGCGACGAGCGGCGCGCCCGCGGGCGCGAGCTCCGCCGCCAGCGCGCCGTGCGCGACCGCGCGCGCCGCGGCGCGCTCGACGACGCCGTCCGCCTCGCGCCGGTAGCGCGCGCAGGCGTACGCGCCCGCGCGCGCGTCGCAGGCGACGAGGCCCTCCTCGCCGTCGTTCAGCCCGGCCAGCGCCAGCACCTCGAACGAGGGCACGCCGACGAGGCGCGCGCCGCTCGTGTACGCCAGCCCCTGCGCGCACGCGATGCCCACGCGCAGGCCGGTGTAGCTGCCGGGCCCGATGCCCACGAAGACCGTTCCCAGCGCCCCGCGCGCGAGCTCGCAGCCGAGCTCCGCGCACAGCGCCGCCAGGGCCGGGTAGAGGTCGCTGGCGTGCGCGCGCCCGCCGGACAGGAAGGCGCTCTTGCGCCGCGCGCCGACGGCCAGCGCGACCGAGCCGGGCCGCGAGGAGGTCTCGATCGCGACGTCGGCCTTCAGGCCCCGATCTCCTGCGCGATCGCCGCGGCCAGCTCGGAGGCGCGCGCGCGGATCCATTCCTCGTCGGGGCCCTCGACCATCACGCGCGCCAGCGGCTCGGTGCCCGAGTAGCGCAAGAGCACGCGCCCGTCGTCACCGAGCGCGGACTCGACGCGCCCGGCGAGCTCGCGCACGCCGGCCAGCGCGCCGAGCTCGGGCTTGCGCGCCACCGGCACGTTGATCAGGACCTGCGGGAACGGCCGGTAGGGGGCGGCCAGCGCCGAGAGCGGCGCGCCCTCCTCGGCCAGGATGCGCAGCACGCGCAGCGCCGTGTAGAGCCCGTCGCCGATGTAGTCGTTGTCCGCGCCGAACACGACGTGGCCCGACTGCTCGCCGCCGAGCGGCAGGTCGCCCCGGCGCAGCGCCTCGACCACGCGCCGGTCGCCGACGCCGACGGTCTCGACCTCGACGCCGACCTCGCGCAGCGCGCGCGCCAGCCCGCGGTTCGACATGACCGTCGCCACGACGCGCTTCTTCTTCCAGCGCCCGGCCGCCACCGCGCTGCGCGCGACGATCGTCAGGATGGCGTCGCCGTGGACGAGCGCGCCGCGCTCGTCCACCAGCAGGCAGCGGTCGCCGTCGCCGTCGAGCGCGATGCCCAGCCGCGCGCCGCGCTCGCGCACCGCGCGCTGCAGCCCCTCGGGGTGGGTCGAGCCGCAGCCGGCGTTGATGTTCTGGCCGTCGGGCGCGCAGGCGATCGCGTCCACCTCGGCGCCCAGCGCCGCCAGGAGGCGCGGCGCGACGTGGCTGGCGCCGCCGTTGGCCGCGTCGAGCGCGACGCGCCAGCCCGCGAGCGAGAGCCCCGCGCCGACGCGCAGCAGGTGGGCGAGGTAGCGCTCCTCCAGCGCCGGCTCGTGCGCGGGCGGCGGGCCGTCGGGGGCCGGCGCCGGGTCGGCGCGCAGCGCGGCCTCGATCTCGAGCTCGAGCGCGTCGGGCAGCTTGTCGCCCTCGGCGCCGAAGAGCTTGATGCCGTTGTCCTCGGCGGGGTTGTGCGAGGCGCTGACCATCGCCGCCAGGACGAAATCGCCGCCGCGCCCGAGGTGCGCGAGGCCCGGCGTCGTGACCAGCCCGGCGCTGGTCGTCGTGAAGCCGCCCTGGGCCAGGCCGCGCGCCAGGGCGCGCTCGAGCTCCGGCCCCGAGGAGCGCCCGTCGTGGCCGCTCAGCACGCGCCGCCCGGCGACGCGCGGCCCCCACACGCGCGCGACCGCTCGCCCCAGCGCCGACACGCTGTCGGGCCGCAGCCAGCCCTCGCCGTAGCGGCCGCGGACGCCGTCGGTGCCGAAGATGCGGGGCACGGATTCGTTCGAGATCACGCGCGTTCCTCGAGGGGGGAGTGGTGCGCGGAGCGGGGGGGGAGGGCTCGGGCCGCCGCGCGCGGCCCAGCCTACCGCGCCGGACGGCCGCGTTGGATCGCCGAGCCCGGTTCGCCGTCGGCGCCGCGCGCGCCGCTCAGTTGCTCTCGCCGGAGGAGCCCGCGGGCGGGGCACGGCGCTCGAGGCGCACGCGCTCGTCGCTCTCGAGCCGGACCTCGAGCGCTCCTTCGTCCTGCGGGCCGCCCCTGGAGCCGACCAGGGAGTCGAGCTCGGCCGACCAGTCCTTGCGCAGGACGTCCTTCACCAGGAAGGTCTGGCCGTCACCCTCGAGCGGCGCGTCGCTCACGTCCACGAAGGCGAAGAGGTTGGCCTCGACGAAGGCGCGGATGGCGGCGGCGCGCTCGCGGTAGACCGTCGAGCCGGGGTCGGCGTCGGCCGGGATCAGGCCCGCGGTCTCGATGCGGAAGCGCGCCGTCTGCGCGTGGGCGGGCAGCGACCAGCGCTGGAGCTCGTCCTGGCGCGCGGGGTCGAGCGCGATCAGCGCGATCTCCTTCGTCACCGTGCCGAGGTCGCGGCGCGCGGGGGCGATCGGGATCGTGACCTGCACGCCGCGCAGGAGCTCGTAGCCGTTCGCCTTGGCCTCGTCCTTGAGCACCAGGCTCTTCTTCGCCTCGCGCGTCTCCTCGCGCGAGAAGACCAGCGGCGCGAGCAGCGCGCCGGCGGCCGGCCAGGCGTCCGAGCGCGGCCCGCGCAGGACCAGCGCGGGCTCGGGCTCGAACACGGCGCGCTCGAGGTCGGGCTCGTAGCGGCCGTCGAGCGCGGCGGTCTCGGCGAAGAGGTCCTGCGGGCCGATCGGCAGGCGCCGCTCCTCGAAGGGCGCGCGCCGCAAGAGCGGCGCGGCCTCGACCCACTCGTAGTCGATGCCCAGCACCGGGCGCTGCCAGCTCACCTGCGCCAGCGGCAGGGCCAGCTCGTCCGCGCCGCCCTCGGGGAAGGTGAAGATGCCGCTCAGGCTCTCGCCGATCTCCTCGATCTGCGAGCGCGAGCCGCGCACCTCGACCTCGGCCTGCCCGCCGCCCGCCGCCAGCCGGTAGCCGGGGCCCAGCACGACCAGCACCTGGCCGGCGTGCGGCGGCGCGGGCGTCCCCGCGGCGGCGGCGACGACCTGCACCACGAACTGCTTCGACGTGCGGATGTCCTGGTGCGTGACGTAGAGGATGCCCGCCGCGAGCAGGAGCGACGCCGGCAGCCAGGCCAGGTCGCGCCACCAGCCCGCGCGCGCGCCGCCCTCGTCGAGCACGCCGCCCTCGCCGCCCTCCATCAGGCGCCGCAGCTCGTCCTCGACCTCGTCGGCCGACAGCACGGTGCGCAGCTGCCCGCCCTTGGCGAGCGAGATGGCGCCGGTCTCCTCGGAGACGACCAGCACGACCGCGTCGCTCTCCTCGGAGAGCCCCATCGCCGCGCGGTGGCGCGTGCCCAGGCGCGGGTCGATCCCGGTCTGCTCGGGCAGCGGGAAGATGCAGCCCGCCTGCAGCACGCGGTCGCGGCGCACGACGACCCCGCCGTCGTGCAGCGCGCCGCCGGGGTGGAAGAGCGACTCCAGTAGGCGCGCGGTCACCGCCGCGTCGAGCTGCGTGCCGCCCTCGAGGAAGCCGGCGAGCGGCGTCTGGCGCTCGAACGCGATCAGCGCGCCGCAGCGGCGCGAGGCCATCGAGCGCGCCGCGCGCACGACGCGGCGCAGCTCGTCCCCGCCCGCGGGGTTCACCAGCCGGCCGAGCAGCGACGTGCTGCCGAGCAGCGCGAAGGCGCGCCGCACCTCCTGCTGGAACACGATCACGAGCGCGACCAGGAGGAAGCCGGTCGAGCCGTGCAGGAGGTGCAAGAGCTCCTCCAGGTCGAAGGCCTTGGAGAGGCCCCACAGCCCGACGAAGCCGATCGCGATCGTGAGCAGGAGGCCGCGCGTCAGGCGGCTGCCGCGCGCGCTGCGCACGAAGCGCAGGAAGAAGTGGATCCCCGCCGCGAGGATCAGGAGCTGCAGGATCCAGCGCGAGAGCGGCATGGCTCAGGGTGCGGGCGCCGGCTCGGGGGAGGAAACGCCGGCGAGCGCCGCCGCGACGCGCGCGGCGGGCGCCAGCGCGGACACGTCGTGCACGCGCACCAGGCGCGCGCCGAGGAGCACGCAGGCGGTCACGGCGGCGGCGGTCTCGGGCACCTTCTCGGCCTGCCACGGCGCGCCGCCGAGCGCGCTCAGGAAGGCCTTGCGCGAGGGGCCCGCGCACAGCGGGAAGCCCAGCGAGCGCAGCTCGGGCAGCGCGCGCAGGAGCGCCAGGTTGTGCTCCAGGCGCTTGCCGAAGCCGAGGCCGGGGTCGAGCACGACGCGCTCGGGCCGGACGCCCGCGGCGCAGAAGGCCGCGGCGCGCGCGCGCAACCAGCGCGCCACCTCGCGCACGACGTCGTCGTAGCGCGCGCGCTCCTGCATCGAGCGCGGGTCGCCCGGCATGTGCATCAGGATCACCTGCGCGCCGCGCTCGGCGACCAGCTCGGCCATGGCCGGGTCGGCCGTTCCGGCGCTGACGTCGTTGACCATGCGCGCGCCGCGCGCGAGCGCCGCGCGCGCGACCGACGCCCGGCGCGTGTCGATCGAGAGCGGCGCGACGCGCGCCTCGGAGAGCAGCGCGAGCGCGGGCAGCAGGCGGCGCAGCTCCTCGGCCTCGTCCACCGGCGTCGCCCCCGGGCGGGTGGACTCGCCGCCGACGTCGATCCAGGCGGCGCCGCCCGCCGTCAGGGCGCGCGCGCGCTCGAGCGCGGCCTCCGGCGCGAGGAACGCGCCGCCGTCGGAGAAGCTGTCGGGCGTCACGTTCACGATGCCCATCAGCTCGGGCGCCTCGGGCGCGCGGCAGGCCAGCCGGTGGGTCAGCTCGAGCACGGCGAAGGCGGGCTCGCGGCGCGCCAGGCGCGCGAGCGCCTCGGCCGGGCCCTCGAGCGTCCACAGCGCGTCCTGCGCTCGCTCGGGCGGCGCGTCGCGCCGTCCGTCGGGCGCGCGCAGCGCGAGCTCGGGCTCCAGGGCGAGCGCCGCGCGCGCGGGCGCGTCGAGCTCCTCGGCCGCGAGCCACAGGCGCGCGCGCGCGGGGTCGAGCGCCGCGGGCGAGGCGCCGGCGCAGCGCGCGCGCGCTTCGAGCCGCTGCGCCAGCGGCGAGAGCACGGTCCCGAGCTCGGAGGGCGCGCGCTCCCGGGTGGCCGTCACGGGAGGGATCAGGCCGGGGAGAGGCCCGGCTTGCCGGGCAGCTCGCCGCCCGAGCGCGCGCCGCCCTCGGCGCGCTCGCGCTCGCGCGGACGCGCCGGCTCGCTCGGCGCGGGAGGCGGGGAGGGGGGCTCGGGCCGCAGCTCGTCGAGCGTGGCGCCCGCCATCAGGCGGTCGATCTCCTCGCCGGTGACGGTCTCGAAGCGCAAGAGGCCCAGGGCCACGCCCTCGACCACCGCGCGGTGCTCGCGCACGACCTCCTGGGACCTGGCATAGGCCTCGCGCAGGATGCGGTCCACCTCCTCGTCGATCTCGCGCGCGGTCTCCTCGGAGTGCAGCTTGCCGCGCATCAGCTCGGTGCCGAGGAAGTCCGAGCCCTGGCGCTCGGCGTAGTTGATCGGCCCGATCCGGTCGCTCATGCCGAGCTCCGAGACCATCGCGCGCGCCACGTCGGTCGCGCGGCGGATGTCGTCGGAGGCGCCGGCGGAGATGTCGCCGCAGAAGATCTCCTCGGCCACGCGCCCGCCGAAGAGCACGCACAGCTGCCCCAGGAGCTTCTGCTTCTGGAGGTGGTAGCTCTCGCGCGCCGGCAGCACCATCGTCGCGCCCAGCGCGCGCCCGCGCGGCACGATCGTGACCTTGTGCGGGCGGTCGGTCTTCGGCAGCACCGCGGCCACCACGGCGTGGCCCGCCTCGTGGTAGGCGGTGATCGCGCGGTCCTCCTCCTCGATCTTGCGCGAGAGCTTCTGGCGCCCGTAGCGCACCTTGTCGCGCGCCTCCTCGAGGTCGTCCATCGTGACCTCGTCGCGCTTGGCGAGCACGGCCATGATCGCCGCCTCGTTGATGATCGCGGCCAGGTCGGCGCCCGAGTAGCCCGGCGTCGAGCGCGCCAGCACGCTGACGTCCACGCGCGGCGAGGCCTTCACGCGCTTGAGGTGCACGCCCAGGATCGCCTCGCGGCCCTCGAGGTCGGGCAGGTCGATCGTGACCTCGCGGTCGAAGCGTCCCGGCCGCAGGAGCGCCGGGTCGAGCACGTCGGGGCGGTTCGTGGCGGCGATGACGATGATGCCCTCGTCGGTGCCGAAGCCGTCCATCTCGACCAGGATCGCGTTGAGCGTCTGCTCGCGCTCGTCGTGGCCGCCGCCCATGCCGCTGCCGCGGCGCCGGCCGACCGCGTCGATCTCGTCGAGGAAGATGATGCAGGGGCTGTTCTCGCGCGCCTGCTTGAAGAGGTCGCGCACGCGGCTGGCGCCGACGCCGACGAACATCTCGACGAAGTCCGAGCCCGAGATCGAGAAGAACG
>CADEGS010000235.1 GCA_902826945.1 uncultured bacterium | reverse complement strand
CGCGAGAGCGCCTGACGCGCGCCCCGAGGAGCGTCCGCGCTCCCGAGGCGCTATGCTGCCTCGGGCATGGCCTCGTCGCCGCTCACGATCCACTACCACCGCGACTTCGACGGGATGGTCTCGGCCGCCATCCTGGCGCGGGTCTTGCGCGAGCGCGAGGGAGAGACGCGCTGGCGCAGCGTCAACTACGACCAGCGCAAGGGCTGGGAGGACTTCGAGCGCGGGCACCGCTTCGCGATCGTGGACTTCCACTTCCACCCGCGCGCCGAGTACTGGTTCGACCACCACCCGACGACCTTCCTGAGCCCCGAGCTGCGCGCGCTCTACGCGCCGTCGGAGCGCTGGTCCTGGGACGAGACCTCGCCCTCCTGCCCGCCGCTGATCCTGCGCCACGCCGCGCGCTGGTGGGGCTTCGAGGCCCCGCCGCGCTTCCTCGAGATGTCGCGCTGGTCCGACCTGATCGACGCGGCCCGCTTCGACAGCGTGGACCAGGCGCTGTTCGGCGACGAGCCCGCGCTGCGCATCTCGCGCGCCCTGACCGCCGCGCCCGAGCGCGACTGGACCGACACGCTGGTCGGCGCGATGGTGGACGGCTCCCTGGAGGAGGTCGCGCGACGCCACGACGTCGAGCGCTCCTGGGAGCGCGCCGCGCGCAACCGCGACAAGGCGCTGCACCAGTTCCCCCCCACCGTGCTCTCGACCGAGGAGGGCGTCATCCTCTACGACGCCTCCTCGAACCAGATCCGCCGCGAGCGCTTCGCCGCCTTCTTCCACTTCCCCGACGCGACCTTCGCCGTGGGCGTGATCCCCACGCGCTCCGGCTTCCACGTGACCGCCGGGCAGAACCCCTGGAGGGCGCCGCCCGACGTCGTGCACCTGGGCGAGCTGATGGAGAGCCACGGCGGCGGCGGGCACAAGAGCGTGGGCGGCGCGAACGCGCGCGACCTGCCCGACGCGCGGCGCATCGCGGGCGAGGTCGCGGCCACGCTGCGCGCGTCGCTCGCGGCGCTGCGATGAGCCCGGACGCTGCCCCGCGCTCCTTCCTCGACCTCCCGGCCGAGGAGGCGCGCGCGCTCGTCGTGCGCCTGGGCGGTCGCCCGTTCCACGCCGGCGTCGTGCGCCGCGAGCTGCTCGCGAACGGCGTGCTGGCCTACGACGCGATGACGTCGCTGCCGCGCGCGCTGCGCGAACGCCTGGCGCGCGAACTGCCGCTCCTCGCCGGGGAGGAGCTGGCGCGCACGCGCGCGGCGGACGGCACGACCAAGCTCCTGATCGGCCTGCGCGCGGGCGGCGCGGTCGAGACCGTGCACATGCCCTCGCCCGAGAAGGGCGGCGCGACCGTGTGCGTCTCGACGCAGGTCGGCTGTCCGGTCGGCTGCCCCTTCTGCGCCTCGGGCCGCGCGGGGCTGGAGCGCAACCTGTCGAGCGCCGAGATCCTGGAGCAGTTCCTGCGCGCGCGCGCGCTCGGACCGCTGCGGCGCAGCGTCGTGATGGGCATCGGCGAGCCGCTCCTGAACTTCGAGAGCCTGCGCGCGGCGCTCGACGTCGTGCACGACGAGCTCGGCCTCGGCGCGCGCAAGGTCACGGTCTCGACCGTCGGCTTCCCGGCGCGCCTGCGGCGCATCGCGCCCACGCGGCCGCGCTTCCAGCTCGCGATCTCGCTGCACACGCCCGACGACGCCGAGCGCGACGAGCTCGTGCCGGCCATGGCCGGCACGCCGGTCGAGGAGGTGCTGGCGGCCGGCGACGACTGGTTCGAGGCCACGGGCCGCGAGGTGACCTACGAGGTCGTGCTGCTGGGCGGACGCAACGACACGCCGGGTCACGCGCGGCGGCTGTCGGAGCGCCTGCGCGCGCGCCGCGCCACGGTCAACCTGATCCCCTACAACCCCGTGCCCGGCGACCGCTTCCGCCGGCCCGAGCGGGAGACGGTCGAGCGCTTCGCCCGCGACCTGGAGCAGGCCGGCGTCGTGGCGCGCGTGCGCTGGTCGCGCGGGGTCGAGGCCGACGCGGCCTGCGGCCAGCTGCGCCAGCGCGCGCGGCCGGAGGGCGCCGCCTCCGGGCCGCCCGTCGCCTGAGCCTCAGGACGCGGCGACCGCCGCGGGCAGCGCGCTGCGCAGTCGCGCCAGGAGCTCGTCCACCTCCGCGGTCGTCATCGTGAACGGCAGGCGCAGGCGGATCGACACCGGGCCCGAGGCCAGCACGATCGCCTTGCGCGCGTAGAGGGCCTTGATCAGGCGGTCGCGCACGGCCGTGTCGCCGATCGTGAAGGCGACCAGCGAGCCGCGCCCGCGCACGTTCGAGAAGGCGCCCTCCTCGGCCGCCATCCGGCGCAGCCCGGCCATGCAGTGCTCGCCGACGTGCGTGACGGCCTCCGCCAGGCGCTCGCGCAGGATGATCTCGATGAAGCGCCGGCAGCGCACCATGTCGGTCAGGTTCCCGCCCCAGGTGGAGTTGATGCGGCTCTGGCGCTTGAAGACGTGCTCGGGGACCTCGTCCAGGCGGCGCGAGGCGTAGATCCCGCACACCTGCGTCTTCTTGCCGAAGGCGACGACGTCGGGCGCGACGCCGTGGTGCATCCACAGCCAGGGCTTGCCCGAGCCGAAGAAGCCGGTCTGCACCTCGTCGAAGACGAGCAGCGCCTCCTGCTCGTCGGCGTAGCGGCGCAGGCGGGCCAGGAACTCGGTGCGGAAGTGGTTGTCGCCGCCCTCGCCCTGCATCGGCTCGATGAGGATCGCCGCGACCTTGCCCGGGTGGCGCGCGAAGGCGGCCTCGATCTCGGCGTACGCGCGCGCCTCCTCGGCCTCGACGTCGTTTGCGACCTCGCCCTGCGGCCCGAAGACGATGGCCGGGTTGTGGACGCGCGGCCAGGGGAACTTCGGGAACAGGCCGACCTTGTCGGGCACGGTGTTCGTCAGGCTCATCGTGTAGCCCGAGCGGCCGTGGAAGGCCTGGCGGAAGTGCAGCACGACCAGGTCGTTCACGTCGTCCGAGAACTTCGTGCGGCCCAGCTTGCGCGCCTTCCAGTCGAAGGCGGTCTTGAGCGCGTTCTCGACCGCCAGCGCGCCGCCGGAGACCCAGAAGTGGTAGGGGAACCCCGGCGGGGTCACGTGCTCGCCGAAGGCGCGCACGAAGTCGGCCATCTCGCGCGTGTAGAGGTCCGAGTTCGAGAGCTTCGTGCGCGCCGCGCGCAGCAGCTCCTGCTCGAAGGCGGGCTCGCGCAGCAGCGGGTGGTTGTAGCCGACCGGCCAGGAGGCGAAGCACGTGAAGCCGTCGAGGTACTCCTCGCCGGTGCGCGCATCGACCAGCCAGGACCCGTGCGAGCGATCCAGGTCGACGACCAGGTCGAAGCCGTCGACCATCTGGAAGCGGCGGAGCGTCTCGTGCACGGACTTGGCGTCGGTCATCGGGGATCCTCGATCGGGTCGCGGGCCGCGAGACCCTCTGGACCGGGGATTGTAGCCGCCCAACGTCCCGTCCCGGAACCCCGCGAGGGCGCGCTCGCGGGCCTCAGGAGGCGCGCAGGAGGCGCAGCACCGGCGCCGGCTCGGAGAGCCGCGCCAGCTCCATGGTCGGCTCGACGTTGGTGAAGACCGCCGCGTGCGCGCGCGCGGGTCCGGCCGCGTCGAGAGGGGTCGCGTCGAAGATCGCCGTGGCGCCCTCGTCGAGCCCGAGCGCGCGCGCGCGGCGCGCGGCGCCCGCCTCCTCGTCCGACGCGAAGGGCAGCGGCCGCGCGACGTCGGGCGAGCGCTCCAGCTCCGCCAGGAGGAGCGCGGTGAAGCGCGACAGCCTCCGCTCGGGGCACACGACGCGCGCGAGCGCGCCGCCGAGCTGGCCGGAGAGGGCGCGCGCGCGGCCGAACGCGTCGCGCGCGACCTCGCAGGCCGCGCGCTCGAGGTCGTCGCTCGCCTCCAGCGTGCGCTCGCCGCCCTGCACGAGCGCGAGCCGCAGCTCGAGCGCGCCGCCGCGGCGCAGCGCGGCGCGGCGCAGGCGCCCCAGGCGCGAGGCGCCGCCGGAGGCGACCAGCGCGCGCGCGCCGGGGAGCGCCAGCGCCTCCTCGACCAGGCCGGCATCCGCGCCGTGCAGGAGCGCCAGCGCGTCGGAGGGGACGCCCTCCGCGAGCAGCGCCGCGACGAGCGCCGCGGGCGCCGCGGGCAGGCGCTCGTCGGCGAAGAGCAGCACGCGCCGTCCGTCGAGCAGCGCGCCGGCGAGCGCCTGCCACGGGCCGCGCACGAGCTCGCTCCAGTGCGGCGCGACCAGGCACACGGCCTCGCGCGACTCGCGTCCCGGCGCGTACGCGACGGGCGGCTCGAGCCCCTCCACGTGCGCGTGCCACTCGTCCTTCCCCAGGGCCAGGCGCGCCGCGCACGCCGCCGCGCAGGCCTCGTCCGCGGCGAGGCGCGCCGCCGCGCGCGCGAGCGCCGCGCGGCGCTCGGCCAGCGGCCAGGAGGACGGCGGCCGCTCCCAGGCCTCGCGCACGAGCGCCAGCTCCTCGCCGTCCGAGCGCGGCCAGGAGCCGAGCGCTCGCGCCGGCTCCAGCGGGTCGCGCACGACGAAGCGGCCCGCCGCGCGGGAGGGGCGCCAGGCCCCCGCGACGAAGTTCTGCGGCTCCATGGCGCGGCGGCGGAGCCTACCAGCCCGGCCCGCCGCGCGCGCGGGCGGGGGCCGGCTGCTAGTCTGGTCCGCGCGATGGACGGCGCGGACCCCGAGCGCGCGGACGGCGCGCGCCTGCCGCGCGAGACGCGCCTGCGCCGCGCCGCGGACTTCGCCGCCGCCTACCGCGAGGGCGTGCGCGCGCGCGGGGACGTGTTCGTGCTCGTCGCGCGACCGAACGGCCTCCCCTACTCGCGCCTCGGCCTGTCGGTGGGCAAGCGCTGCTGGAAGCGCGCGGTGCGGCGCAACCGCGTGCGGCGCGTGTTCCGCGAGGCCTTCCGCCTGGAGCGGGCGCGGCTGCCGGCGGGGCTCGACCTGGTCCTGATCGCGGCGCGCGCCGGGCTCGACCCGCGGCTCGCCGAGGCGCGCGCGGAGCTCTGCGCGCTCGCCTGGCGGGCGCGCCGCAAGCTCGCGCCGGACGCCGGCGTCGCGCCGTGAGCGGCGCGCTGGCGCGCGCCTGGCGGCGGCTGTGCACGCTGCCGATCGTCTTCTACCGGCGCTTCCTCTCGCCGCTCAAGCCGCCGACGTGCCGCTTCTCCCCGACCTGCAGCGCCTACGCGCAGCAGGCCATCCTGGTGCACGGCGCGCTGAAGGGGACCGCGCTCTCGGCCTGGCGCCTCCTGCGCTGCCAGCCGTTCGCCCGCGGCGGGCACGATCCCGTGCCGCCGCGCGGCGCCTGGCGCGCGCGCGACGACGGTTGAGCGCGCGCCGGGCCGCGCTATGGTGGGCCCCATGCGCCAGCGCCTCCTCCTCTTCCCGCTCCTCCTCGCGAGCTGCGCGAGCGTCGCCGTGGACGCGCCGCCGCTGCGCGGCGCGCGTCCGTGCGACGAGCTGATCCAGCAGGGCGAGGTCCACTTCGCCCGCCTGTGGCAGGTGACCGCCGGCGGCGAGAACGCCGAGGGCTACTGGAGCTTCGCCGGCGACCGCCTGGTCCTGCAGCGCACCAACGCCGAGCAGGGGATCCCCTGCGACCGCATCTTCGTCACCGGCGGCGTGGACCCCGACGCGCCCGCGGACGCGCGCACGCGCGTGCGCTTCGAGCAGGTCTCCGACGGGCGCGGGACGACGACCTGCGCCTACTTCCTGCCCGGCGACCGGCAGGTCGTGTTCGCCTCGACGCGGGCGTCGATGGAGGCTTGCCCGCCGCCGCCCGACCACTCGCAGGGCTACACCTGGAAGGTGCACCCCGAGTTCGACCTGTGGCTGCACGACCTGGAGAGCGGCGAGACGCGCGCCCTCCTGCCGAGCTGGGGCTACGACGCCGAGGCGACCGTGTCGCCGCGCGGCGACCGCATGGTGTTCACCTCGACGCGCTCCGGCGACCTCGAGCTCTGGAGCTGCGCCCTCGACGGCTCCGACCTGCGCCAGCTCACCGACCGCCCCGGCTACGACGGCGGCGCCTTCTTCAGCCACGACGGCGCGAGCGTGGTGTTCCGCGCCACGGCCTTCACGCCCGGCGCGGAGCAGCAGGAGCTCGCGACCTACCGCACGCTGCTCGAGCAGTGGAAGGTCCGGCCGCAGAGCATGGAGCTCGTGCTGATGGACGCCGACGGCGGGAACCGCCGCCAGCTCACCCGGCTCGGGGGCGCCAGCTTCGCCCCGTTCTTCTTCCCCGACGACCGGCGCGTGATCTTCTCGACCAACCACCACGCGCCGAGCGGGCGCAACTTCGACCTGTACGCGATCGGCGTGGACGGCGAGGGGCTGGAGCGCGTCACGACCTACGACGGCTTCGACTCCTTCCCGATGTTCAGCCCCGACGGCCGCTACCTCGTCTTCGCCTCGAACCGCGGCGGCACGCGCCCGGGCGAGACGAACCTGTTCGTGGCGCGCTGGCGCTGAGGCCCGTGTCCGAGACGCATCGGCGTCTCGGACACGGGCCTCAGCGCCCGCGGCCGCATGGCCGCGGCCGGTCGCGGCAGCGCCGTAGCGCCGCAGGCCTCGCTCGCGCCGCAGGCGCGACCCCATCGTCGCGCAGCGACGGAAGCACGCCGCCCCGAAGACGCTCGCCCCGCACGA
>CADEGS010000234.1 GCA_902826945.1 uncultured bacterium | reverse complement strand
GACGTCGGCGAGCGCTGGCTCGTGCCCGGCATCGTCGAGCTGCACTGCCACGAGGCCGGACGCTCGCTGTACCAGGGCAACGACCTGAACGACGCCGTCTACCTGTCGAACCCCGAGCTGCGCGCCTCCTCCGCGGTCGAGCCGTCCAACCACTCGATGCGCATGGCGGCGGCGGCCGGCGTGACGACCGTGCTCTACATCCCCGGATCGGCGACGAACATCGGCGGCCAGGGGGTGCTGGTCAAGACCGGCTTCGAGCACTTCGAGGACGGCCTCGTGCGCAACCCGGGCTCGATGAAGCTCGCCCAGTGGGGCAACCCCGAGGCCTGGGCCATGGGCGTCGGGATGAGCTTCGAGCACTGGAACACGCGCAACACCCTGCGCCGCGGCGTCGCCTACGCGCGGCGCTGGAAGGCGTTCGAGGACGGCCAGGGGCCGCAGCCCGAGACGAACCTCCAGTTCGAGGTCTTCCGCCACCTGCTGGCGAATCGCATCGCGATCTCGACCCACACCCAGATCTACCAGGTCGTGCTGATGACCCTGACGATGGTCAAGGGCGAGTTCGGCCTGCCGGTGTTCCTCGACCACTCGACGATCGGCGGCTGGCTGACCGGCGAGCTCGCGCGCGACATGGGCGTGCCCGCGATCTGCGGGCCGCGCTCGGTGGACACGCTCTCGCGCGGCTTCATGAACTGGGCGCACAACCGGCACGAGGGCGTGCGCGGCGTCGCGGTCGGCTACCAGGAGCGCGGCGTCGAGCTCGTCGGCTTCAACACCGACTCGCCCGTGATCCCCCAGCAGGAGCTGCCGCTGCAGGCCGCCATGGGCGTGCGCTACGGCTTCGACGACTCGCGCATGCAGGCGCTGCTCGGGCTGACGATCGTGCCGGCCAAGGCCGCGCACATCGACGCCCTGGTGGGCTCGATCGAGGAGGGCAAGGAGGCCGACATCGTCGTGTACAGCGGCCACCCGGCCGACCCGCGCTCGTCGGTGGACCGCACCTACATCGAGGGCCGGCTGGTCTACGACGCCGAGCGCGACGGGAGGCGCTGGTGAGGGCGGCCCGAGCGCGGCCCGGCGGCGCGCTCGCGTGCGCGGCGCTGGCGCTGGCCTCGTGCGCCGCGAGCGGCGCGCGCGGGGAGCCGGCGGGAGCCTCGCGCGGCGCCCCGGGCGACGCCGCCCGCGCGGGCCGCGGCGGCGCTCCCGCGCCCGCTCCGGTCGCGCCCGCGGCCGAGGGCGAGCGCGCGCTCGCCGTGCGCGCGGCGAAGGTGCTCACGATGGACGCACAGGCGCGCGTGCTCGACCCGGGCATGGTGCTCGTGCGCGACGGGCGCATCGAGTACGTCGGCCCGCCGGTCGAGCCGCCCGCGGGCTTCGAGCTGGTCGACTGCGGCCCGGCCTGGCTCTCGCCGGGGATGGTGGACCTGCACTCGCACATCCACGGCGGGGGCTTCGGCGACATCAACGACATGGTCCTGCCGACGAACCCCGAGCTCTCCTCGCGGCCGGTGATCGTGCCCTCGAACCACGACATCCGCCGCGCCTGCGCGGGGGGCGTGACGACGCTCTTCGGCATCCCCGGCAGCGGCACGAGCATGGGCGGCTTCGGCGTGCTCTACAAGACGAAGACCGACGCCGGGTACGAGGAGATCGTCGTGCGCGACCCGGGCGGCCTGAAGGTCGCGCAGAACTACAACCCCCAGCGCGGCGGCGGCGACGCCGGCAGCACCTGGTGCGGCCTGGCGTGGGTGCTCGAGACGCTGAACGACCGCGCCGCCGCGGCCGCGCGCGACGGGCGCGTGGACCCGCGCCTGGCGAACCTGGTGCGCGTGCACCAGGGCGAGCTGCCGGTGCTGATCCACTGCGCGTCCGCCGAGGGCGTGGCCGACACGGTGCGCATGTGGAAGCTGCGCTACCACACGCACTGCATCGTCTCGCACGGGAGCTGGGACGGCTGGCACGTGGCGCGCTTCGCCGCCGAGAACGGCGTGCCCGTGAACCACGGGCCGCGCACGATGAACTTCACCGCGGCGGTGCGCGAGGACCGCATCGTCGGCACCGCCTCCGAGTACGTCGCGGCCGGCGTGCCCGACTTCTCGCTGAACACCGACGCCAGCGTGATCCCGCAGGAGGAGCTCTTCCTGCAGGGCTCGATGTCGGCGCGCCTGGGCGCCGATCCCTACCAGATGCTCCAGGCCGTCACCTGCAACCCCGCGCGCGCCTTCCTCGTGGGAGACCGCGTCGGGAGCCTCGAGGTCGGCAAGGACGCCGACCTGGTCGTCTCCAGCGGCGACCCGCTGGATCCGCGCTCGCGCGTCGAGATGGTCCTGATCGACGGCGAGGTCCAGTACTCGCGCACGGAGGACGGACAGTGGTTCTGATCGAGAGAATGCGACGCATGAGCTTCACGACCCGAGCCCTCCTCTTGTCCCTGGCGCTCTCCGCGCCGGCCCAGGCCGCGCCGGGCGGCCTCAAGGCGATCCGCGTCGGCAAGGCCGAGACGATCGCGCACGGCACGATCGAGCACGCGGTGATCCTGCTCGACGGCGGGCGCATCGTGGCCGTCGGCGAGGACCTGCCGGTCGAGCGCGGCATCCCCGTCGTGGACCGGCCGGACTGGATCGCGCTGCCCGGGCTCGTGAACTGCTACACGCGCATCGGCGCCGACGGCGAGGCCGGCGGCGGCTTCTCGCCCGCGGTCGAGGCCAAGGGCGAGCTCTTCCCGCGCCAGGACGTGTGGCGCGAGCTGCTCGAGCTCGGCGTGACGACGCTCGGCATCTACCCGCCGGGCACCGGCGTGCCCGGCCTGGCGGTGGCGATCCGCCCGCAGGGCGACACCGTCCCGGACATGGTCGTGCGCGAGCACGCCTACCTGAAGGCCTTCCTGCAGTCGGACGCGGCCTCGAAGAAGATGCTGCGCAAGGGCTTCGAGGAGGTGGACAAGTACGAGGAGAAGGTCGCCAAGGCGCGCGAGAAGTGGGAGAAGGACCAGGAGAAGAAGAGCAAGAAGAGCTCCTCGAAGAAGAAGAAGGACGACGAGGAGAAGGACGACAAGGGCGACAAGGAGAAGGAGTCCGAGAAGGACAAGGAGAAGGAGAAGACCGCGCTCGCGGCCGAGGACGACGAGAAGACCGAGGGCAAGAAGGCCGACGGCGACGCGTTCGTGCCGCCCGCGCCCGATCCCGACGTGAAGCCCTTCGTCGACCTGCGCCGCGGCGAGCTGCCGGCGCTCTTCCGCCTCCAGAAGGCCGGCGACTACCTGCACCTGCTCGACGTCATCGAGGAGGAGAAGGACATGGTCTGGCGCCTGCGCGTGCCGCTGCGCAACGACGTGGACCTGTTCCAGGTGGCCGACAAGATCGGCGAGCGCATGCTCGACGTCGTGCTCGACCCGCTCCTGACCTTCCAGCCCGACACGCGCCGCGAGCGCAACATCCCCGCCGAGATCGTGGCCGCCGGCGGCCACGTGGCGCTGGTCCCGCTCGAGGACGACCTGCGCGGCCACCGCGAGTGGCTGAGCGACGTCGGCGCGCTCTTGCGCGCCGGCCTGTCGCGCGCGGCCGCGCTGGAAGCGGTCACGCTCGTGCCCGCGCGCGTGCTCGGCCTCGACGAGCGCCTGGGCAGCCTCGAGGCGGGCAAGGACGCCAACCTGGTCTTCTACGACCGCGACCCGTTCGAGCCGGGCTCGCGGGTGCAGGCCGTGATGCTCGAGGGCCGCTTCGTGTACGAGAGGAACGAGCGATGAGGAACGTGCTCCGGATCACCACGACCTGCGCGCTCGCCGGCGCGCTCCTCGCGCTCGGCCGCGCGCCCGCCGCCGCGCCGCGCGCGCCGTGGCAGGAGGAGGGCGAGAAGGAGTCCTCCGAGGGCGGCGAGAAGAAGGAAGAGGAGAAGGCGAAGGACGAGAAGAAGGAGAAGGAGGAAGAGGATCGCTGGTTCGCGATCGTGGGCGGCGACGTCTACGGCGGCGAGGGCACGCTCCTGCGCGGCGCGACGATCCTGGCCAAGAACGGCGTGATCGAGGAGATCGGCTACGACCTCTGGCTCCCGCCCGAGACCGAGAAGCTCGACGCGCGCGGCCTGCGCGTCTACCCCGGCCTGGTGTCGCTGGGGGCGACCACGCGCCTGACGCGCGGCCTGTTCGGCGCGCCCGAGGCGGACGCGGAGCGCCCGCACGAGGACGTCGCCGCGTCGCTGACCGACCCGCTGCACGCGGTGGACGAGATCGACCCCGGGTCGCACCTCGACGATCCCGCCGGGACGCCGGGCCCGCTCGCCGCCGGAGGCGAGAACGCCGAGATCGAGGACACCTTCGACCCCTTCAGCGAGTTCCTCGTGCTGGCGCTCGCCAGCGGCATCACGAGCGCGGAGCAGTCCGACGCCGCCGTGAAGCTGCGCCGCTACACGATCGACGACGTGCTGATGCGCGAGAAGTACCTCACGTCGGTGCCCTGGAGCCTGCAGAACCCCGCCAGCATCCGCTCGGCCAAGGAGCGCTTCGACAAGGCCGCGCGCTACCTGCGCGAGTACCGCGAGTGGGAGGACAAGGAAGACAAGAGCCTGCCCGAGCCGGACAAGAAGGCGATCGACACGAACACGCTGCGCATCCTGCGCGGCGAGCGCCTGGCGCGCTTCAACAACGACTCGCGCGAGGAGCTGCTCGGCATCGCGCGCCTGGCGCAGCGCTACGGCTTCCGGCCGGTGATCTTCGGCTGCATGGAAGGCTGGACCGTGGCCGACGAGCTGGGCCGCGCCGGCGCCTTCGCCGTGATCACGCCGCGCACCGTGCGGCCGAAGGAGGAGGAGCTCGTGCGCGACGGCGGCTCGAGCATCGAGAACGCCGCCAGGCTGCACGCGGCCGGCGTCCAGGTGGCCGTGGTCCCGGGCAACACCTCGGTCGACCTCGGCGGCATCACCGGCCAGGACCTCCTGCACCTGCCGGTCGAGGCGGCCTTCGCCGTGCGCGGCGGCCTTCCCGAGCAGGCCGCGCTCGAGTCGCTCACGATCGTCCCGGCGCGCATCCTGGGCGTCGAGAGCCGCATCGGCACGCTCGAGCCCGGCAAGGACCTCGACGCGATCGTCACCGACGGCGACGTCCTGCACTACCAGACCTTCGTCCAGTACGCGGTCGTCTACGGCAAGCTCGTCTACGACAAGCAGGAGGAGATCTTCTACGCCCACATCCGGCCGCGGCCGGAGCTGCCGCCGCTCGACCCCGGCGAGGCCGCGCCCGAGACCGAGACGCCCGCTCCCGAGCCCGCCAAGGGCGAGGCCGAGAAGGGCTCCGACGAGGGCGACGAGGGCGCCGACCAGGGCACGGACGAGGCCGGCGAGGGCGAGAAGGACGAGGAAGGCGGCTAGAGCCGTTCCCGCCGGGCGGAAGGGCCGCCGGGCGGGCGCGCGAGGCTTGAGGGGGGGCCCGCCCGGGGTTTACGCTCCGCGCTCGCTCCCCTCCGGCGCTCCTTTCCCCGCATGCTCCTCCGCGACCTGCTGCGCGTCCTGGGCTCGTCCGACCGCCGCGACGGCAGGAACCTGACCCAGGACGAGGCCTACCGCGCCTTCTGCACGATCCTCGAGGGGGGCGACAGCGAGATCCGCATCGGCGCCTTCCTGATCGCGCTGCGCTGGAAGGGCGTGACGGTCGAGGAGCTGATCGGCTTCGCGCGCGCGGCGCGCGAGCGCGCGACGATCCCCTGCCGCGAGCTGGCCGGGCTCGTGTGCGTGTGCCCGCCGCACGACGGCTACGAGACCGTGCCGCCGCTCGAGGTCGCGGCCGGCCTGATCGCCGCCGGCGCCGGCGCGCGCGTCCTGATCGTGACCGAGCGCCGCGTCCCGCCGCGCCGCGGCCTGACCGCGGCCAGCGTGCTCGAGCACTTCGGCTGCGGCTGGACCTGGGACCCCGCGCAGGCCGAGGAGTGGGTCGGCCAGACCGGCTTCGCCGCCATCGCCGCCTCGGGCATGCTGCCCGCGCTGCTCGCGCTGCGGCGCGTGCGCGGCGAGGTCGGCGTGCGCACGCCGCTCTCGACGGTCGAGAAGCTGATCGCGCCGCCGAGCGCCGCGGTCGTGCTCGGCGCGCGCAGCGGTCCGGTGCTCGGCATCGCGGTCGAGACCATGGTCGGCCTGGGCCACAAGAACGGCATCGCGGTGCAGGGCCTGGGCGGCGGCATCCTCCCGACCCTGCGCCGGCGCACGCGCGGCATCGAGCTGCACGGCCAGCACCAGGTGCCGCTGACGGTCGAGCCCTCGGACTTCGGCCTGGCCGATCAGCAGGACCCCGAGCTGCCGCTCTTCAGCCCGCCCGTCGAGGGCGAGGGCACCGACGACAACCCGCTGCTCGTGCAGGCCGCCGCCGACCAGAACGACGCCGTGCTCAAGGGCGAGAGCGGCCCCGCGCGCAGCGCGAGCGTGCTCGGCGCCGCCGTGATCCTCAAGGCCGGCGGCCGCGCGCTGACCCTGGCCGAGGGCGTCGACCAGGCGGTGAAGTCGCTCGAGTCGGGCAAGGCGCTGGCCGTGCTCGAGGCCCTGCGCAAGCGCGCCTGAGGGCCGGGCCGGCCGCCTTTCTCCCCACAGGCGGCCCCCGTACGATGACGCGCCCGCCGCGGCCTCGCCGCGCGGCCACGCGTGCAGCTCGGCTTCGTCATCGACCACTCGCGGTGCATCGGCTGCCACGCCTGCACGGTCGCGTGCAAGTCGGAGAACCACGTCCCGGTCGGGAGCTTCCGCACCTGGGTCAAGTACA
>CADEGS010000233.1 GCA_902826945.1 uncultured bacterium | reverse complement strand
CCCAGCTCCTGGGCGAGCCCGATCAGGATCCCCTCCGGGCCTCGGACGTAGCAGAGCCGATAGCTGTCTCGGTGCTGGGCCACCCTGCCGACGAGCTTCGCGCCTCGGCGGCGGAGCCGGGCGAGCGTGTCGTCGAGGTCCGCGACGGTGAACATGACGCGCAGGTAGCCGAGAGCGTTCACCGGCGCGTTGCGGTGGTCGGCGACCGCGGGCGGCGCCAGGAAGCGCGAGAGCTCGAGACGGCCGTGGCCATCGGGGGTGCGCATCATGGCGATCTCGACCCGCATGTCGCGCAGGCCGGTGACGCCGTCCGCCCAGTCTCCTTCGATCGGAGCGCGCCCCTCGAGCTCGAGCCCGAGCTCGGCGAAGAACGCGACGGCGGCGTCGAGGTCCTCCACCACGATGCCGACGTTGTCCATGCGCTCGACGGTCATCGCGTCTCCTCGGATCTCGTTTCCACGCGTCTCGCCGGCTCCCCTTCGGGCGCGAGCGAGCGTCGAGCGACCGCGCTCGGGTCGGCGAGCGCGACCCCCACGAGAAAGAGCAGCAGCAGGATGACCGCCCCTTGCCACGGCACGCTCGCACCGGTGCTGGCAGCGAGTCGTGCGGAGAAGAACGCCGTCCCGCCGAGGACCGGGAAGCCGACGGCCAGGAGCGCCCAGCGAGCCCAGGCGTGACCACGACGCAGCGGGAAGAGCAGGAGCGCGCCCAGCGCGACGCCGACCGCGAGGTGCGTGCTGCCGTATCCGTTCACGAGCGTCATCAGCAGCGCGCGCACGCCCGGCTCGAGCCGGGCCCACTCGACTCCGAGGGCGTCCCGGTGGTACGGCATCACCTCCGAAGCCGTGAGATAGACGAGCCCGAGGCCGAGCTCGACGAGCGCCGGAATGGCGATGCACGGGAACGCGACCCGGTTCCGGATGCTCACCGCTGGACCTCGCGCGTCATGGGCGTCCGACGTCCCGACACCTCTGCGCCCTCACGGCACGAAGGGCTCGAACGTCTTGCCGTCGAATCGATACGCTCCGGCCTCGTGCGTGCCGAGCCACAGGTCGCCGCGGTTGTCCTGCACGATCGAGAACAGCGTGACATCGTCGGCGCCGTCCTTGATCGGATAGCGGGTCACCTCGTCCCCGTCGTACCGCCACACGCCGGAGTCGGTGGACGCGAACCACAGCGCGCCCTTCTCGTCCAGGACGGCGGACATGAAGTAGACGCGGTCCTTCCCGTCGGGCGCCTCCAGCTCGATCCCCTTCTCTCGCGCGTAGCGGACCTGGCCCTCCTCCGGCTCGGGCGCGTCCTCGGCGCCGACCCGGAAGCGGTGGCGGGTGTTGCAGAGCCAGAAGGCCCCCGACGCGTCCTCGAGGACGGAGCGGATGCCGAACGAGCCGCCGCCCTCGATGTTCGTCAGGTGGTCCTCGTACAGCCAGGCGAAGGTCTGCCCGTCGAAGCGACACGCTCCGGCGCAGGCGGTGCCGAACCAGAGGTCACCTGCGCGGTCCCTCGCGATGGTGTAGACGTCGTACGGGCTGAAGATCGCGTTCGGGAAGCGGGAGCGCGGGAAGCGCGCGGCCACCTCCTCGCCGATCCTGGTCTTCGGGAGCGTCAACCGGTGGAGCACCGTCCCGTCGTAGCGGTAGACCGTGCCGCTGTCGGGCGGCCCCACGAACCACAGGTCGTCGGGTCGCTTCGTCCACTCCGTCGACGGGGAGCTGCTCAGCGTCGTGAACGCTCGCCCGTCGAACCTGCTGATCCCCTCGTACGTCGTGAAGTAGACGTTCCCGGCCCCGTCTTCCTGGATGCCGCGGATCCGATCGCTGACCAGGCCGTCCCTCGTCGTGAAGCGGACGAGGGTCTTCCCGTCGTAGCGGTAGACCCCTCGCTCGTTGCTCCCGAACCAGTAGGTGTCGTTTCTGGCCTGGAAGACGTAGAAGATCGCCTTGTCGAGCGCGGCGACGCGCTCGCCTCGAGCGACCGGCGCCTTCGCGTCGCTCGACGTGCTCTTGGCCTGCTCCGCCGACCCGGCGGGCGGACCCTCGTCCTGCCCCGCGGTGCAGGCGGCGAGCGCGGCGAGGAGCAACGGCACCGCCGGCGAGCGGATCGGCGAGCCGCTCATGGCGCGATCCGCTTGGCGAAGAGGACGACGCGCGCGACCTCGACGAACCCGAGCGCTCGGTGCGCCTCGTGGCTGACCTCGTTCGGCAGCTCGGCGTCGGAGGCGAGCTCCGTGCAGCCCCGCGCCAGGGCCCAGCGCTCCGCCGCGCGGATCAAGAGCCGGCCGAGGCCCGCGCGCCGCCGCTCGGCCTCCACGTACCAGCCCTCGACGTAGCCGACCGGGTGCGTGCTGCAGCCCTCGGCCTGCTCGCGCAGCGAGACCTCGACGAAGCCGGCCAGCTCGCCGCCGGGGAGCGCTGCCACGAGCACGGCGTTCGTCTCCGGAGCCGCGAGACTCTGCTCTTGCTCCTCCGCGAGGGTCTCCCGTGGCTCGTCGGGCCACAGGAGCTGGCGCAGGCGAAGCCACTCGCCGCGCTCTTCAGGACGTAGCTCGCGGATCTCCATGGTGTGCGCCTCGCTCGTGCGGGACGAGCGCTGGACAGGCATGCCGGACCGTGCGCCGGCCAGGCGATACGAGCCCACGACCGTACGGGCGCCGGGCCCGGAGCGACAGTCGATCCCGGCAGCGTGCCGGCGTCGAGCGGACGTCGCTACCCATCGCTCTCCCTCGCTCGCGTGTCCCATTCGACGTCGCAGCGGCGGCAGTAGTAGAGAACGGGGTCGCCGGGTCCGCGATCGACGATCGTCGGCCGCCGAATCGCGAGGCCGCAGGTCGGGCATCGATAGCGCCGCAAGAGACGGAGATCGGCCAGCATCCACCCGGCGATCCAGAGCACGAAGAGCGCGGCCATGAGCCAGAAGGCCGGATCCGGCGCTTCCCAGCGCGTCCACAGGAGACAGAGGACGACGAGCGGCGGGATCGACAGCAGGGCGTTGCGGCACAGGGAGCGCCAGGCGAAGCCACGGTCGACTCGCCTCTCCGCGGAACCGCGCTGCGCAGGCTCGCGCTCGCTCATCGCGTCGGCTCCTCCTCGACGCAGCGCCTGGCAAGGTCGCTCTCGAGACGCCGGCCCGCCGCAAGGAGCTCGTCGCGTGCCGGAAGCTCGCCATGGCGGGCCGCGATCCTCCCTCGCGCCCTCACCGGACGAAGCGCGGCGGATCGAGCCGGATGCGCTCGAGGCTCGGGGTCTCGCCGGCCAGGAAGCGCAGCATGCGCGCCAGGATCTCGGGCGAGGAGAGGAAGAGCGGATCGCTGTGCCCCGCTCCCTCGAGCACCAGGTGGTGGCCGTTCGCGAGCGTCGCCAGCACCTCCTCCGCGTTCGACGGCGGCGTGCGGCCGTCCGCCGTCCCGCTGATCGCGAGCACCGGGACGTCCGAGACCAGCGGCGCGCGGAAGCCCGCCCCCAGGTCGCGCACGCCGAGCACGCCCGCCAGGCGGCCTTCCGGCAGGTTGATGGCGTCGCCGAGCAGCGTCGTGGTCGCCTCGCGCCGGATGCGCTCCAGGCGCTCGGGCGAGGCGCCCGAGGCCAGGTCCATCGCCAGCGGCATGATCTCGAAGCCGCCGCTGCGCAGCCCGGGGAGCCGCTCCGCGAGCTCCGCGAAGTCGCCCGCCTCCAGGCGCGCGACGAGGGCCGGGAGCCCGCGGAAGCTCTCGGGGCCGCGCAGCGCGCCGGCGACGTGCCGTCGCACGTCGATCGCGCACACCACGCGCCGGCCGGCGTCGGTCTCGACCGTCACCGGCTGCTCCTCCAGCCGCCGCAGGACGCGCCCGAGCGCGCCGAGGAAGTCGGGCCAGCGCTCGGCGGCCTCGGGGTCGGCCGCGATCCAGCCGGCGATGCGCTCGAGCAGCGCCTGCTGCTCCGAGGGCAGCTTGAAGGTGTGGTCTGGACCCTCGACGCCGGCCAGCACAGCGCGCTCGACCAGCGCCGGATGGCGGCGCATCGTGGCCAGGGCGAGGTGCGTGCCGTAGCTGATGCCGACCAGGCGCAGGCGCTCGACGCCGAGCGCCGCCGCCAGGTCGGCCAGGTCGTCGGCGCTCTCCTCGGTCGTGTAGCCGTCGAGGTCGACGCCCGCCGCGCGCCAGACCTCGCCGGCGCGCTCGAGCCCCGCCGCCGCCGCCGCGACGAGCGACGCGGCGTCGGCCGGCTCGTCGAGCGGCGCCGACCAGCCCGTGGCGGGCACGCTCGGCGGGCCGTCGCTCTGGCCGGTGCCGCGCTGGTCGAGGAGCACGACCGGGCCGAGCGCGCGCAGCGCGTCCATCATCGCGAAGCGCGTCCCGCGCCCGGCCTGGATGCCCGAGCCGCCGGGCCCGCCGGCCAGGTACACGATCGGCGAGCCGGGCTCCTCGGCGGTGCTCGGCAGCAGCACGAAGCGCAGCGTGAGGTCGCGCGAGCCCTCGAAGCTGCGGTTCTCGGGAACGACGAACGAGCCGATCCGGGCCGCCACGCTCGCCCCGCTGCGCGCGCGGAACTCGTGGTCGCGGAGCTCGACCGGCGCGCGCTCCTGCGGCGCGGCGAGCGCGGGGCAGAAGGTCAGTGCCAGCAGGAGGTGCATCGGAGGAGCGGCGATGGCGGTGGAGGATACCCGGGGAAGCCACGCTCGCGGCGAGGGCCGCCGCCAGGCCCTCGAACAGATTGGAAGTCTGACTTCCCATCCGTCGCCGAGGATCGCCCGAGACCGAGCCGGCGGCCGTTCTTCGGGCGCTACCCCAGGTCCCGGCGGAACACGAGGAGCACAACGAGCGGCCGCAATGCGTAGAGAACGAAGGCGATGACCCAAGCAAATCGGAGGGAGTACCGGATCGCGATGGCCGCTTGTGGCCACTCGGTCACGAAGAGGTCCAGCAGGATCAAGTAGCACGTGACGGTCAACACCGTCTTGAGCGCAAAGTAGATCAGCGCTGCGACGACGAGCCTTGGAGTCAGGGTGACTTCAGGTCGAGCCATGGCGTGAACCCGCCGACCGCTCGGGACAGGGCTCTCGGTGTCCGGCGCATTCTCGATCAGTATCCATACTTGCCCGGGTTGTCGAGGATCGCGTTCACGGACCGTTCGGGATCGGCGACCGCGACCTCGGAGAGGAGCGCGATCATCCGCGCGCGGTCACGAGCACGCGCCGCCTCGTCGAACCGGTCGAGCAGACCCGCGACGAACAGCCGCTCGTTCACGGTCATGCCCGCATATTCGGGCTTCTCGGGCTTCTCGGGCTCCGCGTCATCCATGGTCCGTCCAACGCCTTCGCCCGTCTGCCGGTGGCGCCGCTCGGGGCGCCGGTCGATTGCATGCGCTGGTCATGCGCTCATCCTTCCACGAGTGCGCCCCCTCCGCACCGGTCACATCGACACGCGGACCCCACGCATGCAGCCGAGGATCCTCGACGAGTCGATCGTGACTCGGACCGGGAACCACGTGGGCGGGACATGCGGAACGACACCCCGCCGCCCCGCGGGCTCCTAGCGCGGCACGGCGCTCGGCGCCCCGAACGCCGCGCCCGGCCCTGGGGTGCCGTCGGCCACGCGCGCGACGAAGGCCTCGAACCAGCTCGGGAGCGTGTCCCAGGGGTTGGGCAGCACGTCGTCGGTCGTGTACAGCCAGCCGACGCGGTTGCGCGCGGCGTGGTCGACGACGGCCGGCCACTCGCTGGCGCCGACGCCGTAGGGAAGCGCGTAGACCTCCCGCCGCGGCCGCCCGACGGTCCATGGGTCGGGGCTCCAGACGCGGAAGGCGGCCGAGCTCTCGAACAGGCAGAGCGCGTCGGCGCAGCGCCCGAAGGCGCCGTCGAGGTAGTCGAGCGTGCTCGCGGTTCCGGGATTCGCGACCAGCGTCTTCCCCGGCCAGTTCGTCTCGAGCCAGGCGTACAGGCCGCGGTAATACGCCTCGTGCGCGCCCGGTACGTTGTCCATCTCGTCGAGGAAGATGCCGGCGGCGTCGTACCAGCCGAACCAGAGCGCCATCTCGGCCTCGACCATTGCGCTCGGGCGCGCGCCGTAGCCCGACGGCACGTAGCCGAGCAGCGTGCCACCCGCCGCGCGGAACGCGCCGAACGCGGCGACGTAGCTCGGATCGGGGCTCGCGCCGGGTCCGCTCGCCGGATTCCCGATCGCCGCCACCCGCCCCGGGTGCAGAGCGGCCGCCGCCGTCAGGCGCTCCCAGGGCGAGCCCGCGACCGGATAGAAGTACGCCGGCACCAGGACGCGCATCCGCGGCAGCGAGGCCTCGCCGCGCTGGGCCGCTGGTAACGACGGGACAAGCGCCAGCGCGAGGAGGACGGTGCGGAGCGAGGTCTTCATGGCGGTCCGGAGCGGGAGAGGGGGAGCTCGTAGCACCTGCCTCCTCTCTCGACGGCGCGGCGAGCGTTGGGGTTCCCCGTCGTCGGGGTGGGCCGTTGCCTCGGTCTCTCTAGCCTCGTGTCTCGACGGGTTGACCCCTCGACGGCTACGTGCGCACCCATCTCGAGCGCGACCTCTTCTTCACAGGACCCTCCACCACGGCGCGGCCAAGACGTCGGAGGCGAGCCATTCCAGCGTGCCGCCGGTGTGCAAGAGCAGCGCGGCGCGCGCCTTCTTGCCGTACTCGGCGCGGAAGCTCCGCAGGTGCTTCGCGTCCGCGAGCCGCGGGCGGGCGCCGGCCTTGACCTCGATCGGCAGCAGGCGCCCGCCGCTCTCGATCACGAAGTCCACCTCTTCCCCGCTGGCCGTCCGCCAGTATCCGA
>CADEGS010000232.1 GCA_902826945.1 uncultured bacterium | reverse complement strand
TGCAGTCGCGCGACGTCCTGACGCGCTCGGGCGCGGAGATCATCCGGCTCGGCTACGAGCGCTACCGCTCGCACTTCGACGAGGTGACGCGGCGCGCGCGCGGGCGCTTCGAGGCGCGCGACTGGGCCGGCGGGCAGCGCGACGCGGCCGAGCGCCTGGCGCTCTACCGCCGCGAGGTCGACGGCGTCGTGGGCGACCTGGAGGCCGCGCTCGGCGACGAGCTGCGCGACCGCGCGCGCTGGAAGTCGGTGAAGGAGGTGCACCGCGAGCTCCTGGCCGACCACATCGACGTCGAGCTGGCAGAGACCTTCTTCAACTCGGTCACGCGCCGCATCTTCACCACGGTCGGCGTCGACCCCTCGATCGAGTACGTGGACCTCGACCCGCGCCGCGACCGCTACGGCACGGGCGCGCCGGCGCAGCGCCGCTTCGAGCGCCGCGGGGACACGCGCGCGCTCGTGCGCGAGGTCCTGCGGGCCTTCTCCTTCGCCGCGCCGTGGCGCGCGCTCGACGAGGACGCGAGCCTCGCCGCGCCGGCGCTCGACGCCGCCTGGGAAGCCGCCTGGCCCTCGCAGCCGCTGGAGGCGGTCGAGCTCGTGCGCGCGCCCTTCTTCCGCGGCAGCGGCGCGTACCTGGTCGGCCGGCTGCGCGGCGGGGGCGCGCTCGTGCCGCTCGTGCTCGTGCTCGTCCACGGCGCGCGCGGCGTCGAGCTCGACGCCGTGCTCACCTCCGAGCAGGAGGTGCGCGTCGTCTTCAGCTACACGCGCTCGCACTTCCACGTCGAGCTCACGCAGCCCGGCGAGCTGATCCGCTTCCTGCGCACGCTGATGCCGCGCAAGCCGATCGCCGAGCTCTACATCGGGCTGGGCTACGCGAAGCACGGCAAGACCGAGATCTACCGCGACCTGCTCGGCCACCTGGGCCGCTCGCTCGACGTCTTCGAGCGCGCGCCCGGCGAGGCCGGCATGGTGATGATCGTCTTCACGCTGCGCTACTACGACTACGTCTTCAAGGTCATCCGCGACCGCTTCGCGCCGCCCAAGACGACCACGCGCGAGCACGTGCTGCAGCGCTACCAGCTCGTCTTCGAGCACGACCGCGCCGGCCGCCTGATCGAGGCGCAGGAGTTCGAGCACCTGCGCTTCGACCGCCACCGCTTCGAGCCGGGCCTCCTGGCCGAGCTCCTCTCCGAGGCCGCCGAGACGGTCGCCGTGGACGGCGAGGAGGTCTCGATCCGCCACGTCTACGTCGAGCGCAAGGTGCGCCCGCTCAACCTGTTCCTGCGCGAGGAGGAGCCCGAGCGCACCGCGCGCGCCGTGCTCGACTACGGCCTCGCGATCCGCAACCTGGCCTGCTCGAACATCTTCCCCGGCGACCTCCTGCTCAAGAACTTCGGCGTCACGCGCGCCGGCCGGGTGATCTTCTACGACTACGACGAGCTCTGCCGCGTCACCGACTGCGCCTTCCGCGAGCTGCCGACGGCGCGCGACCCCGAGGACGAGCTGCGCGCCGAGCCGTGGTTCTACGTCGGCGAGAACGACGTCTTCCCCGAGGAGTTCCTGCGCTTCATGGGCCTCCTGCCCGAGCACCGCCGCCTCTTCCTCGAGGCCCACGCCGACCTCCTGACCGCCGCCTTCTGGCGCGACCTGCAGGCGCGCCACCGCGCCGGCGAGGTGATCGACGTGTTCCCCTACCCGCCGGCGAGACGCCTGCGCGCGGGCGAGGAGAGCCGCGAGGGCTGATGGCTCCGGCGTGGCGGCGGCGCAGGGCAGGCGCGCGCCGCGCCTCTCCGCGCCCGACCGGATCCTCTTCTTCCCGATCTGCGGGGAACGATCATCGCATCGAACGATGCCGACCGCCGTGGCGGCCGCGAGGCCAGGAGACCCGCAATCTGCTCGAGAAACACCGTCATCACGGCTACGACTTGTTCTTGATGCCCTTCACAAGGTAATAGGCGCCGACAACAAGTAGAAGGCCGCCAAGCACATACCCTCCAACGGCTCCCCTTGCGTACGCTTCGCTGGCGCCTGCAGGCAACTCGCGAAAGAACGCCGATACCACAACACCGCCTCCCCAGAGAACACCAATGGTCCCGAAAATCCGATTTCGCACGGGCTACTCTTCCTCCGACGAGAACTGATGGTTAATGCTCATTGAGCCGTGTGATGGCGGTCCATGCCGCATGACGCTCAGCATCAGCGGCGGCGCGCAACGCCGTCCGCTCATGCTGTTGTCAGGCAGAGCGCTCACGCAGGTCGAGAAAATACACGACCTCGGGATCACCTAGGTCGAGATTCTCGATCACACCGCTGGGGACATACCCGAGCAAGTGAAGGAGTGCATGCATGGGCTTGTTCGATTCGTTTGTGGAGGTGAACAACTTCGACGTCCCGCAACGCGCCGCCAAGGCTTCCATGAGACTTCGCCCGATACCACGGCGTCTTTCCGGCTCGGCGACGTAGAGCATGGACACGAACCCGTTGTCGTAGAACGTGTACTCGAGCGAACCATAGGCGACCACGCGACCTTCACACTCGGCAACGAGGCAGGTAGCCGTGCTGAGAACCCGATCGATGAAAGGGATGCGCCCTGGCTCTAAACGAGCGTCATGATCGAACGCGATGATCGCGTCGCGATCTGAGGGCTTGGCGTCGCGGATCTTGATACTCTCCATCGCGCTGCCTAATCTAGCGCTCAGCATCAGCGGCGGCGCGGTCCGCTGCATGCTGTGGTTAGGGCGCCAGCCGTCCTTCTCCAGCAATCGGATCAGTTCCCGGACCTTCCTCGCGCTTGCTTCAGCTCGCCCTCGTCCCTCGTCGAGGCCCACGCCGACCTCCTGACCGCCGCCTTCTGGCGCGACCTGCAGGCGCGCCACCGCGCCGGCGAGGCGATCGACGTGTTCCCCTACCCGCCGGCGAGGCGCCTGCGGGCGGGCGAGGAGAGCGCGGGGGATTGACGGCTCGGGGGCCAGGAGAGAGCGCTCCTTGTTGCCGGCGGTCCGAGCACGCCGCGCGTCTCCATCCACCGTCGCTTGCAACCAGGAGCTACGAACGCTCCAGCGGTGCGCGGCACGAGTACGGAATCGAGCTCAACCGGATCGCCTTCGCCTCGATCGTGGTCGCCGGCGCCCTGGTGCATGCGAGCCTCGCGGCCCGCCGAGGGGCGCGCCGGTGAGCGCGCGCGGCCCGAGGCAGTAGAGCGCCCCCTGCTCCCGGGAGCGAGCAGGCCGCTCGAACGCCGGCCGTGGAGCAGGGCCAGCGCGCTAGAGTGGAACCCCGCCATGGATCCCGCCGTCCAGATCCCCTGCGCCGCCTGCGGCTCGGCCAACCGTGTGCCGCGCGCGCGGCTCGGCGACGTGCCGATCTGCGGCCGCTGCCGCGCGCGGCTCTTCGGCGAGCACCCCGCCGCGCTCGACGACGCGACCTTCGAGCGCTACGTCTCCAAGAGCGAGCTGCCCGTCGTGGTCGACTTCTGGGCGAGCTGGTGCGGCCCCTGCCGGGCGATGGCCCCGCACTTCGAGCGCGCCGCGCGCGAGCACGCCGGCCGCGCGCTCTTCGCCAAGCTCGACACCGACGCGGCGCCGCAGACGGCGGGACGCTTCCAGATCCGGTCGATCCCGACGCTGGTGCTCTTCCAGGGCGGCCAGCCCGTCGCGCGCCACAGCGGCGCGATGGCGTCGTCGCAGATCGCGGAGTGGGTGGCGCGGGAGTCGTAGGTCGAGCCCGACGGGCTGCGCGGATCAGCGCCGAGGGCGATGGCGACCATTCACTCCAGAGCGATCGCGAGCTCGCTCGTTCGGCCCGCCTGCACCGTCGCCGGCCCTGACAGCCCCGCGGCTCGCCAGGAGTACGGGCCGCTCGCGAGGCCCTGGAGCACGAGCCGCCCGCGCGCGTCGGTCACGAGCCCCTGCGGCGGGAGCTCGATCCACGTGCGCTCGGCCCAGGTGGCGACGCTCGTGTCGTCCTCGAGCGAGACGAGCTCCACGGCGACCCCCGCAAGCGGCGCTCCCTCCGTGTCCGTGACGCGCAGCGCGAGATCGCCGCGCCCGCGCAGCGTGAGCTCGCGCCGCGTGTGGCCCGCGACGTCGATCGTCGCGTCGAGCGGGAAGAAGCGCGGGTGGCGCACCTGGAGGAAGAAAGGGCCGGGGTGGATGCGCTCCCAGAGGAGGTGTCCTGCGGCGTCGGTGTCCACGAGGTCGAGCACGGGCAGGCGCGAGAGCGGGTCGTTGAGCGTGCAGGTGGCGAGCAAGGGGCTCCCGTCCTCGGCGCGGCAGAGGAGCTCGAGCGACGCGTCGGCGCGCAGCACGACGTCGAACGGCTCCTCGCTCGCGGCCGGCAGCACGACGCCGGCGCGCACGCCCTCGGCGGGATGGATGACCATCGCGTAGCGCTCGATCGGGGAGGGCGCGAGCGCGCAGGTGCCGGCCTCGTCGGTTGTCGTGGTCTCGGACAGACGGGCGCGCGCGCCGCTGGCGGTGACGCTCGCTCCGGAAAGCGGTCGTCCCGCCGCGTCGAGCACGCGCACGAGCAGGCGCTCGCGATCGTCCCCGAGGTGGAGGACGATGCGGCCGCCCGCGTCCACGACTCCCGAGTCGGAGTCGCGCGCCTCGTCATCGACGTGGAGCGTGGCCGTGACCGGTCCGCCGGGGAGCCCTTCGAACTCGATCGGCTCCGCGAGCTTCCCCGGCGTCACGAACTGCCAGCACTCGATCGAGACCGCCGGGTCGAGCCGGTACTCGAGCTGCACCCAGCCCTTGCCGTCGAGCGCGAGCGTCGGAGCGAGGCGCACCTCCGCCGCGGCGCCGCCCTCCACCGGGACCTCGACGCGCCACTCGCGGCCGGCGTACAGCCAGGCGTGGACGAAGTAGAAGGCCTCCTGCGGCGTCTGGATCGTGAAGTTGCACTGCTCCGCGGAGATGCCTTCCATCTCCACGCACCCGTCCTCGCGGAAGCGGGAGAGCGGCATCTGGCCGTCGTCGGAATGGATCCGGTAGCCGGCTGCGGAGAGCGCTCCCTCGCCCGCCAGGCAGACGGTGAGCGTCTGCGCCGGGTTCAGCGCGATCGTCCCGAGGTCGATCGCCATCGCCTTCTCCTCGCCGACGACCTCGAGCACCTGGCGCGAGTAGCCCGGAGCGGTCGCGACGACGGACGAGCCGCGGGAGGGGACGCCGGCGAGGAAGAAGCGCCCTTCCGCATCGGTGTCCGAAGCGGCCGTCTCCGCGAACGGCGACCCTTGCATGGTCGAGACGACCAGGCGCGCCTCGGCGCGCGGGATCGGACGTCCGCTCTCCTGGTCCACGATGACGCCGGTCGCGTGGCGATCGCCGCTCAGGACGAGCTCGACCTCGGCCGACTCGGTCGTCGAGAGGTCGACGTCGACGGGCTCGCTCTGCCCCCATTGCGGCGAGATGGCGACGAGGTGCAGGTCGGCGCGCTGGGCGCCCTCGAAGGCGAACCGGCCCCCCTCCCCGGCCTGCGTCGAGAGCGCGCTTTGCTCCGCGCCGTCGTGCCAGCAGTGCACGACGCAGCCGCTGACCGGCTCTCCGTTGCGGCTCACCCGCCCCGTCACGGTCCCGGCGGCGTCCAGGAGGACGCGCTGGATGCGCGGTGGGTCCACGGGCACCAGGTACTCGAATCGATGCGTCGCGAACCCTGGGCAGCTCGCCTCGAAGCGCAGCATCCCGGCCGGGATGCCCTTCATCCAGATGACCGCATCCTCCTCGCGAGGCGTCCCGACGGCGACGCCGTCCTCTCCCCAGCGCACGGTGATGGAGGCGTCGGGGCGGATCTCTCCGCTCCGATCGAAGACGCCGAACCAGACGTCGTGACCCTGGGGGAGATCGTCCTCGGGTTTCGCCGCGGCCGCCGGTTCGTCCGCTGCGAGCGAGCTCTCCGCGACGAGGGCGGTGCTCTCCTCTGCCGCGACCTCGAGCCGCGTCCCGCCCAGGGCGATCGGCTCGATGGGCGCTGAGCCATCTTGCGCCTCGACCTCGATCGAGGAGGGGAGAGCTCTGCCTCGATCCCGACCCGCGACCGTCCACCGAGCGGCGACCACCGCCCCCGCGAGCGCGAGCACCCCGACGATCCACGCGCTCGTCCTCGCCGATCGGCTCAAGGATGGTCGGCCTTCTGGCCCTTGTGCGCCCGCGGTTGCGGAGCGGGCGGCAGCTCCACGCCGGTCCAGGGCGGAGGTGTGCCTCCACCTCCTTGGGCTAGCGGAGGACTCGCGAGGAGCCCGGGCAATGAGGCTCGGTCAAAGGCGCACGTCTCCGCCGCAAACAGCGCCGGAAGAAGGGCGAACAGCAGGTGGTCACGGAGTTGCATCCAGGACCCTCCGCGTCCGTGGGCGAAGACGGCTTCGACGGGGGTTCACTTTCACATAGACGGCGCGGCAGACTGAGGTGTCGCAAGAAATGGAGGCCAATCCGGTGCGAGGCTCGATCTCGAAGTCTCCCGGATCTTGGGTGGTCGCGTCGGAAGTCCATGGCGCCGGCAAGCCCAGCGCCAACGGTCGCTCACGACGACTCCAGAGCGATGAGCGCTTCGCTCGTCGTGCCGGCACGCACGGTCGCGGTGCCCGTCTTGTCTCCCGCCGACCACTCGTACGGCCCGCTCGCGAGGCCCGGGACCACGAGACGGCCTCCTTCGTCGGTCACGAGGCCTGCAGGGGGCAGTTCGATCCAGGTGCGCTGCGCCCAGCTCTCGATGCTGACCCCGTCGGCGAGGGACCAAAGGGAGACCGGGACGCCGGCGAGCGGCCCGCCTTCCGCGTCCGTGACGCGCAAAGCGAGATCGCCGCGCCCGCGCAGCGTGAGCTCTCGGCGGGTTTGGCCCCCGACCTCGATCGTCGCGTCGCGCGGGAAGAAGCGCGCGGGGCCCACTTGGAGGAA
>CADEGS010000231.1 GCA_902826945.1 uncultured bacterium | reverse complement strand
AAGGTCTACCTCGACTGGCTCGAGAACGTGCGCGACTGGTGCATCTCGCGCCAGCTCTGGTGGGGGCACCGCATCCCGGTCTGGTACGACGAGGACGGCGTCCCGGTCGCCTCGCGCACCGAGCTCGCGCCGGGCACGCCGCACCCGCGCACCGGGAAGCCGATCGTGCGCCAGGACGAGGACGTGCTCGACACGTGGGCCTCGTCCTGGCTGTGGCCGTTCGCGACGCTGGGCTGGCCCGACCGCACGGCCGACCTGGCGCGCTTCTACCCGACGCACTTCCTCTCGACCGCGCGCGAGATCCTCTACCTGTGGGTCGCGCGCATGGTGATGGCCGGCTACGCGCTGCTGGACCACCTGCCCGAGGAGGAGCGCTGCCCGTTCGCGACCTGCTACGTGCACGCGACCGTGCTCGACGCCAAGGGCAAGCGCATGTCGAAGAGCGCCGGCAACGGCATCGACCCGATCGACATGATCGAGCGCTACGGCGCCGACGCCGTGCGCCTGTCGCTCGTGCTGCTGACGCGCGAGGGGCAGGACGTGCGCCTGTCCGAGGACCGCTTCGAGATGGGGCGGCGCTTCACGAACAAGGTCTGGAACGCGGCGCGCTTCGTGCTCGGGCGGCTGGCGGGCGAGCGCTCCGACCCGCTGCGCGAGCGGCCCGACGCGCTCGAGGACCGCTGGATCCTGGCGCGCCTGGCGCGCGCCACGCGCACCGTCGGCGAGGCGCTCGAGTCCTACCGCTTCAACGATGGGGCCAGCGAGCTCTACCGCTTCGTCTGGAACGACCTCTGCGACTGGTACCTCGAGCTCGTGAAGTCGCGCCTCGAGGACGGTGCGGAGCCGCGCTCGGCGCGCGCCGCGCGCGGCGTGCTGGCCTTCGTGCTCGAGCGCACGCTGCGCCTCCTGCACCCCTTCACGCCCTTCCAGAGCGAGGTGCTGTGGCAGGCGCTCGGCGAGCACGGCGTGGCGGCCTGCCGCGCGAGCCAGCTCGTGCGCGCGTCCTGGCCGGCGGTCGAGGCCGCGCACGAGGACCCCGCCGCCGAGTCGGAGATCGAGGTGCTGCAGGGCCTCGTGCGCGCCGTGCGCAGCATCCGCGCGCTGACGACGCTCGGCGAGCGCCGCGCGCTCTCCGCGCTCGTCGCCGCGCCGCGCGCCGAGACGCGCGCCGTGCTGGCGGGCTCGCACGCGCGCGCCTGCGCGCTGGCGGGGCTGGCCGCGCTCGAGGTCGTCGAGGCGACCGGGCGCCCGCCCGCCTCGGCGGTCGGCGTCGCGGCCGGCATGGAGGTCTTCGTGCGCCTGGAGGGCGAGTGCGACCTGGCCGCGCTGGCCGAGACGCTCGAGCGGCGCGTGACGAAGCAGGCGAGCGCGCTCGAGGGAATCGAGAAGAAGCTCGCGAACGAGGGCTTCCTGCGCGGCGCCGACCCCGACGTCGTGGCCGCCGAGCGCGAGCGCCGCGACGAGACCGCGCAGGAGCTCGACCTCCTGCGCCGCAACCTGGCCGGCCTGCGCGGCTGACGGCCCTCGTCAGCCCGGCGCCAGGATCCCGAGCGCGCGCAGCGCGGCCAGCACCTTGTCGGCGATCAGCCGGTTGCCGAGCGCGTTCGCGTGCGGGTCGACGCGCGAGAGCTGCACGCCGCGCGCCAGCTCGTCGGGCGTGAAGGTCGTCGTCACGCGCGGGACGCCCCGCGCCTCGCACCAGGCGGCCAGCTCCACCACCGGCGGGCCGTACTGGTTCGTCTCGCACAGGACCAGACGCGCGCCGAGCGCGTCGCAGCGCGCGCGGATGCGCTCCAGCGCCTCGGCGCAGCGCGGCCAGCCCGAGGGGTAGTAGCTGAGGGGCGGATGGCTCATGCGCCCGGCCCCGTCGAAGGCGCGCTCCTGGCGCCAGTAGTTCCAGAGCTGCACGACGTGCGGCAGCCGGCGTCCGAGCCAGGCCGGCGCGCGCCAGGCGAAGCCCGACGCGTCGGCGACGCCCTGGCCCGCGCCACGCTCGGCGGGCGGCACGGTCATCCCGCTGAGCTGGTCCCAGGTCGGGTAGAGGTCGTTGAAGACGAACGTCAGCAGCACCACGTCGGGGCGCAGGCGCTCGCCCCAGGCGTCGAGCAGCGCCGCCTCCTGCCGCGAGTCGTACATCAGGTGCCCGGCGTTGAAGCAGGCCAGCCGGCGTCCGTCCGCCGCGCGCCCCTCGCGCTCGAGCAGCCGCACCCACGTGACCTCGTCGGTCACGCCCCAGCCGAGCGTGACCGAGTCGCCCAGGCACAGGACGCGCAGGCCGTCGAACGCGCCCGGCTCGCCCGGCGCCCACGCGGGCTCGGCCTCGCCGCGGCGCAGGCGCTCGCCGTCGGTGCGGAAGCGGAACGCGTGCAGCGCGAGGTCGACGCCGGGGCGGTTCTGGAACAGGCGTCCCCCGGGGCCCTCCGCGAGCACCGGCTCGACCCCGTCCTTCAGGTAGCGCTGCACGTCGGCGAAGAAGCTGACGCCCCACACGTCGCGCGCCGCGATCCAGCGCTCGAGCGCGACGAGCGCGCCCGCGGCCGTGGCGCACCCGACCAGCCCGGCCAGGAGCAGCTTGCGCCCGAGCCGGCCCGACCTGCCCGCGCTCATGCCCCGCCTCGCGCGGCGCGCGCGCGCGGGAGCGCCGTGCCGCGCCGTGCGGGCGGGGAAGCTGGTCGCGGAGGGGTCACGGAGCCCGGGCGGCGCGGCGCGGCGCCGCTACGCGTCCAGCCGCCAGGCTTCGTCCGGGCCGACGCCGTCCTCGTAGCGCAGCCCGACGTCGATCAGGAAGGCCTTGCCCTTGCTCGCGCCGGGCACGACCACGTGCAGGTGCACGGTGTCGAGCGGCTCCGGCGCCGGCTTGCCCTCCTTCTCGAGCTTGGCGAGCTCCTCCGCCGTCGGCGGCACGAAGGGCTCCAGCGCCACGCGGCCGCGGTCCTTCTGGCGGTCGTAGAGCATCGGCGCCGCGGGCATGCACGCGACCGGCGCCGCCTGCATGTCGAGGAACACGTACAGGTCGTGCTTCTCGTCGAAGCCGGTCACCCGGCTCCAGTCGATGGCGTTGTCGCCCTGCGCGGCCGGCGCCTTGCCCGCCGCGCGCCAGGCGACGTGGTAGGAGCCGGGGAGCAGCGCGGGGCTGGCGACGGGGACGGTCGTGGAGAGCACGCCCAGGTGCACCGGACGCTCGGCCGAGCGGTCGGAGAGGTCCTTCAGCGAGCCCGCGTTGGCATTCGCCGCCGGCACGAACAGCACCTGGTCGTAGCGCTCGATCACGGCGTAGTGCTCGAGCCGGCCCTTCTTGCGCGCGCCGCCGACCTGCTGCTGCACGTCGCTCGCGGTGCCGGGCGAGCTCGACCAGCGGCGCGCGACGAGCGCGCCCTGCGGGAAGAACTCGACGTCGTCGGGCAGCACGTTCAGCGACACGTCCGCCTCGAGCAGGGCGTGCGCCGCGTCGAGCCCGGCCAGCGTCGAGGCGGCGCAGCGGAAGCCGACCGCGTTCGTGGCCTGGTCGCGGATCGTGCCCATGCGCGTCGCGATGCGCGCGGCGATCTGGGGCGTCTGGAACGAGCCGCCGACGAGCACGCACTTGCTCGGGTCGAAGGGCGCCAGGCCCTCGACCGTCTGGTTGCGGTCGAGCTTGACCTTGATGCTCGAGTAGCCCTTGAAGCCGACGTAGGGGGACGAGGTCCACTCCCAGACGTTGCCGACCAGGTCGTACACGCCCCCGACCGCGCCGTCGGGATAGGTGCCGACGGGGAGCGTGGCCTTGGCGCCGCTCTCGAACGTCGCCGCGCTCGCGTCGCGCCACTCGTCGCCCCAGGGGTAGCGCGCGCTGCCGTCGCCGCGCGCCGCGCGCGCGTACTCGAACTCGGTCATCAGCCGCAGGCCGGCCCAGCGCGCGTAGTCCGTCGCGCCCTGGTAGTCGACCCACGTGACCGGGTGGGCCAGGAGCTCCTGCGGCACCTCCCACTGGACCTCCTGCCAGTGGCGGTCCCACCAGCCGTGCTCGTCGAACTTCTTGCGCTCGAGGCGCTCGCCGCGCGCGCTCGCCTCGGCGATGCGCTTGCCCTGGTCCTGCAGGAAGGTGCTGCGCGCCTCGTCGATGACCTTCACGCCCCACTCGATCGGCGGCTTGGCGTTCGAGGCGCGCACGAACAGCGCGTACTGCTCGTTCGTGACCTCGGTGACCATCAGGTAGAAGTCGTCGACCTCGACCTTCTGCTGCGGCGTCTCGCCCGCCAGCGCGCCGCTCTGATCCTTGTGGTCGCGGATCATCTCGGTGATCTCCTTGCTGTCCGTGCCCACCGTGACGCGGCCGCCGGCGATCGCGATCAGGCCCGGGGGCGGCTCGCTCGGCGCCGCGGCGCCGGGGCCAGCCGGGAGCCGGGGGGGGAGGGCGACCATGGCCAGGAGCGGGAGGGCGATCGGGCTCAGCACGGAAGTCTCCGGGAATCGGGGTCGGTCGGCCGGGCCCCCGCGGGAGGGCCGGCGAACGGTCGCGGGCGCCGGGATCGGTACCCGACGAGCCCGACGATGTTACCGGGGGGGCCTCATCCCGCAACGCCGCCCGCGGGCGGGGGCTTGCCGCGCGCGCCGCGGACGCGATCGTGGTGCGGATGGACCAGGGTCCCCTCACGCCGCGCCGCCTGTCCGTGCCCGTCGAGTGCGCCGGCGAGCGGCTCGACCGCGTCCTCGCGCGGCTCCTGGACGACCTCTCGCGCGCGCGCATCCAGGAGCTGATCAAGGACGGCGGCGTGCGCGTCGCGGGCGAGCTCGTGCGCCGGCCCTCGCATCCCGTCCTGGCGGGCAGCACGATCGAGCTCGAGAGCGTGACGCGCGCGCGCGAGCGCAGCGGCGGCGAGGGGCTCGACTTCGTCGTCGTGCACGAGGACGCGGCGCTGGCGGTGGTGGACAAGCCCGCCGGCATGGTCGTGCACCCCTCCGGGATCGTGCGCGGCGGCACGCTCTCCGAGCGCGCCGTCCTGCGCTGGGGCCCGCTGCCCGCGCCGCAGGGCGAGGACCGTCCCGGCATCGTGCACCGCCTCGACGCCGACACGAGCGGCCTGGTCGTGATCGCGCTGCAGGAGCGCGCGGCGCACGAGCTCGTGCGCGCCTTCCGCGCGCGGGAGGTCGAGAAGGGCTACCTCGCGATCGTGCACGGCGCGACGCGCTTCGACTCGGACTGGATCGAGGCGCCGCTCGGCCGCCGCGCGGGCTCCGAGCGCGTGCTCGTGCTCGAGGAGGGCGGCCGCGAGGCGCGCACCTTCTACCGCACCGAGGAGCGCTTCGCCCACGCCTCGATCCTCGACTGCCGCCCGACGACCGGCCGCACGCACCAGATCCGCGCGCACCTCGCGCACGTCGGCCACCCGCTCGTCGGCGACCGCGTCTACCGCGGGCGCTCGGCGCGCCCGCTGCCGCCCGGCGCGCCGGCGGTGACGCGCCACATGCTGCACGCGCGCGCGCTCGCCTTCGCGCACCCCGAGACGGGCGAGCGCCTGGAGCTCGCGAGCGAGCCGCCCGCGGACATGCGCGCGCTCGTCGACTGGCTCCGGGCGCGGGGCTGAGGGCCGGCGGGCCCGCGCAGGGTTCTTTCTCAGGCTCCTAGTCCGGCCAGGCGAGCGCGACGCCCACCGGCTCCTCGCGCTCGAGCTCGACCTCGGCGCGCGCGAAGCGCGAGCCGCTGCGCGAGCGCGCGAACACGTGGTAGTGCCCGCGCTCGAGCAGCCCGAAGGCGAAGCGCCCCCCGGCGTCGGTGGCGGTCGTCGCCAGCGGCTCGCCGTCGGGCGCGCCCTCGCCGGCCGGGCCCGCGAAGAGCGCCACCGACGCGCCCTCGACCGCGCTGCCGCCGAGCGTCGCGAGCCGCCCGTCGAGCCGCCCGTCGGGGAGCGCCAGCGCGAGCTCCTGGTCGGGCGCGCTCGTGAGCGTGCGCGAGAGGAGCAGCGCGCGCGGCAGGCCGTCCCGTGCCTCGGGCTCGAAGGCGACCCGGTAGGGGCCGGGCCGCGGCAGCAGGATCTCGTAGAAGCCGTCGGCGCGCGCGCGCGTGCGGCGCTCCTCGTCCTCGCCGGCGGCGCGGAAGCCCAGCGCGCCGGCGTAGCCCTGGTGCGCGTCGCCGACGCGGCCGTGCACCCACACGCCCGCGCCCGGCGCTCCGCTCCCGCGCGGCAGCGCCTCGGTCGCGGGGGCCGGCTCGCGCGCCTGCACGCCCTCGGCCGAGCGCACGAGGTTCCGCTCGTCCCCCCGGGACGCGCCCGAGAGCACGCCCTCGTGGCGGCCGAGCAGGGCCCGGCCCCCGACCCACGCGACGGCGATCAGCACCAGCACGCTGACGAAGAGGGCGTGCGCCTGCAGGGCTTGCTTGACGCCCATCGCGCCAGCCTACCGCGCGGGCGGGCGGCGGATCGACTGCTCGCTCGCGCGGGCCCGTGGGTCCGGAGGCGCGGGGGGGCACGCGCCCGGACTAGAATCCCCGGCGCGATGACGTCCCGAGAGCCCCAGGCCGCAGCGGAGTGGATGGAGTCCGTGTGGAAGCCGGCCGTGCGCCGCGGCCCCGAGCGCCGCGAGCGCTTCGCCACCGACTCCGACATCGAGCTCGCGCCGCTCTACGGCGACGCCCCCGAGGGCGGCCAGCCGGGCTGCTATCCCTACACGCGCGGCATCCGCCCGACGATGTACCGCGCGCGGCTGTGGACGATGCGCCAGTACGCGGGCTTCGCCAGCGCGCGCGAGACGAACCGCCGCTTCCGCATGCTGCTCGCGGAGGGCCAGACCGGCCTCTCGACCGCCTTCGACCTGCCGACGCAGATCGGCTACGACTCCGACCATCCGCTGGCCGAGCCCGAGGTCGGCCGCGTCGGCGTGCCGGTGAACAGCCTGCGCGACCTCGAGCGCCTGTTCGACGGCATCCCGCTCGGCGAGGTCTCGACCTCGATGACGATCAACGCCACCGCGTCGATCCTGCTCGCGATG
>CADEGS010000230.1 GCA_902826945.1 uncultured bacterium | reverse complement strand
AAGGGCAAACCAGTCGAGAGGCTGGGACGCAAAGCCACGGATCCCTCGGGACCGCCGGGCTGCCGAATGTCGTCGCCTCCATCGCGGACGTCATCCGAGGGGCAACAGGGATCCAGATCCCGATCCAGCGGACCGTCCGGGTGTGAAGGCTCTGCTTCTTCCCATTCGGTGGCCCCGGGCCCGAAACAGGCCCGGGGCCGGCCCTGGCGCGGGACCGTGGTTCCCCCAGCGAACGCCACGAGGATGACGACGCAGTCGAGGACGAACAGCTCCGGGGCGAGGTGGCGAAACCGTGCATGGTGCGCCTCGCCGAGCTCCTTCGAGTGGGGCGCCATCGGCGTTCGCCCCTCCAGCGAGCCGCGCTCGTGCGCGACGCGGCCGGACGGGTTGGGCATGACGAGGAAGGCGGAACTCCGCGCGCGCTCCGGCAACGGCCGGGCTCGCGGGGAGAGCTCTCGGGCGCGCGAGTCGGCGCCCGACGCCTGGCGCGGGGATCGTGGGGAAACCCGGCGCCGGGTCGAGAGAGCGGATGCGCGGGTCGGCCGGTGGGGACCGGGCCGGCCCTGCGCTGGAGGAGGAGATCGGACGGTGTGGGCAGTTGGGGACCTGCTCGCCCGTCCTCTGTCCCGCGGCGCCTCTTGGGGAAGGGGAGCCTAGCGACTCCGGTCGCCGCGCGGCCTCGGCCGCGATGCGGGACTCGCGGGGGCATGGAGCCGCGCTCCATGCCCCCGCTCTTTTTTCACCGCTCGCGCTCCGGGCCCGGGTCGACGAGCTCGAGGTCGGTGCGCCCGTCTGGACCGAGCTCGAACGAGCCGAGGGAGCGCTCGCCTTCGGTCGCTTGCAGGAACGCGTCGTAGCGACCCTGGACCAGACCGTCCAGCTCGAACGCGTACCCCGGCTTCAGGGCCTGGCCCCAATCCTCGAGACCCGTGCCGTCCGTGGCGCGGGCCACGACGTACAGGTACGGCTCCTCCCACGCCCGTGCGTCCGACAGGAGCACCCTCCCCGCGCACGGAACGGTGCGCCGCAGCCGGATCACGAGGGGCGCGGGCGCGTCGACCTCCGAGGGCTGCGTCGCGCGGTGGAGCTGCTCGTAGCCCTCCGCCTCGAGGGCGACGAGGAACCGCTCCTCTTCCATCACGAGCAAGGACGCCTCGCCCTCCGCGTCGGTGGCCGTCTGCTGGCGGTCGGGAGGAATCGAGACGCCGACCTCGGCCAGAGGTGCCCCGCCGTCGGCGGCCACGACCCGCAGGCGCAGGACGCGCGGGTAGAGGTCCACGTCCACCGTGCGCACCTCGTCCGCCTGCAGCTCGAAGCCGTCCTCGTGGATGCGCATGTGCCGCGGCGGCTCCCCGACCACCTGCACCTCGCCCTCGAGCACGACCGTCGCCTGGCCGTCGTGCGGGAAGGGCGGCGTCTCGAACAGCCCGTGCGCGTCGGTCTCCACGCTGAGAGACCCGCGCGCGAACACCTGCACCGTCACGCCCTCCTGGTCGCGGCCGCCGACGCGCACGCGCCCCCGCAGCCGCGCGGTGGCGCCGAGCCCGCTCTGCGTCAGGTCGATCGTGAGCGCGGTCGTCTCGCCGGCGCGCACCTCCACGGTCTCGTGGAAGAGGTCCGGCGAGTCGGGCGAGCCCAGCCCCATCACGACCAGCGGGTTGCCCTCCAGGAGGCGCTGCGAGAGCGCGACGTCGTGCTGCCCCGCCGGAAGGCCCTCGAAGCGGAACACGCCCTCGGCGTCGGTCAGGGTCAGGCGCGGCAGATGAAAGGCGCCGAGCCCTCCCGTCACGTCGGCGTACGACGTGCGCACGGAGTAGAGCGCCTCCGGCCGCGCACCGCCCCAGTGCACGCGGCCCTCGAGCGCGCCGCCGGGGTCGAGGGCGATCGTGAGCTCGGCCGCGGCCGGATCCAGGAGGCCGGAGTGCTCCCCGAAGAGCGGATGCTGCACGACGAGCACCAGGGCCTCGCCCCGCTCGGCTTGCTCCAGCGCCGGGGTCGCGAACGGGCCCAGGCGCGCGCGCCCTCCGGCGCCGGTGCGCGCGGAGGCGAGCGTCCCGAAGGTCAGGTCGCCGATGTGCAGGACGCGCGCGCGCGCGCCCTCGACCGGCCCGCCGCCGCGCGCGTCCTGGACCTGCAGCGCGAGCGAGCGCCCGCTCGTGGAGACGAGCGTCACCTCGTTCGGCCCCTCGCGGCAGGCCACGAGCGCGGTCGCGGGCGCCAGGCCCGGCGCGGTCGCCGTGACCTCGTAGCCGCCCGCGCCGAGCGACGCGCAGACGTGGCGCCCGGGCTCGGCCTCGTGGAAGAGCGCGGGCGGAGAGCTCGGCCCGGGGACGAGCGCGTCCAGGATCCGCGCGTCGACCACCCGGCGCATCCCCTCCTCGTCCTCCACGCCGACCACGCTCGAGGGCCGCAGCCGCACGCGCGCCCCGCGCAGCGGCTCGCCGCCGGCGTCGCGCACGAGGACGGTCAGGCTCGCGCTCGCGCCGAGCACGACCAGGACGTCGCGCGGATCGTCGGCGGAGGCGACGCTCCAGGGCTCGTGCGGCGCGCGGCGCGCCGCGGCGACGATGCGGCCGGCCTCCGCCACGCCCGCGAGCGCGAAGCGCCCGTCGGCGTCGCTCGGCCCGCAGGGCTGCAGGATCGCGAAGAACCCCGGCACGAGCTCCGCACCGGCCAGGACCTCGGCGCCTGCGATCGGCTCGCCATCTGGATCCTCGACGAAGCCGCGCACGCTGCGCCCGCGCGCCAGCACGACGTCGCCGACGTCCTCCTCGCCGTCGGTCAGGTCGAGCCCCTTCAGCGCCGCGCCGACCAGCCCCGGCCGGTCGATCGCGCCGGCGCAGCGCGCGCGCGCGACGCCCTCGAGGCGGAAGCTGCCGTCGGCCGCGGTGCGCGCGGTCGGCACCGGCAGGCGGTCGAGCAGGCGCGCGAGCCAGCGCGGCGGGACGACGACCGTCGGCTCGCTCCCGCCGGAGACCATCGCGCCCACCGCGACGGCGCTCTCCTCGCGCAGCTCGTACAGCGGCAGCTCGAGGACCTGGTCGGGGAGCGGCGCCGCGCGCACGCGCGCGCCGGCGACCGGCCGGCCGTCCTCGTCGAGCGCGCGCCCGACCAGGACGCCGCCCGCCGCCAGCACGATGTCGCCGAGGTCGGTGCGCGCGCCGTTCACGAGCGCGCGCTCGACGACGCGCAGCGTCCCGCGCGGGCCGCCGAGGTCGAGCCCGAGCACGTGCAGGGACGGCGCGTACGCGCCGTCGAGCACGAAGCGCCCCTCGCGGTCGGTGAGCGCCTCGCCGCGCTCGAGCGCGGGCTCCGGCCCGTCGAGGACGCTCGCGTCGAAGAGCAGCCCCGCGTCGATCTCGAGCAGCGTCACGCGCAGCCCGGGGACCGGCGTGCGGTCCTCCTCGACCACGCGCCCGATCAGGCCGGCCAGCGCGCTCGTCCAGGGATCGGCGTCCGCCGCGGCCACCGCGGCGCGCACGGGCGCGCGCGCGGCGGGCGCGGGTTGCGTCGGCTGCTCCGGCTGCGCGGCAGGGACGGCGGTGTCGGGGGAGAGCGCGACCGTGGGCGGCGCGGCCGGACGCTCCGACGCTGCGCCGGGACTCGCGGGGCTCCCGCGCCGCTCGCCGAGCAGCGTCCGCAGCCCGAGCGCGAGCGCCGCGAGCGCCAGCACCCCCGCCGCGAGCCGCGCGTTCCGGGACCTCGCTCCTCCCCGCTCCACGCGCGCCAGCCTAGCAGCGCCGCGGCGCGGGAGAGGAGAAGGGCCGGCGTGCTTCCGTCGCTGCGCGACGATGGGGTCGGGCCGGCGGCGCGAGCGGGGCCTGCGGCGCTACGCGCCGGCCGCGGCCAGGGGGCCGCGGTCCTCGGCGACTGCGTCGCTCAGGAGGCGCTGGCGCTGAGGCGGTCCTTGAGGCGCTCGAGGAGGCGGGTGTGGATCTTGCACACGCGCGACTCCGAGAGGCCGGTGATCTCGCCGATCTCGCGCATCGGGAGCTCCTCCCAGTACTTGAGGTACACGATGCGGTACTCGACCTCGGTCAGGCGCTGCGCGACCAGGCGCAGGATCTCCTCGCGCGAGAGCTTGTCGCCCGGCGCGTCGCTGCGCGTGTCGGGCACGACGTCGAGCGCGGGCGCGTGCTCCTCGGAGCGGCCGCCCGGCGGCATCGAGCCGCCCGGCGCCCCGGGCAGCGTGGCGCCGAAGAGCAGGCCGTACTCGGCCGGATCCAGGCCCATGCGCAGGGCGACCTCGTCGTCGCTCGGGTTGCGGCCGAGCTCTGCGCGCAGCGCCTCGAGCGCGCGCTTCTGCTGCTCGATGCGCGCGCGCCAGGGGCGCGGCAGCCAGTCCTGCGTGCGCAGCTCGTCGAGCAGCGCGCCGCGGATGCGGCGCTCGGCGTAGACCTCGAAGCGCACGCCGCGCGCGGGGTCGTAGGCCTCGACCGCCGCCATCAGGCCCACGTTGCCCGCGATCAGGAGGTCGTCGCGGTCCACGGTGCGCGGCAGGCGGGCGGAGAAGCGGCGCACGACGTCGCGCACGAGCCGCTGGTGGCCCTCGACCAGACGGTTGCGCAGGTCGGCGCCCGGCCGGCGGCGATAGCGCTTCCACAGACGCTCCAGCGCGTCGTCGCGCGGCCGCTGCGGCGGCGTCCGCTCCCCCCCGGCGGCGGTCACGCCGTGCCTCCGCCGGGCCCCAACGAGGCGATCTCCTTTGGCCTTGCCACGTCCGTACGCGCACCTTGCTTTCAAAACGGAGGCGCCGTTGCAAGGGGGATGCGCGCGGGGTCGTCGTGCGACGCGCGCGCGCGTCGCGCGAGCGTCGGAGCGAGACGCGCGACTTCGAGGGGCTAGCGCACGAATCGTGGCCGGACTCACGCAAGCATCGGCGCGGCGCACGCTGCCGAAGAGTCCGCAAAAGAAAACGGGAAAAACGCGCCAGGAACGGGCGTGACGTCCCGCCGCGGATCGCGCGTCAGCGGTGTCGCGCGGGGTCGAGCGGCAGGCCCAGCCGCTCGAGCACGCGCGCCTCCGCGGCCCGCATGCGGCGCGCCGCGCGCGGCTCGAGGTCGTCGTGACCGCACAGGTGCAGCACCCCGTGGACGACGTAGAGCAGGAGCTCGCGCTCGACGCTCGCGCCCAGCTCGCCGGCCACGGCGCGCGCCCGGTCCACGCTGACGTAGAGCTCGCCCGCCGGCCCGTCGCCGTCGTCGCCGAGGTCGATCGAGATCACGTCCGTGGTCGAGGGGTCGTCCAGGAGCTCGTCGTGCAGGCGCGCCAGCTCCTCGTCGCTCACGAACACGATCGAGAGCTCGATCCCCGGCCGGCCGCCCTCGGCCAGCGCCTGCTCGACCGCCGCGAGCACGCGCTCGTCCGGCAGCGCCGGGGCGCCCGCGGCCCAGGCGACCCCGCTCAAGGCCGCGGCTCGCCCTCGCGCGGCGCGGGGCGCACGGCGCCGTCGTAGGCGCGCACGATCTGCTCGACCAGCGGGTGGCGCACGATGTCCTTGGTCGTGAACTCGACCACGGCGATGCCGGCGTGGCCGCGCAGGCGGCGGACGGCGTCGGCCAGGCCGCTCTTGTCGCCCTCCAGGTCGGACTGCGAGGGGTCGCCCGTCACGACCATGCACGAGCCCTCCCCCAGGCGCGTGAGGAACATGCGCATCTGCGCGAAGGTCGCGTTCTGGGCCTCGTCGAGGATCACGAACGAGTGCGCCAGCGTGCGCCCGCGCATGTAGGCGAGCGGCGCCACCTCGATCACGCCGACCTCCTCGAGGCGCGTCACGTCCTCGAAGCCGACGAGCTCGAACAGCGCGTCGTAGACGGGGCGCATGTAGGGGTTCAGCTTGGCCTGCAGGTCGCCGGGCAGGAAGCCCAGGCGCTCGCCGGCCTCGACCACCGGGCGCGTGATCACCAGGCGCCGGAAGGTGCCGGCGCGCAGCGCGCGCACCGCGGCGGCGACGGCGAGGAAGGTCTTGCCCGTGCCGGCCGCGCCGGTGGCGAAGGTGAGCGAGTGCTCGTCGATCGCCTCGAGGTAGCGGCGCTGGTTCGCGCCGCGCGGCTCGACCGGTCGCGGACGCAGCGTCGTCCCGGCGCCGCCGCGCGCGGCGGCGGCGTAGGCGGGGCGGCGGCGCTCGAGCTCGGGCGGTCGCGCCTCGGGCGCGCTCGGCGCGCGACGCTCGGGCGGCGGCGCCTCGGGCTGGCCGACGAGGATGCGCTCGATCTCCTCCGGATCGAGCTCGCGGCCCTTGCGCAGCTTCCCCAGCAGGTGCTCGATGCGCCGCTGCGCCTCACCGAGCTCGCCGTCGGCGCCCTTCAGGCGCAGGTTGCCGCCGCGGGTGTAGATCTCGATGTCGAGCGCCTGGCGCAGGAGCTTCGCGTGGCGGTCGTAGGGGCCGAGGACCTGGATCGCCTCGTCGTGGGAACGCAGGGGGATGGTGATCTCGCTCAAGAGGTGGCCTCGTCGGCCCGCCGGCGTCGTGGTGGGCGCGGCCTCAGAGTACGACGGGGAAGAGCAGGAGGGCGAGGGGCGTGGAGAGGAGCAGGCTGTCCACGACGTCCAGCACCCCGCCCGAGGGTCCGAACAGGGCGCCCGAGTCCTTCACCCCCGAGCGGCGCTTGACCGCGCTCTCGAGCAGGTCGCCCGCCTGGGCGGCCAGGTTCAGGGCCAGGCCGACCAGCGCCCCGGCGAGGACGCCTCCCCGCCAGGCGAGCGGCAGCTCGAGCCAGGCGGCGACGGCGCCGGCCAGGACGCCCGCCGCGAGCGAGGCCACGCAGCCGGCCACGGTCTTGTTCGGGCTGACTTGCGGGAACGGCCGCCGCACGCCGATCGCGCGGCCGACGAAGTAGCCGAAGACGTCGCCGACCTTCGAGACGACGACCAGGAAGGCGATGCCGCCGGTCCCCAGGCGCGCGTCGATCCCGGCCAGGCCGTGCAGCGCCGGCAGGGCCCACAGCCCGAGCAGCGCCGTCGACAGGGCCGCCCCCCGGCGCCCCAGCGCGGCCGCCACGCACGCCGTCGCC
>CADEGS010000229.1 GCA_902826945.1 uncultured bacterium | reverse complement strand
CGCCGCCCTGCTCCCGGCCGCCGCCGCGCCGGCGCCCGCCCAGATCCCCCGCGGAGCCGTCGAGGTCGACGGTCCGCTCTTCTCCTCCAGCGCGGGCTCCGCCATCGCGGCGGGCCCCGGGGGTCTCGTCGCGATGCTCTTCAAGGACGCGGCCAGCGCTCCGGCCGACGACCTCTACCTGGTGCGCTCGCTCGACGGCGGCGTGACCTGGGGCGCTCCGCTCAAGATCAACGTGCTGGCCGGCACCAAGTTCCTGCAGAGCGACAGCATCTGCATCCTCGGCACCGACGCCTTCTGCGGCTGGACGGTCGAGACCGGGCTGACGCCGGCGCCCGACACCGAGGAGGACTTCGCCTTCTGCGTGGTCGACCTCGCGGCCGCCGTGCCGTTCGTGAGCGTGCCCGAGATGATCATCCCCCCGAGCCCGGGGGGCATCGCCGCCGGCCAGATCCGCGACTTCGAGTTCGCCTGCTCGCGCGGCGCCGCCGGCGTGCACGTCGGCTTCCTGTCGAACTTCGACGCCGGCCCCGCGAACGGTCTGGACCGGGCGTGGGCCGTCACGGCTCCCGCCGGGCTGCTGTTCACGCCTCCGGTCCCGCTCAGCCCCCCGCCGCCGCTCGACTGCGACAACATCGCGCTGGACGCCGAGGGGGACGACTTCGTCGCGATCTGGGACGACAACGGTCCGGCCGGCGGAGCGGCGCTCGACACGCTCTTCCTGAGCGTCAACCCGGCCGGGGGAGCCCCCGGCGGCTGGAGCCCGCCGATCATGGTCAACACCTTCCTGGTCGACGACATCGAGGACGACGTGGACGTCAGCGTGCGCGCGGGCAAGATCTTCGTCGCCTGGCTGCACGAGATCGGCGGCGCGGGCTCCGACCATCCCTTCGGCCGCACGTTCACCGTGGCCGGGCCGGGTGCGCCGCTCGGGCCGCAGCTCCCGCTGCACACCGCCATCCCCGGCGGCGACGGCGACGAGGTCCGCGCGCGGCTCTCCGCGGCGCTGAACCCCGTGGCGCTGTTCGACTACGACACCGCCGGCCCCGACACGATCTTCGCGGCCACGTCGACGGACTGCGGCATGCTCGGCTTCATGCCCCAGGTGACCCTCTCGCCGGGCGAAGGCAGCTTCGTGGAGACCGTCGCCGGTCCTGACGGCGTGGTCGCGGCGACCTGGAGCGGCTTCCCCGGCGCGACCGGCGACCGCGCCGAGACCGCCTTCTCCTGCGACGACGGCCTGACCTGGACCGTGCTCGACGCCAATACGACCGGCTTCGACTCCGACTTCGGGGTCGTCGCCTACGACGCCTCCAAGCGCGACGTGATCGTGGGCTTCCACGCCGACCCGCCCGGCACGAACCAGTCCTTCGCCGGCGGGTTCTCGGTGTGCACGCCGCCGACCTTCGTGACGCGCAACGCCGGGACGAACCCGCTCTCGCTCAGCGTGAGCTCGGCGCAGGTCGGCGGGGCGCTCGCGATGAGCGTCGACCTCACGCTCACCGGCCACACGCTGGCGGTCGTGTTCGCCTTCGACACGCCCTTCCCCGGCCTCCTGCTCGGCGGCGGGCAGACGCTGCTGTGCATCGACGGCGGCTCGGGCGAGCTGCTCGGCGGCAAGTCGGCCCCGGGGCCGATGGCGAGCTTCTCGTGCCCGATCCCGAACCTGCCCTGCTTCAACGAGTACTCCCTGTGCATGCAGGCGATCCACGCCTTCGGCGTCGTGCCGTACGCGCTGTCGAACGCGGTCGACGTGACGATCGGATCGATGTAGGACAGCGCGAGCGGAGGGCGTGCGCCCTCCCGCCGAGGGCCGGGGACGCCAGCGTCCCCGGCCCTCGTCCGTTCCGGCCCGCTCGCAGCGGATCAAGGGAACTTGTCGCGCGTCGGCTGCGCCGCCGCGCTAGGCTCGCCCGCCGAGTCCTTCCGTGGTCCTCGTCCTGCTCCCGCTCCTGCTCGGCCTCGCGTTTCCGCAGGAGGCGACCGCGCGCGGCACCGTCTACGAGGACCTCGACGGCGACGGCGCGCGCGACGCCGGCGAGCCGGGCATCGCCGGCGTGCGCGTCTCGGACGGACGCAGCGTCGTGCGCACCGACGCGCAGGGCCGCTACGCGCTCGCGGTCGAGGACGAGGCGACGATCTTCGTCACCAAGCCCGCCGGCCACGCCACGCCCGTCTCGGCCGACGGCCTGCCGCGCTTCTACTACCTGCACGCGCCGGCGGGCTCCCCGGCCGGCCTGCGCTACCCGGGCATCCCGCCCAGCGGGCCGCTGCCCGAGGCGATCGACTTCGCGCTGCGGCGCGTGAGCGAGCCCGACCGCTTCGAGGTGCTGCTGCTGGCCGACACGCAGCCGCAGACGCAGGCCGAGCTCGACTGGCTGCGCGACGACGTCCTGTCCCGGCTGGTCGGCACGAGCGCGCGCTTCGGCATGACGCTGGGCGACGTGCTCTTCGACGACCTGTCGCTCTTCCCGCGCTACGTGCGGCTCGTGGGAGCCCTCGGCATCCCCTGGCACAACGTCCCGGGCAACCACGACGTGGACTACCTGGCGCCCGACGACGCGCGCTCGCTCGAGACCTTCAAGGCCCTGTTCGGGCCGCCGTACTACGCGTTCGAGGTGGGCCAGGCGGTGTTCTTCGTGCTCGACAACATCGAGTACCAGGGCCGTGACGAGAGCGACCCCTGGGGCGACGGCGGCTACGTCGTGCGCCTCGGCGCGCGCCAGCTCGGCTGGATCGAGCAGGAGCTCGCCTGCATCCCGCCCGAGAAGCTGATCGTGCTCACGATGCACTCGCCGCTCGTGAACGACGACGCGCCCGAGTCGAAGACCGTCAACACGCAGGACCGCGCGGACCTGCTGCGGCTGCTCGGCGGGCGCGAGCACCTGTACGTCGCCACGGGCCACATGCACACGACCGAGCACCGCTACCTCGGCGCCGCGGACGGATTCCCGGGGCCGGGGACGCTCCACCAGCACGTGATCGCGACGGCGTCGGGCTCGTGGTGGAGCGGCCCGCTGGATGCGCGCGGCATCCCCGACACCGTGCAGCGCGACGGGACGCCCAACGGCTGGCACGTGCTCGAGGTGGACGGCAACGCGTGCTCGGCGCGCTACTGCCCCGCGGCGGACACGGCCGAGGAGCAGATGCGCATCCGCTTCGAGTCGAGCCCGACGCCGTTCTCGGCGGACGTGCAGGCGTCCTACCGGCCCGGAGAGGCCAGCGCGGGGAGGATCTCCGCCGCCGCGGCCTCGGCCGCCACGATCGTCGTCAACCTGTTCGACGGCGGGCCGCGCTCGACGGTCGAGTTCCAGGTCGGCGACGGAGCGACGCTCCCCATGCAGCGTGCGCATCGACCCGACCCGTACGTGGTCGAGCTGCACGCGCGTCGCGGAGACGCGTTCAAGTCGTGGGTCGCGCCGGAGCCCTCGACGCACCTCTTCGTCGCGCGGCTGCCGGCCGATCTCGGTCCGGGCGTGCACGCGGTCCGCGTGCGCGCGCGCGACGAGTTCGGGCGCGAGCACCGCGCGCAGGCGGTGCTCGAGATCAGCGCTCCCTGAGAGCGTCCCGATTCCGGGCCGCGCGCGACGCGGACGGCCTTGGTCCGTACGGGGATCTGCGCAGTCGCCTCAAGGATCCCCTGCCGAAGCTTGATCCGAACCTGTCGACGGAGCACGCGCGCGGCGCTCTAGCTTCGATTCGAGTGGCCGGCGTCGTGCCGGCCGCGCATCGCAGGGAGCTCGAGAATCGGAGGAGAGAAGATGCATTCCATCCTGAGACGGGGTCCGTCCTTGGTCGCGCTGTCGCTCGTCGCGCTCGCCGCACCGCTCGCGGCGCAGCGCACGCGCGCGGACGCGATCGCGCTCTACCAGGCGACGTACACGAACGATCCGGAGGAGATCGTGCTGGCGCTGCAGTCGCTCGTGACGCCGTCCGACGACCTCTCGTTCGCGTTCGCCGTCACGTCGCTCTCCATCCCGGAGCCGAGCTGGGTCGTCTACGCCGACCTCAGCCCCAACGCCGACTTCGGGCACCCCACGCAGGTGTTCCTGGTGCCCGAGAGCCTGGCCAGCACGACGATCACGCAGTACGACGGCGACAGCTGGATCGTCCTGAACGGCACGTCCTTCTACTCCGACACGGACGCCCTGGACGTCTCGCCCGACAAGGTCTCCGGCTCGTTCCCCGCCGGGGCGATCTGCGTGCCCGCCGCGGGCGGGCTGCCGGCCGGGACGGGCATGGGCAACGTCTGGGGCATCGTCGTCAGCGGCTCGGGCGACAAGCGCCACCAGAACGCGAACCCGCGCTGGCTGATGGAGGCCCACCCCGACGTCTCGAGCTGGACGACGCTCGGGCTCAACGGAGCCGCGATCCCGACGAAGCAGCAGATCTGCGACGCCATCGACGCCGTCGGCTCGATGAGCTGCGACAAGGTCTACTTCATCTTCACCGGGCACGGCAGCCACGACGCCTGCGCGCTGCACCTGGACAACGGCGAGAACGACGGGAAGGGCGAGTTCCTCGACGGGTGCGAGCTGGGCGACAAGCTGGCCGGGATGGACACGGCCGACATCTGCGTCGTCATCAACAGCTGCTTCGCGGAGAAGATCTTGAACGGCATCTGCCAGAAGCTGGCGCCGCTGCCGATCCCCTCGAGCGGCATCGGGGCCTCCCAGGCCTGGAAGACCGGCATGGCCTGCCGCTGCTTCAGCCTGTTCGCGAAGTTCTACCACGAGTGCATCGACAACCCGGTCCCGGGCAAGACCCTGAAGGAGTGCATCGACGACAAGCTCGCGGCGGTCGCGCAGGCGAACTGCTCCTTCAAGCCCTGGTGCTACCCTTCGAGCGGCAGCGGCGCGGCTACCCGCTCGACCGAGCCGCAGAAGTCCGTGACGCAGCACTGGGGCAAGCCGCGCAAGGTGTGCGTCACCGAGGACATCACCGTCTCGCAGGTCTGGACGCCGGACAACGTCTACGACCTGAAGGACCAGATCTACGTCAGCGAAGGCGCGACGCTGCGCATCGACCCGGGCACGGTGATCGCGAGCACGCCCTCGGTCAACGGGGCCGGCAGCCTGGCGGTGAGCAAGGGCTCGCAGATCTTCGTGTGCGGCACCGCCGAGGCGCCGGTCGTGATGACGTCCACGGCCGACACCGCGACCTGGGTGGACTGCAACCCGAAGAGCGGCACCTACCGTCCGGGCGTGTGCGCCGAGTGGGGCAACCTGACGGTCATGGGCTGCGCGTACATGAACGACTGCAAGGTGCCGGCGAACACGGCCACCTGCGATCCGGCCAACCAGGGCGTCATGGAAGGGCTCGTCGAGGACTTCCCCGGCGATCCGAAGGTGCGCTACGGCGGCGGGGACGACGAGGACGACAGCGGCAAGATCGAGTACCTGTCGCTGCGCTACGGCGGACGCGTGATCGCCCTCACGAGCGAGCTGAACGGCCTCTCGCTGGGCGCCGTGGGCCGCGAGACCGACATCCACCACGTCGAGGTGGTCTCGAACGTGGACGACGGCATCGAGGTCTGGGGCGGCACGGTCAACCTCAAGCACCTCGTCGTCTGGAACGTCGGCGACGACAGCATCGACCTCGACCAGGGCTACCGCGGCAAGATCCAGTTCCCCTTCGTGGTGCAGGGCTACTCGTGCGCCGCGCCGCAGGGCTCGGGCGTGGGCGACAACTGCTTCGAGGCCGACGGCGCGGAGACCTCCGACCGCCAGCCGGTGACGCGCACCGCGGTCTACAACGCCACCGTCGTCGGCCAGCCGGTCTCCGGCGACCACGCCACGGCCTGGCGTGACGAGGCCGGCGTCCAGTACCGCAACTGCATCTTCATGGACATCGGCGACCGCCTGGTCAGCTTCGACAACGTCGACGGCGACCCGTGCGGCACGGGCTACGGCTTCGGCGGCACCCTGCCCTGGAACGTCGCGGGCGCGGCCAACGACTTCTGGGACACGCTGGCGTCGGTCACGTCGCCGGTGAACCCCTGCCCGAGCCCGGCCACGACCTACACGGCGCAGGACCCGACCGGCTTCCTGGCCGAGATCCGCAGCAGCTGCTTCTTCAACGTGGGGAGCGTGACCGAGGCCACGAGCGTCGGCGTGTTCAACCCGACGCTGGGCAACGCCACGGTCGGCGCGTCGCCGATCCGCATGCTCACCCGCGGCGCCCCGATCGTCATCGGCTCCAACACGATGCTCCCGGTGACGGCGATCGACCCGCTCCCGTCCGGCCCGGTGCCGGCCAGCTCGGCTCCCGACGACGGCTTCTACTGCAGCGCGCCCTACAAGGGCGCGTTCGCCCCGAGCGGGTCCGCCAACTGGGCCTGCGGCTGGACGGCGATGGATGCCTTCGGCGTGCTGGTCGTCCCGGCGGCCACGGTCGCGCGCAACGGCGGCTCGAACCCGAGCAGTTTCTCGGGCAGCACGTTCACGCTCGGCGACCCGTGGTCGTTCTCGGTGGACCTGACGACGACCGGTCACGCGCTGGCCGCCGTCATCGGCTACGACACGCCGTTCTCGTTCCCGCTCGCCGGCGGGCAGACGCTCCTGTGCCTCGATCTGGGCGGCAGCGGCGAGCTCCTGTCGCTGCCCCTCGCGGTCGGGCCGATCGCGGGCTTCGGCGGCACCGTGCCGAACGCGAGCTTCCTGTGCGGCCTCGCCTTCTGCGCGCAGGCGATCCACCTCGGCGGCGTGACGCCGTTCGCGCTCTCCAACGCGCTCGACGTGACGGTCGGGAACTGAAGCCACCGGTCGCGCGGCCCCCCACTCGAGGCGGCGGGGGGTCGCGCGGCACCCGGTCGCTCTGGCGTAGCCGAGCCGCCTGCCGCCCTCGTGGAAGGCGAAGCTCTTGAACCGCTGGCGAGACCCGCAGCGTACAAAGGTCTGTGGAGCTGACCCGCCGGTCGGTGACCCGGACGCTGCCTTGGCCTCAAGGGGGGCGACGGGCGCCTCGGGCCAGTCGTCATCGCTCTCGAAGGCAGAGCGGCTCTTTACTCGCAGGAGACGTCATGT
>CADEGS010000228.1 GCA_902826945.1 uncultured bacterium | reverse complement strand
CGGCAAGCGCTGGTACTGCTCGTGGGTGTGCGGCTGCGGCGGCCTGGCGGAGACGCTGGGCGACCCCTGGCGCCAGCTCTCGGACAAGTCGACGCGCGCCTGGAAGATCGAGCGCTGGCTGATCCACTCCGTGCTCGGCCTGGTGCTCCTGACGACGCTCGTCGTGTGGCTCGACCACCGGTGGGGCCTGCTCGGCTCGTGGTCGTGGCCGCTGCGCCGCTGGTACGGCTTCTACGTCGGCGCGGTCTTCTCGGGCGTCGTCGGCGTCGGCTTCTACCCGCTGCTCGGGAGCCGCGTGTGGTGCCGCTTCGGCTGCCCGCAGGCGGCGGTCCTGGGCCTCCTGCAGCGGCTCTTCTCGCGCTTCCGCATCACGACCAACGGCGGACAGTGCATGTCGTGCGGCAACTGCTCGACCTACTGCGAGATGGGCATCGACGTGCGCGCCTACGCGCAGCGCGGCGAGAACATCGTGCGCGCCTCGTGCGTCGGCTGCGGCGTGTGCGCCGCGGTCTGCCCGCGCGGCGTGCTGCGGCTGGAGAACGGTCCGCCGGGCGAGCGTTACCCCGGCGCCGACGCGCCCCTCGCCGCGGCGGCGCGCGACCTCGGCGACGTGTCGATCCACGGCTACGCGCCGTGGGAGGGCGCGCGGCAGGAATGAGCGCGGGCGCGCCGCGCCCGCTCAGGGCGCGAGCAACGCGAGCATGCGCGCCGGGTCGGTCGTCGGCAGGCTGCAGGCGAAGTTGCGGCACACGTAGGCCGTGGCGCGCCCCTCGAGCGGGCGCTGGTCGGCCGTGTACGGCACCAGCTCCGCGATCGAGGGCTCGTCGCCGGGCGGACGCAGCACGACCACCTTGTTCGGCAGGAAGGGCCGCTGGAGCGCGCGCAGCATGGCGCGCGTGTCGGGCGCGCCGGGCTCGCCCGCGATCACGACCTCGTAGCTCGGCAGCGCCAGGAAGTCGAGCGCGTCGAGCAGCATCGTGTGCGCCACCGGGGCCTCGGCCAGGCGGCGGCCGAAGGCGCGCAGCACGCCGCGCGCGGCCTCCTCGTAGCGCTCGTCGGCGCTCAGGCGCCCCAGGCGCGCGAGCACCAGCGCGGCCACCGAGTTGCCCGAGGGCAGCGCGCCGTCGTAGGCGTCCTTGGGGCGCACGATCAGCGCCTCGGCGTCGTCGGCCGAGAGGAAGAAGCCGCCGTGCTCGGCGTCGGCGAAGCGCGCCAGCATGCGGTCGGCGAGGTCCAGCGCGGCGCGCAGCCAGCGCTCCTCGAAGGTCGCCTGGTAGAGCTCGAAGAGGCCCCAGCACAGGAAGGCGTGGTCCTCCAGCGTGGCGGGCAGGCCGGCCTGGCCGGCGCGCGCGCGCTTCAGCAGGCGGCCGTCGGCGCCGACCAGCGCGCCCAGCACCCAGTCGGCCGCGCGCGCCGCGGCCGCCGCGTAGCGCGGCTCGTCGAAGGCCGCCGCCGCGCGCGCCAGCGAGGCGATCATCAGCCCGTTCCAGTCGGTCAGGACCTTGTCGTCCTTGAACGGGTGCTCGCGCGCCTCGCGCGCGGCGAAGAGCGCGCGGCGCATCGCCTCGAGGCGCGCGGCCAGCGCCTCGGGCGCGAGCTCCAGCTCGCGCGCCGTCTCCGCCAGCGGGCGCGGCAGGTGCGGGATGTTGCGCCCGGAGCGCAGCCCGCTCGCCTCGTCGCGGAAGTTGCCCTCGGGCAGGATCCCGTACGCGCGCGCGAACACGCGCGCGTCCTCGGCGCCGAGCACGCGCGCGAGCTCGTCGGCCGTCCACAGGTAGAAGAGGCCCTCCTCGCCCTCGCTGTCGGCGTCCTCGGCCGACCAGAAGGCGCCCTCGGGCGACGTCAGGTCGCGCAGCACGTACGCGTAGACCTCCTCGGCCGTGCGCCGGTAGGCCGCGTCGCCGGTCACCTGCCAGGCGGCCACGTAGGCCATCGCGACCAGCGCCTGGTCGTAGAGCATCTTCTCGAAGTGCGGCACGAGCCACTCGGCGTCGGTCGAGTAGCGGTGGAAGCCGAAGCCGACCTGGTCGAACACGCCGCCCGCGCGCATCGCGTCGAGCGTGTGGGTGACCATCTCGAGCGTGCGCTCGTTCCCGCCGCGCGCGTGCGCCTGCAGCAGGAAGAGCAGGTTGTGCGGCACGGGGAACTTCGGGCGCTGCGAGAAGCCGCCGTGCGCGGGCTCGTAGCTCTGCGCGAGCTGGCGCACGGCCAGCGCCAGCGCGTCCTTCCCGGGCGCCGCGCCGGCCGGCTCGGCGGACAGGCGCGCGACGTGGGCCACGATGCGCTCCGCGTCGCCCGCGAGCTCGTCGCGCCGCGTGCGCCAGGCCTCGGCGATGCGCGGCACGAGCTCCAGCATGCCGGCGCGCCCGTGACGGCTCTCGCGCGGGACGTAGGTGGCCGCGAAGAAGGGCCGCGCGTCGGGCGTCAAGAGCACCGTCATCGGCCAGCCGCCCGCGCCGGTCAGCGCCTGCGTGACGCTCATGTAGACCTGGTCCAGGTCGGGACGCTCCTCGCGGTCCACCTTCACGCACACGAACGCCTCGTTCATCAGCGCGGCCACGCGCTCGTCCTCGAAGGACTCGTGCTCCATCACGTGGCACCAGTGGCAGGTCGAGTAGCCGATGGAGAGGAACACCGGCCGGTCGAGCGCGCGCGCGCGCGCGAACGCCTCCTCGCCCCAGGGGTACCAGTCCACCGGGTTCGCCGCGTGCTGGCGCAGGTAGGGCGAGGCCTCGAAGACCAGCCGGTTGTAGCGCGGTCCGCCGTCGGGCGGCAGGCGCAGGGTCTCCTCGGCCGTGGGCAGGGCGGGACGGCGCGGGGCGGGGGCGTCGCGGGGCTCTTGGGGCATGGCGGTGAGGAGAGCGAGCGGGAGCAGGACCGGGCGCATCGGGTCAGGCGCGTCCGCGCGCGCGCTCGCGCTCGCGCAGCTCGCGGCGCAGGACCTTGAGCACGGAGCTCTTGGGCAGCTCGTCCAGGAACTCGACCTCGCGCGGGACCTTGTAGGACGCGAGGCTGGCGCGCGCGAGGGCGCGCACGCCCTCGGCGTCGAGCGCAGCGCCCGGCTTGCGCACGACGAAGCTCTTGACCAGCTCGCCGCGCTCGGCGTCGGGCAGGCCGATCGTGGCCGCCTCGAGCACGCGCTCGTCCGCCATCAGCACGCGGTCCACCTCGTCGGGGTAGACCTTCATGCCGTTGACGTTGATCATCTCCTTCTTGCGGCCGACGATCTTGAAGTAGCCGTCCTCGTCCATCGTGGCCAGGTCGCCGGTGTGCATCCAGCCGTCGCGCAGCGCCTGCGCCGTCTCCTCGGGCTGGCGCCAGTAGCCGGCCATCACCTGCGGGCCGCGCACGACGAGCTCGCCGGTCTCGCCGGGAGGGAGCTCGCGCCCGCCGTCCTCGGGGTCGACCACGCGCGCGTCGGTGTCGCACACCGGGATGCCGATCGTGCCCAGCTTGCGCAGGCCGACCATCGGGTTGGCGTGCGTCACGGGCGAGGTCTCGCTCATGCCGAAGCCCTCGATGATCCGCGCGCCGGTCAGCTCCTCGAAGCGCTGCTGCACGTCGACCGGGATCGGGGCCGAGCCCGACAGGCAGACCTTGACGCTGGTCAGGTCGGCGCGCTCGATGCCGGGGTGGTGGTTCAGCATGTTGTAGAGCGCCGGCACGCCGGGGAAGATCGTCGCGCGCCGGCGCTCGATGCTCTTCACGACCGAGCGCACGTCGCGCGGGTTCGCGACCAGCGCCATGGCCGCGCCCTGGAACACGGCGTAGTTCATGCACACCGTCATGCCGAACACGTGGAAGAGCGGCAGGCAGGTCTGCACGACCTCGCGGCCGTACTCCATGCCGACGTAGAGCGGCGCGAGCTGCTGCACGTTGGCGGACAGGTTGCGGTGCGTCAGCATCGCGCCCTTCGAGGGTCCGGTCGTGCCGCCGGTGTACTGCAGCACGGCCACGTCCTCGAGCGCGAGCGGCGGGCGCGGCGCGCGCGCCGGGGCGTCCGCGAGCAGCGCGTCCAGGCGCCGCACGCCGCTCCCCCGCGGCACGCGCGCGGCGAGCGGCGGCCGCGCCAGGCGCAGGCGCAGCGCGGCCAGCGGCCGCAGCGGGAAGGGCAGCCAGTCCGGGATCCCGGTCGCGACGACGTGGCGCAGGCGCGGGAGCGACTCTCGCGCCGGCGCGACGCGCGCGGCGTAGAGCCAGTCCGCCACCACGGCCAGGTCGACCTCGGCGTCGCGCCACTGGTGCTCGATCTCGCGCTCGGTGTAGAGCGGGTTCGTCATCACCACGCGCGCGCCGAGCCACAGCGCGGCCTGGTAGCAGACGACGGTCTGCGGCAGGTTCGGGAGCAGGATCGCGACCGTCGAGCCCGGGCCGACGCCCAGGCCGGCGAAGGCCGCGGCGCAGCGCTCGACGCGCTCGACGAGCGCGCCCCAGGTCCAGCTCCGGCTCAGGAAGTGGAGCGCCGGCCGATGCGGCAGCCGCTCGGCGGTGCGGCGCAGGAAGTCCACCACGGTCAGCGGCTCGTAGTCGAGCGAGCGCGGGACGCCCGGGGGATAGTGGCGGTGCCAGGGTCGCTCCTGCATGGGGCGCGGCGGCGCGCGGCCTCCGCGCGCAGGAGGATAGGCCGGCGGCGGCCGCGAGGCGAGGGTCAGCGCTCCGCCAGGAGCGGCGTGAAGTAGCGGTAGTAGACCTCGAGCGTCAGCACGCACATCGCCGTGCGATAGGAGCGGTCGGCGTCGTCGTCGCCGGCGAACTCGGCGTAGGTCGAGCCGCCCGGCCAGGATCCGTCGCTCGCCTGGGCGGGCAGCAGCGTCTGCTTCATCGCCTCGTTCCAGCGCCGCCACGAGCCGCCGCCGGCGCGGAACATCGCCAGGGTCGCGTAGTACCAGAAGTACTCGTTGCCCTGTCCCTCGTAGACGAAGGCGCTCTCGCTGGTGAAGCGGAACTCCTGCGGCAGGCGCTCGAGCACGAAGCGGCGCGCCGGCGCGAGCTCGGGGTCGGCCAGGTCGCGCCCGAGCAGGGAGAGCGCGAACAGCGCCGCCGGCGTCGAGGCCGGCAGGATCGGATAGCTCGAGCGCAGGCGCGCGGGGTCGTGGTTGTAGCGGAAGGCCTCGCGGCGCTCGTCCCACGCCTCCAGCAGGAAGGCGCGCGCCCCGTCGAAGGCCGACTCGGGCACCTCCAGCCCGCCGAGGCGCGCCGACTCGAGCGCCATGACCTGCCACGAGGTGACCGACACGCGCGGCCAGCGATCGTTCTCCCAGCTGCGGCCGTCGTTGTAGTAGTAGCCCCAGCCGCCCTGGTAGCGCGGGTCCTCGCGCGAGCTCTGGTTGGCCAGGATGTGCTCCACGGCGGTGCGCAGCGGCTCCTGCAGCACGGGGTCGCGCGTCAGCGCGAAGCACTCGGCCAGCGCGTAGGTCGCGATGCCGTGCCCGTACGAGGCGCAGTCGCCGAAGTGGCCGCTCTTCGGGTCCAGCTGGCTCAGGAGGAACGAGACGGCGCGCTCCGCCACGCGCGCGTGCTCGGCGCCCGAGCGGGGCGTGTGGCCGGCGCCGAGGAAGGCGAGCAGCGCCAGCGCGGTCTTGCCGATGCGCACGTCGCCGTACTTGTCCTTGTAGTCGCGCCGGCTGCCCCAGAAGCCGCGCTCGTTCTGGATCGACGCCAGGTAGCGCAGGCCCGCCGCGACGGCGCGCTCCGTCTCCTGGCCGCCGCCGAACTCCTCCAGCGCGCGCAGCTTCTCGCCGCCGAAGCGGTTCTTGTAGGTGTCCTCGCGCGTGAGCTTCGGACGCTCGTCCTTGGGGACGGCGACCGGCGGCTTGGGCAGCGCCAGCGCCAGCGGCTCGGGTGCGCGCACCTCGGGCTGCGGCAGCGCGGGACGGTCGTCGCTGCGCGGGGGCGCGGGGCTTCCGGCCGTGGCGACCGCGGGACGGCCGGGCGCCGCGCGCTCGAGCCCGGCCAGCGCGTCGAAGCGGCGCGGCCCCTCGTCGGGCGCGCTGGCGCGCGCCGAGGGGCTCGCCGCCGGCGCGCGCAGCTCGATCGGCGGCACGCCACCGGGGCGCGCCGGCTCGGGCGACAGCTCGGCGCGCCGCGGTGCGCCGAGCTCTCCCTGGCGCGGGACGGAGAGCGCGACGGGCGCCTCGGGCGCGACGCGCGGACCCGCGCCGCTCTCCGTCGCGGCGGCATCCAGGCGCTCGGGAGCGCCGGCCGCGCTCTCGCGCGCGGCGGCCTCGCCCGCGCGGCTGCGCGCGCCCGGCAGCGCGAGCGCGGGGGCGGCCAGCGCGCCGGGTGCAGGCTCCGGCGGCGCCTCCCGCGGAAGCGCGACGTCCTGCGCGGGCGCGCCGGCGTGCGCGAGGTCGTCGGGCGCGAGGCGCTCGCCGCCGGGCGCGTCCGCGCTCGCCTGCGGCGCGTCGAGGCTCTCGCGAGCGTCGTCGGCGCGCGGGCGGACGGGCGCGGCGAGCGCGGGCGCGGCGCCGGCGGTCGCGTCGGCCAGGCGCTCGGGCACGGCGTCCCGCGCCTCGCCGTCGGGTCGCGCCGGCGCGGGGCGCGCCGCGACCGCGAGCTCGGGCGCCTGACCCGCATGGCGCGGCTCGGCCGCCTCGCGGCTCTCCAGGGAGACGTCGGGCGTCGCGGCGGAGGCGGCCGCGACGCCGCTGCCCTCGCGCGCCGGCGCCTGCGGATCGGGCGCGCGCAGCGCGACCTCCGGCGCGCCGCGGGCGGGAGCGGCGGCAGCGGCACGAGAGCCCGCGGCCACGGCGTCCTGAGCGAGCCGGTCGGGCGCGAGCGCCTCCTGCGGGGCGCGCCGCTCGGCCTCGCCCGCGCGGCTCTGCGCCTCGGGCAACGCGAGCGCGGGCGCGGGCGCGGCCGGGGGCGCGGCGAGCGACTCGCGCGGCAGCGCGACCGCCTGGGAGGGGCGCTCGGGGCTCGGCACGTCGCTCGGCGCGAGGCGCTGGGCCTCGGGCGCCGCCGCGGCGGCGGGGGCCGCGAGGGCCTCGCGCTCGGCGCTCGCGCGCGGACGGGCGGCGGCGACGGGCGGCGGCGGGG
>CADEGS010000227.1 GCA_902826945.1 uncultured bacterium | reverse complement strand
CCCCAGCGCGCGCGCGCGCGCCGCGCGCGCCATCGGCAGCGGATGCTCGCGCCGCAGGTGCTGCAGGGGCGGCACGGAGAGCGCCTCGGCGAGCGGCAGCGCGGCGGCGGCCAGCGAGGTCCCGAGCCCGAGCGCGAGCCCGAGCGCGATCCAGCCCGCTCCGGCGTCGAGCCGCCCGGGCAGGAGCGAGGGGACCAGCGTCGCGTAGGTCGCGTGCGCGCCCGCCAGCGCCGCGCGCGCGGCCAGCCAGCCGGCGCCGACGCCCAGCGCGCCGCCGAGGGTGCCGATCGCGGCCGCCTCGGCCAGCACCGCGCGCGCGAGCTGCCCGCGCGAGGCGCCCAGCGAGCGCAGGAGCGCCAGCGCGCGCCGGCGCTGCACGAGCGAGGTGGCGAGCGCCGTCGCGACCAGCACGCCGGCGACGAGCAGCGAGACGCCCGCCAGCGCGGCCAGGTTGAAGCGCAGCGCGCGCACGGCGCGCTCGCCCTCGGCGCGGCGCTCGGAGACCGGCGCGACGCGCGTCCCCGCGGGCAGGTGCCGCGCGAGCTCCGCGGCCAGCGCGGCCTCCGCCGCCGGCCCGCGCTCGCCCGCGCGCGGAACGACCTCGACGCGGTCCACGTCGGCGCGCGCGAAGAGCTCCTGCGCCAGCGCGACGTCGACGACGACGGTGCGCTCCCAGGCCGCGGGCAGCCGCTCGGGCGCGAACACGCGCGCGACCTCCAGGCGCCGCGGGCGCGCGTCCACGACCAGCTCGAGCGCGTCCCCCGCTCGCGCGCCGAGCTCGCGCGCGAGGCCCTCCGAGAGGAGCGCGCCCGCGCGCAGGAGCAGCGCGTCGCGCGCGCCGGCGTCGTCGGCGAGCGGGGCCGCGCCGGGCAGGCCGGCGGCGAGGAGGTCCACGCCGAGCACGCGCACGCGCTCGCCCAGCGCGGGCGCGCGCGCCAGCCCCTCGACCACGGGCACGAGCAGCGCGCGCCCGCACAGCCCGCGCAGCGGCGCCAGCAGGTCGAGCGGCACGCCTCCCGGCCGGCGGATCTCGAGCGTCGCGGCGCCGGCCAGCGCCTCGACGTCCTCGCCCAGGGAGGCGACCGCCGCGCGGCTCGCGAGCAGCGTGCTCTCGACCGAGGCCACGCCCAGCGCGACGCCCGCGACCGTCCCGAGAAAGCGCAGCGGACGCGCCAGGACCGGCCGCAGCCACAGGCGCGCGCTCACGCGCGCGCCTCGCTCGCGACGACGCGGCCGTCGCGCAGAGCGACCACCCGGTCGGCGCGCGCGGCGACCTCGGGGTCGTGCGTCGCGATGACCAGCGCCAGGCCCGCCTCGCGCCGCAGCGCGTCGAGCAGCGCCAGGACCTCGGCGCCGCTGGCGGAGTCCAGGTTGCCGGTCGGCTCGTCGGCGAGCAGGAGCGCCGGGCCGTGCACGAGCGCGCGCGCGATGGCGACGCGCTGCTCCTCGCCGCCGGAGAGCGCGGCCGGGTGGTGGTCGGCGCGCTGCGCGAGCCCCACGCGCGCGAGCAGCGCGAGGACGCGCGCGGGGTCGCTCCTCCCGTCGAGCGCCAGCGGGAGCGCGACGTTCTCGGCCGCGGTCAGGCTCGCGAGCAGGTGGAAGGCCTGGAACACGACGCCGATCGAGCGCCGGCGCAGGAGCGTCAGCGCGCGCTCGTCCGCCTGCGCGAGCTCGACGCCGCACACGCGGACGCGCCCCGCGTCCGGCCGGTCGACGGCGGCGAGCAGGTTCAAGAGCGTGGACTTGCCGCAGCCCGAGGGGCCGACCAGGGCCAGGAGCTCGCCCGCGCGCACCGCGAGCGACACGTCCGCGAGCGCCTGCACGCGCGCGCGGCCGCGGCGGTAGGCCTTGTCCACGCCCTCGACCAGCGCGACGGGGGCGTCCGCGGCGGTCGTCGCGCCGGGCGCGGGAGCTCGGGGGGATCGGTCCACTTCGCGCCCTCGCGCGAGCGGAGCATAGGCGCCCGCAGCGCGCCTTCCAGCCGTCGCGCTCCCTCGACCGCGACGAGCGGGCTCCCGGTATGCTCTGCCGCGCCTCCCGGCGAGGCCCGCTCGCCACCGACCCTTCGCGGAGAAGCCCATGCGCGTCCTCGGCTGCCTCGTCACGCTCCTCTTCCTCGGCTCGCGCGCGGGCGCCGGCGACGGGCTGGCCGACCGCTACCGCGAGGCCGCCGGCCGGCTGCTCGGCGCCGCGCTGGCGGACACGGGCGCCCAGGACAAGCTGGAGCACCTCTGCCTCGTGATCGGGCCGCGGCTGTCGGGCTCGTCCGAGCTGGAGCGGGCCATCGCCTGGGCGGCGGAGACGATGCGCGCCGAGGGGCTCGACGTGCGCACGCAGGAGGTCCTGGTGCCGCACTGGGTGCGCGGCGAGGAGTCGCTCCAGCTCCTGGCGCCCGCGCCGCGCGCGCTGGCCCTGCTCGGGCTCGGCGGCAGCGTGGGCACGCCGCCCGAGGGGCTGAGCGCGAGCGCGGTGGTCGTGCGCGGCTTCGACGAGCTCGAGGCGCTCGGGCGCGCGGGCGTGGAGGGCAAGATCGTGGTCTACGCGGTGGACTGGGAGGGCTACGGGCGCACGGTCGCCTACCGCACGCACGGCGCCGCGCGCGCGGCGCGGCTGGGCGCGGTGGCCGCGCTCGTGCGCTCGGCGACCGGCCGCAGCCTGTACACGCCGCACACCGGCGCGCTGCGCTACGCCGCGGACGCGCCGCGCATCCCGGCGGCGGCGATCACGGTCGAGGACGCGCTCGACCTGCTGGCGGCGGCGCGCCGCGGCGAGGAGATCCGCCTGCGGCTCACGATGGGGGCGCAGACGCTGCCCGACGCGCCCTCGGCCAACGTGATCGCGGAGATCCGCGGCTCGGAGCGGCCGGACGAGGTGGTCGTGATGGGCGGGCACTACGACTCGTGGGACGTCGGCCACGGCGCGCACGACGACGGCGCCTCGTGCATCGCCGCCTGGCACGCCCTGACGCTCGTCCATCGCCTGGGGCTCGTGCCGCGCCGCACGCTGCGCGTCGTCCTGTGGACGAACGAGGAGAACGGGCTGCGCGGCGGGCAGGCCTACCGCGCGGCGCTGGGGGACGACGTGCGCTCGCACGTCGCCGCGATCGAGATGGACGGCGGCTGCGAGCGCCCGGTCGGCTTCGGGTTCACGCTGCCGGGCTCCCCCGAGGAGGGCGAGGGCTCGGCGGCCTACGCGCGGGCGCGCGGGATGCTGGGGGAGATCGCGGGCCTGTGCGCGGGGATCGAGGCCACCGAGATCCGCCGCGGCGGAGAGGGGGCCGACATCGGCCCGCTGATGGAGGAGGGCGTGCCGGGGCTCTCGCTGGTGACCGTCGGCGAGCGCTACTTCGACTGGCACCACACGCGCGCGGACACGCTGGACAAGGTGGACCCGCTCGACCTGCGGCGCGCGACGGCGCTCCTGGCGGTCATGGGCTTCGTCCTGGCCGACATGCCCGAGACCCTGCGCGGCTCCTGATCCCCCGTCCGGCGGGCCCGGGACGCGGGGACGGCGGAGCGGAGGGGCTCCAGGGCCTTCGCCGGCCCGCCGCGGGAACGTATGCTGCCGGTTGGTCGACTCTCTCCCGGAGTCGGTGGGCACCCGACGCTCGATCCCCTAGAGCCCCATTCCGAACCCGAATGTCCGCGACACCGACACGGCGCCGGCGCTCCTACGACGAGCGGATCGCCGACCTCGAGGCGCAGCTGGCCAAGATGAAGGCCCAGGCGGAGCGCAAGAAGGTCAAGAAGGACCCCTCCCTGAAGCACGTCTCGAGCGCCCTGCGCTCGGTCGAGAAGGCGCTCTCGCTGACCGAGGACGTGGCCACGAAGACGGCGCTGGTCGAGGCCGGCCAGACGCTCTCGGCGTGCCTGGCGCTGCACGGCGTGACCGCCAAGGGGCGCAAGGGCACCCTGCGCCCGGTCCCGCGCCGCGGCGCGGCGGTCGAGGCCGAGCAGGTGCTCGACTTCCTCGAGCGCCACCCCGGCGCGCGCTCCGAGGAGATGGCGGGCGAGCTCGGCACCGACACGGCCGGCCTGCGGCCGGTGCTCTCGCGCCTGCGCGAGGAAGGCCGCATCCGCACCGAGGGCAAGGCGCGCGCGACGCGCTACAGCCTGGTCGACGGGTAGGCCTCAGGGCCGGGCCTGGGCGCCGTCCAGCTCGAGCAGGAGCCGCGACAGGAGCAGGTCGTTGATGCGCTGCGCGTCGCGCAGGTCGACCAGCGCGCGCGCCTGCGCGTCGCGGATGGCCGCGCGCACGTCGCGCGAGACGTCCTGGCGCTGGCGCGCGCGCGCGCGCTCGGCCCCGTCCTGCTCGCGCAGGAGCTCGAGCTCCTCCGCCATCGCCTGGCGCAGGTGGTGCACCGAGATCGGGCACGAGGTCTGGCTGCAGAACTCGTCCAGCCGCGCGATGCCCGCGGCGAGCACGGCCTCGCGCGCGGCCAGCAGCTCCTGGTCGGTCTCGGGACCCGCGCGCAGCCGCAGCAGGCGCACGAGCGGGCCGAGCGTGAGCCCCTGGGCGAAGAGCGTCAGGAGCACGACCACCAGCGTCACGAAGACGATGCGCTCGCGCCCGGGGAGCGGGCTCCCGTCGGCGAGCACCTGCGGCAGGGCCAGCGCAGCCGCCAGGGACACGCTGCCGCGCACGCCGCACCACGAGGCGAGCACCACGCCGGCGAGGGTGGGGTAGCCGCCCTCGCGCGCGCGCAGGCGCGGGCTGAGCCAGGGCGGCAGGTAGGCGCCCGGGAACATCCAGACGAAGCGCGCCGCCATCACGGCCAGCGCGATCGCCAGCGCGCCCAGCAAGGTCGCGCGGCCGGCCTGCGCGCTCGACGCGAGCAGGGCCGGCACCTCGAGCCCGATGTACAGGAAGCTCAGCGCGTTGAGCAGGAACACGAGCTGGTCCCAGACCGCGTACAGCGGCACGCGGTTCCGGGCCGGCACGTGGTGGATGCGCCAGGCGACGAAGAAGCCGGCGACGACGACGGCGAGCACGCTCGAGGCCCCGACCTCGAAGGCGAGCAGCGAGGCCAGGTAGGGCGAGACGAGCGAGAGCACGAACAGCGCCGAGGTCTCGCGCACGCGCCGGTTCAGCGCGGCGAAGAGCGCTCCGACGCCGAGCCCGATCACGACGCCGCCGCCGGTGACCAGCGCGAAGCGCGCGAGCACGCTGCCGAGCGGGAAGGAGGCGCTCTCGAAGGCGCCCGTCGCGAGCAGGATGACGCAGATCTGGACGCCGACCAGGCCCGTGCCGTCGTTCACCAGGCTCTCGCCGCCCAGGATCGCGGTCACGCGGCGCGGGATGCGCAGGCGCTCGAGCACCGCCTGCGTCGCGACGGTGTCGGTGGGCGAGAGGATCGCGCCCAGCGCGAAGCACGCGAGCAGCGGCAGGTCGGGGAACAGCTGGTGGGCGAGCAGCCCGACGACCACGATCGTGAAGGCGACCAGCCCGACGGCCAGCATCAGGATGGGCCGCAGCCAGCGCACGAAGTCGTGCCACGAGGTGTTGAAGGCGTCCGCGTAGAGCAGCGGCGGCAGGAGCACGAAGAGCACGAGCCGGGGCGACAGCCGCAGCGTCTCGAACCCGGGCATGGAGGCCAGGCCCAGCCCCGCCAGCGTCAGCGCCAGGGGGAGCGGCAAGCGCAGGCGGGGGGCGAGGAGCGTGGCGAGCGCGATCGTGGCCAGGAGCGCGAGCAGGGCGTCGGGCGGCGGCACGGCCGAGCGAGCTTAGCGCGCGACGGACGGCGCGCGCGCTCGGCTCTTCCCCCCGCGCGGCGGCTGGTTCCCGCGCGGGGCACAGTGCCGTCGCACGAGCGGGAACGGCGCCGGGCCGGCGGAGCGCAGCAACCTCTCGACGGGCGGGATCTCGAGGCTAGTCTGGCGCCGCGACGTGAGAGGGGGAGAGGCACGGAGCGCGGGCAGCGGAGCTCCTCCGCGCCCGCGCAGCGACCTGGGCGAGCACGAGCGCCTGCGCCTGGCGCTCGAGTCGTGCCCGGTCGGGATCGTGATGGTGGACGAGCGCGGCACGATCCTGCTCGCGAACGGCGAGACGCTGCGCATGTTCGGCTACCGGCACGACGAGCTCCTCGGACGCCCGATCGAGGTGCTCGTGCCCGCGGCCAGCCGTGCCGCGCATCCGGCGCTGCGCGAGCGCTTCTGCGCCGATCCCGAGACGCGCGCGATGGGCGCGGGGCGCGACCTGTTCGGCGAGCGGCGCGACGGGAGCTCGTTCCCGGTCGAGGTCGGCCTGCGCCCCGAGCGCACCGCGGACGGCCTGCTCGTCTCCTGCTCGATCGTGGACATCACCGCGCGCAAGGAGATCGAGGCGCGCGTGCAGACGACGCTGGAGGCGCTGCGACGGAGCAACGAGAGCCTGGAGCAGCTCACGCGCGTCCTCGCCCACGACGTGCGCGCGCCGCTGCGCGGGATCGTCTCGATCGCCGAGATGATGGCCGAGGACCTGGCCGCCGTCGCGCCGGCGGAGAGCCTGGAGAACCTGGCGCTCCTGCGCCAGCGCTGCCTGGACCTGGCGGAGCTCGTGCAGGGCATCCTGCGCTACTCGCGCGCCGGCCTGGCGGCGGTGCGCGAGCCGGTGGACGCGGGCGCCGTCGCGCGCCGCGCGCTGGAGTCGCTCGAGGTCCAGGCCGGCGTGCGCGTCGCGATCGACGACCTGCCCGTCGTGCACGGCGACCCCACCCAGCTCGCTCAGGTCTTCCAGAACCTGATCGCGAACGCGCTGGCGCACCTCGGCAAGCCGACGGGCAGCGTGCGCGTGAGCGCAGAGGCCGAGGGCGCCGCCTGGCGCTTCCGCGTCGAGGACAGCGGCGTGGGGATCCCCGAGAAGGATCTGGAGCGGGTCTTCGGGCTGTTCGAGCAGGTCGCGGCCGCCGGCAGGGAGCCGCGCGGGAGCGGCCTGGGGCTCGCGATCGTCAAGCGCATCGTCGAGGGCCACGGAGGCTCCGTGCGCGCGCGCTCGCGTCCCGGCGAGTGGACCGAGATGTCCTTCACCCTGCCGCGTGCTCCGGCGCCGGCGGAGAGCCGGCGCACGGGAGCGGAGGCAGACGCACGAAAGACGAGACGAGCGCGCCGCAGACGGGCGAGCCCG